>JANXAS010000081.1 GCA_025062195.1 Armatimonadota bacterium
CGATGTTCGTGTCTGCGAGCTAACTCTTCTGCACGCCCATGACAAAGTTCAACATTGGTTAAACCGATGCCCTCCCTAACTGCGCTGAGAAAGGTCATCTTCTTCCGCGAGGCATCCAAGAGTGCAACAAACGCTGTTGGCAGCGCAATCGCAATAGGTAAGCCGGGAAAGCCTGCTCCGGTTCCGACATCAATGATGCTTATTCCCTCGGAAAGCAACCCATGTGCAATTGGCGCGAGCGAATCAACAAAGTGCTCAATCACAATCTTTGAAGGCTCTGTGATAGCAGTGAGACTTATACGCTTGTTCCAATCAAGCAACATTTCAAGCAGCATCTTGAACTTTTCAACTTGTGGCGTATTCAAATGGATACCGAATGAACAACATGCTGCCCTAAAGAGCTCCATTTCATCATTAGAACGGAATGCCTTAGCCATAGTGTTCACCTTATCTCGCATCTGTTATCGCTATCACAAGTGCGCTATAATTTAGCATAGCCTGCATACCAAAGGAACTTCATGGTGTAGGGTGCAAGGATGCGCGCAAGAATTAAAGTGGAGGGATTATGAAAACTATGGTTGAAGAGCGTCAGGATGAAGAGGAAGTGGATCTGTTTGAAGTGGTCGGTATCTTGTGGAATGCCCGCAAGTTTATTATTTTGGCGACCATTGGTGGCATCTTTCTCAGCGGATTCATTGCAGCATGCCTTATGCCACGCACCTATTCGGCAACTGCATCTGTGCTTATGCCGGTAGCGCCAACACCACAACTACAATCATTGCTTGGCGCTTTGGCTGCACAAGCAGATTTAGCTGGTGGCTTTATTACGCAACCAAAGGCTGAACTGTATAGAGCAGTCCTTGAAAGCAGGCGCATCCGGGAAAGAGTAATACGCAAGACTGGACTGATGGACTATTTCAATGTCAACATTATTGACGATGCAATTGAAGAGTTGAGTAAAGCGACAAAAATATCCGTAAAAGACCCAACAGTAAAGGTATCTGTAAAACTTGTTGGCACACCGAGATTCCCGTTATGGAGGCCAAAACACCCCCGTGGGTTTGAGTATGGTGAAAATGACGGAAGGGTTAAGCAATTGGTGGCAAGGGTTGCAAATGAATATGTTGAGGCGTTAAGCGATTTTCTTAAAACCACAAAGGTGGCTCGCTCAAGGGTGTATCGTGAATTTATTGAGCAGCGTTTGAAGGAAGTGAAGCACGCTTATGAGCATATTCCTATTGTGCCAAACCTTCCAACCCCAATGGCTGCTGCATTGCTTGATGGCTCTGTAGCCCGATTAGTTGATAGGTATGCTCAGCTTTCGGTGGAAGTAACGAAGGCTGAGGCTGAAGCCAATGCAACCATTGCTCAACTTGAACGCCTTTCAAAACTACTTGACTTGCAAGTTAAGCAAGGGTTGACACCTGTGCTGGAGAGGCTCAAAGAGAGGTTACAGCAGGAGGAATTTGCCTACGCCAGCTTACGGCTAAAGTATGGTGAGGAGCATCCACTTGTCCGTGAGCAAAAGGGACGGGTAGCTGAAGCTCGCCAGCAGCTTGATAAAGAAATACAGCGATGGAGTGAAAGCGCAAAGGAACAAATCGCGCCTGGGCTTGCTGAACTTCAAGCGCAATATGTGGCTGCAAGCGCACGAGCAAATGCTTTACAACGCATGCTTAAGCAAACTGAGAATGAGCTTAACAGCCTCACTTTATCAATGGATAAATGGCGCCGAAAGCGTGTTGAGTTTGAAATAGCTGAAAATGCATACAAACTGCTTATGGATCAGTTGTTGCGCGCTCAGATGGCGGAAAGATACGAAGGCATAGAAGTTGAAGTGCTTGATCGGGCAGTGCCACCTTATAAGCACACCACACCAAGTATCAAACTCGCTATCGTTATTGGTGGTTTCTTGGCGCTAATTTTGAGTGTTTTTATATCCCTTGCAACGCATTCGGTTAGAATGAGAATGTTAAGATTAACGCAACCATCAATGCAAAGCCAGCAAGATAGCGGTTTTGGAAGGTGATTTAAAAATGGCGCATCGCCGGAGAAGGATGACTGTAAGTGCAGGGATGTTAATAACTGTATTTGTGGGATGGTATTATTGTGTTGCACAAATCAAAACACAGAATATTGTGCCGACCAGAGCACCACAAGTGGTTGAGCTTCGTAATCCATCATTTGAAGAAATTGATGCAGCTGGCAATCCAATTGGATGGACATTCACATCGCCAGCGACTTCAACGAGCGGCGTTAAAATTGAGGTTGATCCGAGAGACGGAAGATTTGCTGCAAGGTTATTTACAAAGGTTCCAACTACGATAGGAGCAGCTCCAATTGGATTTTATCAAGAGGTGCGCGCGCAACCACGCTCAGTTTATACAATTTCGGCATTCGTTAAGGTGCTCTCTCTGAGTGACCCAGATGCCCTACAGCTGTTCATCGTTTTCATACCGTCAGGTAAGGAAATAGTCCTATCACTTGTTGAAGCATCACAAAATATTGGCATATACCAAAGTATAGCGAGAAATGTGCAAGCCCCTGACGAAGCATCATCAATGCGGCTTGGCTTTCGTATTAAGCCAAATACAACAGCCGATGCATTAATTGATGAAGTTCGTTTGTTTGAATTGCCGTATCAAGAACCAATTTCTACAGTGCCAGCAACGCAACCAACTATACCACCAGCGGTTACAACAATAACTGAGGAAACAATGGAACTATTTGGTTCTTCATACTTTGCAAACCCAAATGTGTTGCTTCCGCCATTGACAACAGTTCCACCGGCATACCGAATTGGAGTGGGAGATGTAATTGAACTTCGTTATTGGAGTCCAGTAATGCTCCCTGAGGTCGTCAATCTTGAAGTTGACCCAGAGGGTAATGTGCAACTTCCGGCAGGAAGAAAAATAACAGCAGCAGGATTAACAATACGAGAGTTTGAGAATGAGGCAAGGCGAACACTCGGCAAGCTCTTCGTTGGAATTGAAGTGAGCGCTCGTTTGGCAAAACTTCGCTCAATTCAGATTAATGTCACCGGAGAGGTTGTGCGCCCGGGACCTTATCTTATGAGCCCGCTTTCAACAGTTTTCAATGCACTTGCAATGGCGGGAGGAGTATCAAGGAGGGGCAGTTTTAGGAAAATTCGACTCATAAGGGGAGGGAAAGTTGCAAAAACAATTGATTTCTACGATTTCCTGCTGAAAGGGGATAAATCTGGGGATGTTCCGCTTGAGGAGGGGGATGTTGTCCACATCCCAGTTGTGGGTCCAACAGTGATAGTAAAAGGTGAGGTAAAACGCCCCGCAATTTATGAAATTATCGGTGGCGAAAGATTGCGGGATATCATTGAACTTGCGGGCGGAGTTTTGCCAAGTGCATATCTTGGAAGGGTGAGGGTGCACAGAATTATAAACAATCAGAGGAAGCTTATTCAGGACATTTTGGTTAGCGAACTCTTCACAAATCCGAAACCAGAACAAAATGTATTAATGCAAGATGGAGACGAAGTGGTCGTGTTGCAAGTTCTTCCCGAAAAGAGGCGCATAGTTAGTATAAGTGGGGCAATAAACCGTCCCGGAGTATATGAATGGTATGAGGGCATGAAAGTCAAAGACCTAATTGAAAGGGCTGAAGGATTGCCACCGGATAGAGCTTACAAGAAAAGAGCGGAAGTTTTCAGGGATAATGGCAATGGATTGAGGCAGATTATTGCATTTGATCTTGAAGCAGCACTGAACGGCGATGGAAATGCAAATCTGGAGTTAAAAGAAAGAGACGAAATCATAATTTATTCATTTGAACAAGCCAAATTGACGCCTCAGGTAACAATTATTGGTGCAGTTAGACGCCCTGGAGTTTATGAATACACCGAAGGTCTCACATTGAAAGATTTCATTTTCCGAGTCGGAGGCGCGCTCCCAAATGCCTATCTAAAGCGTGCCGAGTTGAAAAGGGATAACGGTAATGGAGTTCGCCAAATTATCCCAATTGATCTTGAAGCACTTGAACGCGGTGATGGAGCTTCAAATATTCCACTGATGCCGAGGGATGAAGTTGTAGTTTACTCATACGACGAAGTTAGATTGCCACCACAAGTGCAAATCAGAGGTGCGGTGCGAAGACCGGGAACATATGAGTATACCCAAGGATTGACAATAAAAGACCTAATATTTGCCTCGGGAGGCACATTGCCAAATGCTTACTTGAAACGAGCGGAATTAATTCGTTATGTCACCAACGAACAAAGGATACTCATCCCGATAGACCTTGAGCGCGTAAGAGATGATGACACCTCTCAAAATATACCGCTGCAGGAACGCGATGAACTCATCATTTACGCGACCGACGAGGTCTTGCTTCCGAGGCAAGTTGTAGTGCGAGGCGCAGTGCGCCGACCGGGAATATTTGAAAGGGACGAAGGAATGCGGATATCTGACCTTATTTTCCGGGCTGGCGTATTGCCACAGGCATACTTGAAGTGTGCATGGCTAATTCGTGAGGATGCAGATGGAAAGAAAAGACTCATAACTATAGACTTAGAGAAAGCTCAACAAAATGACCCAGCACACAACATATTTTTACAAGACAGGGATGAATTGCTTATCTATTCCATAGATGATGTATTTTTGCCAAGAATAGTCAAGATAATTGGGCAGGTTAGAAAACCTGGTGAATATGCACGCAGGGAGAACATAAGGGTAACCGATTTGATAATTGAAGCTGGTGGCTTAACATTTGATGCATATAAGAAGCGGGCACATTTAATTCGTTATCTTGAAAATGGGCGGACAAAGTTGATTGAGATTAATCTTGAGAGAGCATTAGACGGTGACCCGGAACATAACTTGCTGCTGCAAGATAGAGACGAGCTACGCATATACAGTTTAAGAGAGCAGGAGCCAGAAAGACAAGACCAGTTTGTTACAATCAGTGGTGCAGTTCAAAGACCTGGCATATATCCATTGACGGAGGGAATGAGCATCAAAGATTTGATTTATCTTGCCGGCGGTTTATTGCCGAATGCGCATAAAGTCGCTGAAATTGGGCGACCTATGGGTGAGAAGGGGACAGAAATCCTGTATGTTGATTTGGAAAAGTTGCTTGATGAAGGTGATGAGAGCCATAATATGAGGTTGCAAAATAACGATAGGATAAATATAAAACTTGTTAAGGAATATGTTCGGACAGTTAGAACAGTAAAAATTACGGGAGAGGTGAAATATCCGGGGGTTTATGCCATAAGGAGGGGTGAAACCCTTTACCAACTTATCCAAAGAGCGGGTGGATTGACGGAGGTAGCCTTTCCAGACGGAGTTATTTTTAGAAGGCAAAGAGATGTTATAATTAGCCCACACCAACAAGAAGTGACAAAAAGGCTTATCGCAAGTATAAACCGATATAACTACCAAAAATTTGCCTCTTTTCTTGCCGCTCACGGTGTCAAAGCTGAGGAAGTTTTGAAGGGAATACCAACAATAATGCCAGCTCAGTCTGGACAGGAAATAGAGGGAAGAGCAGCAGTAGCTGCTGCTCAAGCAGTAGCTGAAGCCATTGTTGAGGCAACGAAGCCCGGCGAAGCTATTGCAGCACCGCCGATGCCGTTAACTGCAGCGGTCCCGAGTGGACGGGTAATTGTCAATTTACCGTTAATATTAGTCACAAATGGGAAAGAAGGAGATATCGTTCTTGAAGACGGAGATGAAATCTACATTCCACAGCGCCCAACAACTGTCACAATTTCCGGTGCTGTCTTCTTGCCGAGTTCTGTTACTTTCGTCCCGAACAAGACAGTTCGTTATTATCTTAACCAAGTTGGCGGGTTAACAAGGGACGCAGATACAGAACGAATCTTCATTGTGAAAGCTAATGGCTCGGTTGTGAGGGCGAAGATGTCAACCGTAATAAGTGCAGGAGATCATATAGTTGTCCCACCAAGAGTTATCATATATAAAGAGAGCCCGAAAACATCAGAAATATTTAGGCAAGTTTTCGCCAATTTGCTTGGGATTGGCTTAATTTTGCTTGTGCGATAATGAGTAGGGGAAGATTGTGAGGGATGGCGCCATGTGGGATAGGTATCGTGAGAGGTGGTATGCAATTTTTACGAAGGTCAATTACGAAAAACGGGTCTTTTCTGCCCTTAACGCGATGGGTTTTAAGGCTTTCCTGCCGTGCATTAAAGTTTGGAGCCGACGAAGAGACGAATTGATTGAAAAGCCAGCATTTCCAAGGTATTTATTTGTTCGGTGTGTGTTGACGAAAGAGGCATACCTCGCTATCAAGAAGGTACTCGGAGTTCTCAAATTTGTTGATTGCGATGGAATTCCCACCCCAATACCTGATGAGGAAATTGAGTCAGTTCGGATAGTCTTAAACGGGGCAAATGAGGTAGAAGGGCATCCATTTTTGAAGGTTGGGGATTTAGTTGAAGTTGTCAAAGGACGCTTCAAAGGGGCAAGAGGATACTTGATGGAAATTGGCAAAAGGCACAAATTAATTGTCGGAATTGAAATGCTCGGCAGAGCTGTGTCAGTCAATATAGACGCAAGCATGGTTAGAAAATTGGAATCATATGAAATCTGAGGATTTAGTTAATAGCATGGGCAGAACAAAAATTGTGTGCACTTATCCCTATACTCAAAAGGGCGGCGCATTGTGCCAATTAAAATGATAATTGACATAAAATGATAAAATGTTTCAAAACGCCCTTTGCCTCTCAAGAGGCATAATCCGTGAAAAATAGTGCTTCGTCCATTTTTCCTTAGGAGTTACGCAATTGAAATGGGCGTGGGGGAAACCTACCAAAATTACAATTTTTATCCAGTTTGATCAGAATAAACGCAATGTTTGACTGATTTATTTTTAGAGGTGCTTGAAAATGGACGAAGTTGGGATAGCAGTTATAGGCGCTGGAGCATGGGGAATTAACCATGTGCGCATTTTCCATTCCTTGGGTGTCTTGAGGGCAATCGTAGACTCAAACCCTCAAAGGCTTGAAGAAGTGTGCTCTCGCTACCCAGCAGAAAAGTTTACCGATATAAGACCAATCCTGGAGCGCTCAGACATTAATGCAGTTGTCATCGCAACTCCTGCTAACACCCACGCTTATTTGACATCTCTTGCGCTGGAGGCAGGGAAGGATGTCTTAGTGGAAAAACCAATATCCTTGAGTGTCGCGGATGGCAAGAAATTGGCAAAAAAGGCGGAAGAAATGGGCCGTATTCTTATGGTTGGGCATGTGCTTGAGTATCATCCCGCCATCCAAAAACTCAAGCAACTTGTTAACAGTGGAGAGTTGGGGCAAATCCAATACCTCTATTCACACCGGTTGAACTTAGGGCGAATTAGAACTGAAGAGAATGTCCTTTGGAGTTTTGCGCCCCATGATATTGCTTTATTTTTGAGATTTTTGGGCACCATGCCGGAAGAAGTTGCCTGTCATGGCAGGGCATATCTTGGCCGTGAGGTTGCCGATGTTACTTTAACAATTTTGTATTTCCCCAACTATGTTCAAGCACACATTTTTGTAAGTTGGCTTCATCCTTTCAAGGAACACCGTTTTATCATTATTGGTGACAAGCAAATGGCTGTTTTTGAGGACACAAAACCTTGGTCTGAAAAGTTAGTTTTATATCCACACCGAATTGATCGGGTAAAGGGGCAAACCCCGGTCGCCAACAGCGCAGAGGCTTGCAGTGTCCTACTTGAGGAAAAAGAACCTTTAAGGATTGAATGTGAACACTTTTTGGATTGCATCATCACCCGAAAGCGCCCATTGACAGATAGTGAAAGTGCCTTGCAAGTATTACAAGTTCTGGAGGCTGCTCAGAAATCAATGGAACAAAAAGGTAAAGTTGTCTCATTGGTGGAAAATCCGGATAAAAAAGGGGGATATTTCGTTCACCCAACAGCGACAGTGGATCCAGGTGCAGAAATAGGAGAAGGAACAAAAATCTGGCATTATACTCATGTAATGAGTGGTGCGAAAATAGGAAGAAACTGTATATTAGGACAAAATGTGTTTATCGGAAGAAACGTTCGCATTGGGAATAATGTCAAAATTCAGAATAATGTCTCAGTCTATGAAGGAGTGGAATTAGAAGATTATGTTTTCTGCGGTCCATCAATGGTCTTCACGAATGTAATAAATCCAAGAAGTGAGATAGAACGGAAAAACGAATTTCGTCAGACAATTGTCAAACGAGGGGCGACTTTGGGGGCAAATTGCACAATCATCTGTGGTGTGACTATAGGGCAATATGCATTTGTTGGCGCAGGGGCAGTTGTAACAAAAGATGTGCCAGATTATGCTTTAGTTATAGGAGTGCCAGCAAGGATAGTTGGATGGGTTTGCGAATGTGGAGAGAAACTAAGGTTTGCCGATAGGAAAGCAGTTTGTCAATCTTGTGGGAAGCGGTATCAACAGCTTAATGAGAACCGCGTTGAAAAAGAAAGACCTTAACAGTGTGAATTTAAATCGCCATCAGAGCATGACTAACAAGCCCTTAAAGCTGGTTACAATAGTTGGCGCCCGCCCACAACTTATCAAGGCTGCCCCTGTTTCTAATGCTATACAGCGTCATAATTCAAAAAATCCTAACAGGTTAATTTATGAAATTTTGATTCACACGGGGCAACACTACCACTATGAAATGTCACAGGTGTTTTTCGATGAGCTAAGGTTAAAGGCACCAGATTATTATCTGGGAGTAGGTTCGGGCACTCATGGTTACCAGACTGGCGAGATGCTTAAGCGAATTGAGGAAGTTCTTATCAAAGAAGAGCCGGATTTGGTTCTGGTTTATGGGGACACAAACAGCACCTTGGCTGGTGCTCTTGCAGCATCAAAGTTAGGCATTGCTGTAGCGCATGTGGAGGCAGGATTAAGGAGTTTCAACCGGAAAATGCCCGAGGAAATTAACCGGGTGCTCACTGATCATATTTCAGACCTGCTTTTCTGTCCGACTCCAAAAGCGGTGGAAAACCTGCAGCGGGAGGGGATCACGAAAGGGGTTTATTTAGTTGGTGATGTGATGTATGATGCCGCTCTTCAATACTCTAAATTGGCGGGGCAAAAATCCAGAATTTTAGGGCAATTAGGGCTCAAACCGAAACAATATGCATTAGCTACAATTCATCGAGCAGAAAATGTTGACCATCCGGAAAGGATTAAATCCATTTTAACAGGGTTGAAAGCAATTGCTCAAAGCGGCTTGCCGGTTGTCTTACCACTTCATCCTCGCACCCGCAAGCAATTAGAAACATTAAGACTATCTACAAATGGATTGTATGTAATAAAACCTGTCTCATATTTGGATATGCTCGTTTTAGAGAAAAACGCTCGTGTAATCATTACTGACTCCGGTGGTGTCCAGAAGGAAGCATTCTTTTTCCGTATCCCTTGTGTGACTCTGCGAGAGGAAACAGAGTGGGTAGAAACGGTGGAATCTGGATGGAATGTGCTTGTAGGCTGTGACCCTATAAGAATTTTGAATGCGGCGTTGGAGACAAGACTTGGAGTAAATCCACCATGGTTCTATGGAGATGGGCAAGCAGCAAAAAACATTGTTAGTGTAATTCTAAACATCTTTAAATAAGTATATCGTCAAACCAAGTTACGATCTTAAATCTCTAATGAAACAAATCTTAAAATGAGTAATAGTGGGAGAGATAGTAGACTACATCTGCTCCTTCAAAGAGCATCCATTTTGGAACGATGTTACCGTCTCATCAGAGTATATATACTCCGTAAAGGGGGGGTAAAAAGTATTTGGTCACATGTGGGAGATATAAATGAACACCGCCTCACCAAACCACAGGACCTTTTAAGGGGATACTTTTTGGATTTTTCCCGCGATGCGGACTACAAAGGGCCCTTTGACAACGAAGGAATCCCTCTTATTGATTATGGAGGTCTCATAGGTCAGCGCTACAACCCTTGGGCAGTGTGCCATTATGCATTAGCAAATTTTCAAAAATATATTCAAACAAAAAATAAAATTTATTACACACAATTTCTGAAATGTTCCAATTGGCTAATAGATCATGCTAAATACTGCCATAATGGAAGTGCTATATGGATTTATGATTTCTCTCTTGTAGGAAATCATAATAAACCTTGGATCTCCGCTTTAGCTCAATCTTATGCAATTTCGGTTTTGTTGCGGGCTTTCTTGCTAACAGAGGAGGAAAAATTTTTAGAAACAGCAGAAAAAGCTTTTATTCCATTTACATTATCTATAAGTGAAGGAGGAGTTCAAACGATAGATAGTGAAGGTAATATCTTTTTTGAGGAAGATACCTCGCTTCGCATTCCTTATATCTTAAATGGTTTTCTTTTTTCTTTATTTGGTTTATATGAATTTGCTTCAGTAAATAACGGAAAAGCGAGGGAGCTTTGGTATAGGGGACTTGATACAACACGAAATTATCTA
>JANXAS010000082.1 GCA_025062195.1 Armatimonadota bacterium
CAGACTTTAGTCAAATGGCTTAAAAAGTCCCGAATCTTCCCCCCATTTCTCAGACCCTTTAGGTCATCTCTCTTTACCACAAACTTTATTGTTTAAGTTCGTAGTTAGCCACGAGGCGAAGTGGCGTTAAGTTGGTGCAATGTGCAAGTTATCATTTCACTTGCACTTTGCACTCACCTTGCATTTCACACTCACATTGACGGCACTACGCTTCGTGCCTTACTACGAACTACCTTGACGGTAATGCTCGTGTTAGCCACGAAAAATCGTAGGGCGAGGCTAACGCCGAGCCTAAAATTGAGCTGTAAAGTTTGTTGGCGTTTGGTCATCCATGCCACTGGCTTTAGTCATTATACTCTGAAATTTTCGGTCAGCGCTCATCCATTGGAATGTAGCGCAAGTTTGTTGGACCATCATAGTGAAGGAGGGGTCTTATAAGGACATTGTCATTATACTGCTCAAGCGCATGCGCAACCCATCCGACAATCCGTCCGAGGGCAAACATGCAAACATACATATCCTTTGGTATGCCAAGGAAGTAATAAATGCAGCCACAGTAAAAATCCACATTCACATAAATTCCCTTACTTTGCAGCGGTTTCATTGCCTCCTCAATGGCGAGCAAAGTTTCAAAGATGCGCTTATCACCGCTCTTTTCACTCAACACTTTTGCAAGTTCTCTCATGTGCCTTGCTCTTGGGTCTTCTGTCCTGTAAACCCTGTGTCCAAACCCCATTATCCTTTCCTTCCGTGCGAGTTTTTCTCGGACATATTCATAGGCTCTCTCTGGGGAGCCAACCTCCAATGCCATATCCGCTACAGCTTCCGCCGCACCGCCATGTAGCGGTCCTTTTAAAGCAGCAATGCCAGCTACAATTGCCGCATGTATATCAGCGAGCGTTGACGCAGTTACTCTAACAGCGAATGCTGACGCATTTGAACTATGCTCAGCATGAAGCAATAAGTCCAAGTCAATAGCCTTTGCCTCCTCTTCAGTGGGTGGTTTGCCTCGCATCATGTAAAGAAAATTAGCAGCGTGAGATAATTTGGGATTTGGCTCAACTGGCTTAAGCCCCCTCCTCAAGCGCTCATGCGTTGCCACTATCGTTGGCAGTTGAGCAATTAATTTTATTCCTTTCCTGAGTGTTGCTTCGGAGGAGTTATCACCACTATCTGGGTCAATAGCGCCGAGTGCAGAAACAGCTGTCCTAAGGACATCCATAGGCGGTGCATCTTTTATGCGTTCAATTATTTCCACTACAACATCTGGCACACTGCGATTCTGGCGAAGCTGTTCACAGAAACACTCATATTCTTTTCTCATTGGCAGCTTGCTGTAGAGCAATAGATAGGCAACTTCCTCAAAATTTGAATGGGTGGCAAGGTCGTGAATGTCATAACCACGATAGACAAGCACACCTCTTTCAGCATCAATCAGACACAACTTGGTTGTATCCACAACGACGCCTTTCAAACCTTTTGCAGGTGTAATCGGATTCAATTCTGCTTCCCCCCGCTAACTAATAGTTCGCCAATATGGAGATAGGTTAGATGGCTATGATGCCGTTGTTTCTAATCACTTGGCTATACCAATGCCCGCTCTCCTTTATGATACGCCTTTGCGTCTCAAAATCAACGAAGATGATCCCAAACCGCTTTGTGTATCCATAAGCCCACTCAAAGTTATCCATTAACGACCATACGAAGTAGCCCGCAAGGTTTACACCCTCAGTTATAGCTCTGTGAGCAGCCAATATGTGTTGGCGCAAGTAGTTCACACGCCTCTCATCATGCACTCGCTCATCGGGCAAAACTTCATCGGCATAAGCTGCTCCATTTTCGGTGATGTAAATTTTGGGCACACGATACTCCCCATCCAAGCGCACAAGCATTTCATAAAGCCCGTCCGGGTATACTTCCCAACCCATCTCAGTATACTCAGCACCTTCAACTTTGACACCCATAGCCTTAACTGGCTTTGAATCCTCGTTGTGCGCAATAACACTGCGAGAATAATAGTTCACACCGAGGAAGTCAACCCGCTTTCCAATGATAGCCATGTCTGCCGGTTGAGTTTTCGGCATAAGTTCTCCATAGAACTCAACCATGTCGCTTGGGTATCCTCCCACAAACAACGGTTCTAAGAACCATCGGTTAAGGAAGCCATCGTGGCGTTTAGCCGCAGCAATGTCCTCTTCCCTATCACTCGCAGAGTGCACTGGTGAAAGGTTGAGCGTAATTCCGACCTCGGCATTATAGCCACACAAATCCCTTAGGACTTCCACAGCCAAACCATGTGACAGAAGCAGGTGATGCGCCACCTGAAGTGCCACCTTGTGATTTTGTATCCCTGGAGCATGGTTGCCAAAGCCGTAGCCGATCCAAGCTACCACCCATGGTTCGTTGTGTGTTATCCAATGTTTAACCCTGTCCCCAAGGCGCTTAGCTACAACCGATGCATACTCGCCAAAGTAAAAGGCTACATCTCTGTTTGCCCATCCACCCTCATCCTGAAGCGCCTGTGGCAAGTCCCAGTGATATAGCGTGATGAATGGTGTTATGCCGTTCTCAAGCAAGGCATCCACCAAGCGGCTATAGAAGTCAAGCCCTTTGGCATTGACCTTTCCTTTTCCATCCGGAAGAATGCGTGCCCATGCGATTGAAAAACGATAAGCCATTATCCCTAACTCCTTCATCAACTCCACATCTTCACGCCAACGATGGTAATGGTCACAGGAAACATCGCCAGTAGTGTTATCAAGTATCTTGCCCTTCGTGTGTGAGAATGTATCCCAAATTGAAAGCCCCTTACCATCCTCATTCCAACCACCCTCAATCTGATACGACGATGTTGCAACACCCCAAATGAAGCCATCTGGAAACTTAGCCAGCATCGTGATCACCCTCGCTTAGACAAGCTGGTTTTAAACCCTCACAGGTAAAGCTGTCTTCTCGTGCACTCCAGTTATTTTGTTGCGCTCATCAACGAAGACAACGCGCACACGATGCCCTTCCAACTCCTCCTCATTCACCAAGGCATACGATAGAATGATGACTTTGTCACCTCTATGAACCAACCTTGCTGCTGCCCCGTTGACGCATATGTCTCCGCTTCCTCGCCCACCCTCAATGACATAGGTTGTAAACCTCTCACCATTGTTCAGATTAAGCACATCAACCTGCTCATTTGCGATCAATCCGGCAGCCTCCATCAAAGCCGCATCAATCGTGAGCGAGCCCTCGTAATCTAAGTTGGTATCCGTCACGGTTGCACAATGTATCTTTGACTTAAGCATGACGCGCATCAAGACACATCACCTCACCAACACAAGTAGCTTCTATGTTCACACGGTTACATGTTCACACGATCATCTTTGCCGGAGTTGCTATTCACACAAAGTTCGGTTAACCTTCGGGAGCCAAGCAGTTGATTTAGGGTCAGCTATTAAGCCATCCGCCTCTTTCGTTTTGGTAGTTGCTCATTTTCTCCACTCAACCAAAATAATTGCATTCTCCCCTTCAGTTGTTGCTGCTCCCCGCACTTGCGACGCCCGTTTCAGATTTCGCCACCCCTTCAAAGCAACGCCGGCTGCATAGGTTCAAATGCTATGAGCGCTGCTCGTTCAACCGAGTTTCAAAATCACATTGTCAATCAGGCGTGCCTTGCCAACGAACGCTGCAACCGCAATCACTGCGTCCCTTTCTATTCGCTCAACCGGTTCAAGTGTCTCAGCGTCTACAACCTCAATGTATTGTGGACGCACAAGCTTTGATGAGCGCATGCATTCTTCAACAAGCCGCTTCAGCGCGTTCGCATCCCTTTCACCGCGCTCAAACATCTCCTTTGCAGCCATCAAGCCACGCGAGAGCGAGAGCGCAGCTTGTCTCTCCTCGGGTTGGAGATAAACATTTCTTGAGCTCATCGCAAGCCCATCTTTCTCCCGCACAGTCGGACAGGACACTATCTCAACCGGGAAATTCAAGTCTTTGACCATGCGCTTTATTACCATAAGCTGCTGGTAATCCTTCTCACCAAAATAAGCTTTGTGCGGCATCACGATGTTAAAGAGCTTAGCCACAACCGTCGTCACACCGAGAAAGTGACCGGGTCTATGTGCACCACATAAACCCTCGGTCAATCTCTCAACATGCACATAGGTTGCGTAACCTTCCGGATACATCTCCTCAACACTTGGATGAAAGATTATGTCAACACCGACATCCTCAGCCATCTTCAAGTCACGCTCAACATCCCTCGGATAGCGTTCGTAATCTTCGCCGGGAGAAAACTGGATCGGGTTTACGAATATACTCACAATGACAACATCGCACTCAGACCTTGCACGACGCATCAGCGATAGATGACCCTCATGAAAATAACCCATAGTTGGAACGAAGCCTATAACCTTGTTCTCCATGCGCAATCTCATTGCACAGCTTTGCATCTCGGAAACGCTCGTTACAACCTTCACCTCGTTCACCTCGCGCTTTGAAAAATAAGAGAGCAGCATAGCAAACGCTTTCGGGCGGTTCGGAAATAATAAATGGCAATAATAAATGACGATGACACGCCACTTTTCACGGTGCACTTCACACCATCCTACACCGTAATTCACTCGCTAACTAACAGGCATCTGCCTAACGGAAGCGAGAGTTCTGGATGGCTGTCAAACGTGAAGCTGTTAGCGAAGTTCAGGCTGCCGACTCAATTGCTTTTCTGACTTCCTCACGGAAAGCGCTGTGCAGCCTCTTCGTAATTGTTCCCACTGTGCCTGTGCCAACTATTTTATTCTCAAGCAATGTTACTCCGAGTATCTCTGTGAGCGTGCCTGTAAGAAAGATTTCCTCGGCTTCCATCAACTCAGAGACAGGTAGCGGTGAGACATCCACCTCAATGCCTTCCTTTGAAGCGAGCCAAAGGACAAACTCCCGTGTAACTCCAGGCAGTATACGGTGATCCGCTGGCGGTGTCCTCAGGACACCGTTGATTACTGCAAACACATTCGTGTGGCTCCCTTCAGTGACCATACCATCGGCTTGATCAACAAAGATGGCTTCAAATGCGCCGCGACGCCTTGCTTCGTTGTATGCAAGTATGTTTGGAAGCAAGTTCGTCGCTTTGATGTCCCTTCTTGCCCAACGCGTCTCCTCAACGAGCACTGCTTTCACTCCAGTAGCGTATAGCTCCTCAGGGAACTTTTGGATGTGCCTCACCGTTATTATGATGTTCGGGGTTATGTTCTGAGGTATGGCATGTGACCTTGGAGCGACCCCTCGGGTTATTTGCAGATAGACGATTGCATCGCCAATGCCGCTGCGCTGCAATGTCATCTTGATTTGGGACTCAACCTCATTCAAGTTAACCCCAGTAATGTTGAGCGCCAAAATGCTCGCCTTTAATCTCTCCATGTGTCTATCAAGTAACCATAGGTGACCAGAATAAGCTCGGATGACTTCATAAATGCTGTCGCCAAACTGTAATCCCCTGTCTTCAATAGGTATCTTAGCCTCGCTGATCGGCATAATGCGTCCATTCAAACAAGCTAACTCTGCCACCCTTCCTCATCCTCCTCGCTGCAAGCTTTTATGACAAACACAACTGCAACCGATGCCAAACCCATGATGGTGTTACTTATAAACTAAAGATGTTACCCACAACCTACTACAGTTTTGTGCCTGCTGCCCCTAAAATCAAACTGCGATGCAGCTATAGCGAGTGCTTCAAATTTTCACCCTAACGACCTCCCCCTTCTCAACCGAGTCGTTTATAGCGAGCGTGACAGCAAGCGTGCGCATCGCATCACGGTAGCTTGATCGTATAAGTGAAGCATCCCCTGTTCTCACAGCTTCAATGAACACTTTATCAATCTCACCATACCAATCTCTTTGCGCCGTTATCTCCTCAACACTGCCATCCTTTATCCGAAGCGTGTTGCCGATAAGTTCAATTCGGCGCTTCGGAATCACGATATCAATCTCTACATGCCAACTGCTTTCCATCACTGTTGTTGAAACGAGGGTTCCAAAGGCACCGCCCTCAAATTTGAACAGGACTGCTGTCACATCCTCAACATCATTCATTGGCGTCCGCTTGTAATAGCGCATCGCCGCATGAGCGTAAACTTCGCTTATCTCTCCAATAAGATACCTTGCAAGATCAATCAAGTGCGTCGTCTGCTCAACTGTCTGTCCTCCCGACATGCTCTTTCTATGCCACCATGGCTTGCCTCCGGGTGGCATGGGGCAATAATAGCGCGCACAGTATAAAAGCACAGGTTCACTTGCCAGCTCTTCTTGAATTCGTGGTATCAATTCATGGTAGCGCAGTTGATATCCAACGCTGCATATAACGCCGCTTCTTTCTATTGCCTCGGCAACCCTCTCAGCAACTTCAAGTGAAAGTGCTATTGGCTTTTCAATGAACATGTGAATGCCAGCTTCGGCAGCCTTCAATTCAATCTCGCCATGCGCATATGGAGGTATGCAGATGTATAGCGCATCCAACTTCTCGTTTGCAAGCATCTCATCAAAGTTCAAATAGCCCTTCCCGCCGAATTCAAAAACTGCAGCGTCAACCCTCTCCGGCATCAAATCACAATGCGCCGCTATCTCCACCCCTTCAATAGCGCGCACATAACTCTGATGCCTTCTCGCTATCCCACCGACGCCGACGAAGCCAACCCTTATCGGCATAGTAATCCACCTCCGCTATAGAGTTAGTTTTTGATAAAATGTCAAGCAAATGAAAAACAGCATTGGGACAATTAAGCCGCGCTAATCGTTCAAAAAGCCCCCTCAACATCGTGTGCTTAACATCCCATCAGGGATGTAACACCACATGTGACATGTGTTTGCCATTCCCTTACGATGCCATTATGACGCCTGTGGAATCAACCGAAAAGCATAGCTCAACCCGGTGTGATTTTCATTTTGCAGCGGTGGGTTAACTTTAAGCGATGAATTGAAAGCTAACAGTGAGGCACGAAACGAAGCGAGGTTGATGCCCCAAATGTCGCATTGAAATTTTAACGCTGCTTCTCTGTTGCTTCACGGCAGACTACGAACTGTGCATTACCGGCAACGTTTGCACCGCTCATTCTGCAATGGTGAGTTTCGGCAGAGCCTCGTCCGCTGAACTCATTCACTCCAAACTTATCTGTCTCAGCAGTTTAAAAGATGAGCCAGTGAGATAGGCATAGCTTGCAACTTAGCTGCCGCCAACAGCTCAGATGCCATAATGAGACACTGTATTATTCTGAATGATGCTCAGTTGGAGTTGGTTGCGCTTGTAAGCACATGAAGATGAGGCGGGTTTGAGTAGCGCATCAACACTCGCAATAGTGCGTGCATAATCTGCCTTTGAGTGATCAAGCAGGGTTAGCAACATTGGGGGTGTAAGCAATGCGCACCGGTGCATGGATGGATGAAGCAAGATCCCTTGAACTTATAGACAAAGCCCTGTCAATGTCATCGGCTGATGAGACTGAAGTTGTCATAGAGGCAACACACGGCGGGCTGACAAGGTTTGCTTCAAATCAAATTCATCAAAATATGGCTGATGCAAATTGCACCGTAAACGTGCGCGCCGTTTTGGGAAAGAAGGTCGGTGGAGCATCAACAAATCAGGTTGACGATGATTCAATCCGAGATGTGGTCGCAAGGGCAACATCAATTGCATTTGCGCAGCGTGAGTTGCAAAATTTTCCCGGATTGCCCGCACCTAAACCCGCACCGAAAGTTAAAGCGTATTTTGAGGCGACTGCAACTGCAACTCCCGATGTGCGTGCCGAACTTGCATCCCGTATTATAAGGGCTGCGGAAGCATCCAATGCAATTGCTTCTGGAGCTGTAAGCACATACAGTTGGCTGCTCGCCGTCGGCAACTCAAAGGGTGTGCGAGCCACATTCATTTCAACATTCGCAAGCATACACACTGTCATCAACGCCGATGACGGTTATGGGTATGCGTCTCAGACAGCGATTGATATCTCACAAATTGATGCTGAGCGAGTTGCTGAAAGGGCATTGCAAAAAGCTCTGATGAGCAGGAAGCCAGTTGAAGCCGAGCCTAAAGAATACACAGTCATTCTTGAAGAGGAAGCAGTAGCTGACTTGATGAGAATGTTGGCATACTGCGGACTCGGTGCGAAGGCAGTGCAGGACGGCTATAGCTTCATGTGTAACAAGTTTGGGGAGCGCATAATGAGCGAATCTGTAACCATATACGACGATGGCTTAAGCAGCGAAGGATTGCCGCTGCCGTTTGATTACGAGGGTGTGCCAAAGCAAAGGGTGGTTCTCATTGACAGAGGGATAGCAAAAGCTGTTGTCTATGATACTTACACAGCAGCAATTGATATGACAGAGTCAACTGGGCACGCACTGTTACAGCCAAACCCATTTGGACCGTATCCGATTAACCTGTTCATGGACTGTGGCGATGCGACGATTGAGCAGATGATTGAGTCAACAGATTACGGCTTGCTCATCACACGATTCCATTACACGAATGTCCTTCATCCAAAGCTCACCATCATCACTGGTATGACGAGGGATGGCACTTTCCTGATAGAGGGTGGGAAAGTCAAATGCGGTGTGCGCAACCTGCGCTTCACGGAGAGCATACTGAAAGCGCTTTCAAATGTTGAAGCCATTTCAAGTGCAAGGAAGCTATGTGAGAGGATAGTTGCACCTGCAATCAAAGTGACCAGATTCAACTTCACCGGTGTTACGGAATTTTGAACGCTTGAGCGCCATAGATAATGCCCGAGTCAGATTGCGTTCTGAGTCTGCAACCGAAAGGCAAGTAACATTTTTGAGGATTGCATGGTAACGGTGACTCAAGGGTGCAGGCATTGGCGCTCATAGCTTGCTGTTTGGGAGGGCATATCTTAAAACAAACTAAAACCGAGGTGAGCGCTATGAAGGTCGGCATCATAGGTGCGGGCGGTATGGGAAGGGCGCACGCAATGCAGCTTCGTCAGATAAACGGTGTGGAGGTTGTTGCAGTATGCGATGTTGATGAGAGCAGGGCTAAAGAGCTCGCAAATGAGCTGAATGCGATGGCGTTCAAAGACCATCGCGATTTGCTCTCAACAGATGTTGACGCCGTATGGGTCTGCACACCGGATTTCGCTCACAAGGAACCGGTTATAGATGCTGCAGCAGCAGGCAAGCATATATTCTGTGAAAAGCCGATCGCAAATACGCTTGAGGATGCTGATGAAATGGTTGAGGCTGTAACAAAAGCCGGTGTGATAAACATGATCGGTTATGTGCTCCGCTTCTACCCGACCTTCTCAGAGGTTAGAAGGAGGTTTGCAGACGGTGAGCTGGGAGAACTCGTCACGGCATGGATTAGGCGTTTCATGCCTTGGACTCCGAGGGACTGGTATGGCGATCCGAGGTTCAGCGGAGGGATTGCGATTGACTTCAGCACACACGATGTTGATTGGCTCATGTGGATTGGCGGAAGCGTTAAATGTGTTTATGCGCGCACAGCAATGATTGGAACACAGGTTGAAAACGATGTTTGGGCAATACTCACATTTGCAAACGGTGGAACGGGTGTTGTCGGTGACAGTTTTATTGCCGCAATCGGCGGTGCATGCTTCGGCATAGTTGGGTCTAATGGGACAGCTATGGTTGAAGGGGATGAAACTGTGCTTGTGAAATTGCGCTCAGAGCAAGAGGTGCAACGCATAACCCCAAGCGGTGTAAATCCCGTCCTTGCCGAGGATGCATACTTTGTTGAATGCGTGCGTGACGGTAAAAGCGCAGAACCCGATTTGGTCTGGGGAAGGGAAGTCCTCAAGGTCACAATCGCGATTCGTCAAAGTGCAGCATCAAATGAGCTTGTGAATTTTTAGCCTACTGCATGAGGGGTCAAATGAGTAATGGTGCGTGAAATGTGCCCAAGGAAGATTAGGCAGACTATCACTTCATCTGCTTGCATCACTTGTAGTGGGCGCGCTGCTACGGATGGGCGCTTACTTTAACAGGTTTGCAATGGGGCGTTTTTGTGGGACGCCAACCCTCCTCGGATAGCGAGGCGGTGTTGGCTTCACCTTCTCAACGATTACGAGTGTTCGCTTGATGTCTGTTGTCGGAAGGAAAAATTCAAGCACATTGGATATAATGCCTCCAAGCTCCATTGCGGCTTTTTCACCGAATCTCAATTCTTCAAAGACGCCCGGACCTTTGTATGCTATCATGCGCCCACCAACTTTCACAAACGGCATGCAACACTCAAGCACAACATCAAGCCTTCCAAACGCCCT
>JANXAS010000083.1 GCA_025062195.1 Armatimonadota bacterium
ATTTGTCCCAACGCAAAACTGGATTGGTTCTCTCAAAACTTCACAGCCGCCGATTTGCAGTGACGAAATGAGACCACTCTCATTGACAATTGCTTGGTAAACTTTGGTTGAGATTTTGGTTTGTGCGGCAAGATAGGGATGAAATTTGGAAGAGAGGAAAATAAAGAGCAGTGAGCAAACATACCTCATCTCTTTTCACTCCAGAGCAAGAACAGTTTTTGCAACCAACATCTCATTCCCAATAAATCGTGAACACCATAATCGTTTGGAAGTTTCGCTCTCTCGCTCACATCACTATAAAGAAATGGCTTGCACCTTACTAATTTTCGTGAATGGTTTGGAATGGTCATTAACAAATTTCAAGGCGAGACTATGGCTTGGCGAAAATTTTTTGAATTCTTCGGGAAGGACAGTAGTCCCGCCCTCTGATTCATTTTCGTTTCGGCAACAACCAAACCTTTCAAAGCGCCAACAAACTCTTCAGCAAAAAGGAAGTGGTTTCTGCAGTGGACTCATTTTTGAAAAGGGTATTAGCCGCAAAGCAATAGTGAAGTAGTATCTTTACCTGCTCCATGTTACAATTTGACGGGATTACGCTTCATTTCACACCTTAACATTGACCTTCTGACTATCGTTTGTCTACTACTATGCATTCATCGCTTTCACTTTTTCAAGCCACTCAAAACGAATATACGCACCTGCAAAGGCTCAAACTTTAACAAAAGCCCTTCGGGTTTCACGGAAATGGTCTCACCACTCTCAAAATCTGTCATGCTCTTAATTTCCTTAGAGTGCAGCCGAATGGTCGCTGCAGCGGTGCTTGCGTTTACCATGAAGAGATGTGGCATGCCACCCTCTTCAGCAACGCGCACAATGAACTCTACTGGACCACCTTCAACTTTTTCAACTCCCACTAACCCTGCCATATCTTCCCCAAGAATTACCGAAGCCAATTGGGTTAACTGGCGATTTGTTCGCTTCATTTCAGCCTGCAATTCTTCGGAAATGTCACAAGGTTTATAAGGGTCCCAACGATGTGGGAAGTAGCCTATACCCTTTGCACCGTTGATGATTGCCATCCAAACCATTGCCCTAAGCTCAGCTGCCGTTGCACCCTTTGGGCGACCAATACGGTTAAGATGCTCTTGGCTTACCCAACGAAGTTTTGTAGTGCATTCTAAGATGACCCAAACTGGCACATGCGGTGGCGCTAACTCACGCAACTTGCGAGTAACAGGAGCAATGAGTGGAACCCAATCTGGTCTACCCCAACCAGTGACAGGATACAAGTCATATCCGATGATATCAGTTGCTCGGCAGTAAGCAGGATAGATAGCACCAGTGGTAGCTTCATCATAGCGTGCAAATTTGGGAAAGAAACCCGCTGTAAGGTTCAGATAAACAGGATGCGAAGTATCTGCCCGCTTTAATTCCGCATACTGTCGTGCGATTTCCTCCGGTGATATTCTTGGGCGAGGTGGGCGTAGTGGTGCCAATGGAGCCTTATCACTTGTAGTGAGCAAGAAAGCGTCAAAGCCTGCCATAAATTCCTTTCCAACCTTATCTGGTGAGCCGGCAGTGCGTCTATCACTAACAATTAACTCAAAAGTATGGCGACCCGCTGTTAACTCCACTGTGCCGTAGCGATGCCAACCCACTGTTAAGACACGGTGCACACGCTGCGGCTCTAATTCTTTCAAGTCACGAGCAGTCTGCTGCCATTCACCGGTATTAAAGCGCCATCTTGTCGGTGATGCCCAAGACTTGATAAACTCACGCACCCAAAGGGTATATCGGGCTGCCTGTGGGACATCTACCTCATATCGTGCAAAGAATGCGCCTTCTGGTGGGAGTTCATTAGCGTCAAGTGTAAGCCAATTCCCGCCGCTTAAGAGTGTGCGTGTGGCTTCACGCTCCATCCATCCACCTTTTGGAAAGTTTGTCTCCTTTGGCAGTTCACCTTCCCACCAAATGTTGATATTGCCCTTCTCATCCTGTGGCACCATCACGGGACGCTCATATGGCAAAGTTGCTGGCAAGTCTGGCTCATCACTGAACATCCATGCCAAAAGAGCTGGATGGTCTTTGAGGTGCCAGTTTTCGTTGCGGCTGTGAATGATGCCCCATAACCCTCGCTTGTGTAACGCATCCAAGAATTCGCGTGGACTTTCACCCCTTGCTCCCTCACCCATGAATGTGTTTATGCCCAATGATGCTAAGAAGTCAAAATTTTGAATTGGCTGTAGCCAGACAAATATGGGCAAGAAAGGGTTACCATTGACGCGCAACTCGCCTCTCTTACCCACCGTGACCAGTGCTGGTCGGTCTGTTGGTCTAAGTTGTTCCTCTCCTGACTCACAAAGTGACCATACTAACGACATACACGCTAATGCTACACCAATTCGCTGGAAATACTTGCTCATACAACCCACCCCCTCAGAAGGATAATTTTGTTTATGCTTATGGCAGATGATAGGCAGCCAGAAAATTCATCCTTACTGTGCCAACTTGTAATTGTAGCACCAGCGCAGCAATAAATTTCGTGCATTATAATGGCATATCTTTGGGTGCTAACCATTGTCCATTTTGAGATTAGCAAGAAAAGCAGCCAATGGATTGTAGACGGTGGAATTTCTTCACCAAATAAATTCGGTGCTCATTCGTTTCGTCATCAACCACTGGCTAAAGCCAGTGGCATGGATCGGTTCATTGAGCGTTCAGAAAACATGCAACGAAACAAATCCATGCTACGGACTTCAGTCCGTAGTTGATGACGAATCTCTTTGAGTGCCGACTTTAGTCGGCGAAATTTTTGCTTCAATCCGTAGTTGATGAAAATATCATCACAATCCATGCTATGGGCTTTAGCCCATAGTTGATGACGCCTTTCCTGAGCGCCGACTTCGGTCGGCGAATTTTTAATCAAATCTGTCAAGCCTTCAATTTTGCTCGTTTTTGGTAAAGCACTTGTGTCGTTCCAGTTCAATTCGGAATCGTTCGTAAAGTTCCCACTCGCCTGTGTCAGCCAAGATTGCTAATTGCTCTTTGTCCCAGTTGCGTGGAATGCTCCTGAAAACAGGCTTGCCTGTCTTGTGCCGATACCAAACATAGTAGGCGATCCACGCAAAAACCCACAACGGTCCCGTGATTCGTGCAATTTCGTGTGTCCACAGGACAATCACGACCATTGCGAATGTCCCGACAATTCCAAAAACACCTGGCACAGGTATTTCCGCTTCGCCGAACCGAATGTTGAATGGAACTTTGTAAGGTCGTGGCGTGTGTGGCTCTTTGATGCGAAGGGCAATGAGCGCCATTGTGCTTAAAAAGTAAGCCAGCATCGCACCGAAAGCATACATGTTCGCCATCGTTTCCATCGCTTTCCTGCCACTAAAGAAAGCGAAGATGGCTTGCGCTGCTGCAACGCCAGCGAAGAAAACGATGCTGCGAACTGGGGTGCGGAACTTGGGATGGACATGGCTGAGCCAATCGCTTATAAGTCCCAATTCAGCCATGCTATAAGCCAATCGTGATGAACCCATGACACCTGTGTTGGCGGAAATGAGCACAATCGTCGCTGCCAGAATCGCTGCCATTGGTCCTGCCAAAAATCCGATGTAGGGCAAATGAGTCGCTAAATAGGCAACTGGGTCGCCCTCTCGCTGAGCAATGTCTTGCCAATTAACTACGCCCAACGAAACCGTCGGGAAAGCTAAAGCAAACATCAGTACGATTATGATGAGCGCTAAGGAAGTTCGCGGGACAACTGTAGCGGGACGAACGGTTTCTTGCGCCGCCTGAGAAACAGATTCCAACCCGACATAAGAGATGACAGCGATGCTGACAGCGTAAAGCAACTGCTTGGTCGTCGGAAATTCGCTGTGCCATTGGTGCAGAAATAGTTCAGGTCGCCAAGCAAAAGCGAAACCGATGACGATAATAGAGGCTTCCACGACCATGTCCAATGCGCCCAAAACTTCGTTGAACAGCGAAGATTCACGAATGCCCTTAACATTGAGCGTTGCGAGGAAAGCGATTAGCAATAAAGTCTCATCGAGCCAAATGAGATTAACATTATGAAATGGACCAAGGCTAACGGTGAACTCACGAGCTGCAGGGAAGAAAAAGTTGATGTAACCTGCAGATGCCATAGCAAACAAAGCGACATCAACGGTGTAGTCTAACATCAACGCCGCTCCTGCCACCAATCCCCAAAAATCACCCAAGCCTCGCAAAGTGAAATATTGACCGCCGCCAGCGATTGGGTAGGCAGAAGCCATTTCAGTGTAAGCCAAGCCGACAAAGATGTAGACGATGCCCGCAATAGCGAATGCCAAAGGCGTCGCACCTTGAGCCGCTGCCATGACCAATCCCAATGCGACATACACATCCGCACCGACATCAGCATAACCCCAACAGAACGACCCCCAAACCGAAATCTCCCGTCTCAACTTGACTTTACCTGAACTTTCTTCCTCCACGGCTACTCACCTTCCGGATAGTCTTATGTGCCAGGGATGAAACTGTCCCCACTGTCTAAGGAAGAAATTTTGTTCCACACTCACTTTGACGGCACTGTGCTTTGTTCCGTGCCTTGCTACGAACTAACAAATTTTGAGTGAAGAGAGTTGCTTCATCTTCCCGACTCAATTTTGGCACGCCATTAGGCGTGCCCTACGAATGAAAAACTTGTTCCATCGTCATCCAAATGAATTTAGTGCTCATTTAGCATCGCCATTTGTTGGCGACGAGCTTTAAATGACCTTCGTGGACAAGCTCACACACTACATTTGAATTTGAAAATGATGTAAGCCAGAAGTCTTGCAACTACGAGTGAAAGATTAAGCTACGACTGGTTATAGCGTCACTCTGCTAACACTTTGTGGCTAACTGTGCACCTTTCACCACCTGAAGAAGCGGTATGGGTCATCCCACTCTTGAGGTGTGTCAAGATAAAATCCTGTTAACCATCGTCCTGCTGTTGGAGGGTCGCAAGGGATGAGACGGAAATCTGCAAGCCACAATGTGCCCTTGCTATCAAACCAAATTTGCAGCCGAGTGTTTTTATCCTCCGTCCCGCGACCCTGCAAAAGGAAAGCGAATTCTCGCCACGAGTTTGTGGGCATGAAACGAAGATACTCAAGAAGGGGTTGCCAGCGGGTGGTCTCTTGAACTGCGACAAATGCTTGCCTCAAACCTTCCGCCCGTGCCCAAAACGCCAACCGATACCATTGCCCTTGCCGAATTGGAACTCCATGCTGTGCAAGCATAACGGTTGCACGACGACCTTCCACAAATTCAGGAGCCGTAATCCGCACGCATCGTTTTTGCTTCTCCGGACCTGAATCTTCAAGGCTGCAAGTTGTTTGTTTGTTCTCCGTTGAGAAAACCCAACTGTCAGGAACTCCATCTGCGTCAACATCTTCAAATTGCCCGTTCCTGACAATTGACGGTTGCTCTGAAGACGCTACTGGATTGCCAAATCTTTCAAGGAGCGGAGTCGCTGCGCGAACTCCCAAGTTCCCGAGCAATCGGTTCAGCGCCACAGCCACACGGCGGAAAGTTTTGCGAAGGTTTTGCTGCTCTGTCGTCCAGTTGAAATACCAAGGGCTGTTCCCTTCCTCAAACCCGGGGTTTTTCAACAGATTGGCTGCTTCGGAATCGCCTTTCGGCTGATATGAGCCTTCATACAGCCTAAAATTGTCAACCCTGAGCCGAACTTCCGGTTGACCGATGTGCAAGTATGCTTGCCAACCTTCGGGGCAATGTTGCTTGACCGAGAAAGTGACATGAATTTCCGTCCACTGGTTAGGCGGCAAGACAATATCTTGCCCGCGAATAATTCTGTCCCAAGGTGGTCCTGCACGCTCAATTTCCAGCCGAACAGTTGCCGACGAATCAATCGGTTTCACGAACACAGCAAAAGTGTAAGTTTTGCCCACTTCACCTGCTGGCAACTTTTGTCCAAACTGCGCCCATGGAACCGTAGCCATGACGATTTCAGCGCAATGCCGACCTTCGAAAGCATCTTTGTCCGTCACGCGAAATTCAGGCACATCTTTCGGTCTCTTGACAAAGTGCCAGGGCAAAATTTGGCAGAAGACAATGTTGTGCTGCTTTGTTCTTCCCAAAACTCCGCCCAAAGTTTCACAACTTTCACTGAGCAAAGGCAAAACTCTCGGGTCTCGGTTGTGCACATCCGCGGGGCTAATTCCAGCGAAAGGCGACGACATAGGTTGCGGCTCAAAGTATGCGTTGATGTATTCGCTTTGAGTCGTTCGGATTAGGTTCGGCAGGAAAGCGTTTGCCTCTTGCTCGTTAAGCCCCAAACACAAAAGATGCCCACCAGAGTTCAACCATTTCGCCAATTCGTTGCGGATGCCAGCAAGTTGCTCTTTCGCACCTTTGCCGACAATCAGAACATCTTGCGGTGAAAGGGTTTGCTCAGAAAAGTCCAAAACTTTGAACCCAGCCTCCAGCAAATACGCCTTCCCTTCAGGGGCACCAACATAGAAAGCACGCCGTTCAGGGACTAACGGTTGTTTTGTCAAGAGAACATACTTCAGGATGTTGTGTAGCAAAATTTCGGCAGCGGGGTCGCTCTCCGTTCGCCCGGTGACATCCATTTGGCAAAAGAGCACCATCCCCTTCCCCTCACGGTATTCCATCAAGGGGCTATACTGAAGGCTAAAACCGCCATCAACAATCGGCAAGAAATCGCCCACAGCAGGTTTCTCAATCAACACGGAAGCCACATTCCCTCGGTTTCCACAACGCCAGAGTCGGGTGACTTCAAGCCCGCACCAACGGACAGTTGGTGCACCAGCATATCGGTCGCTGAGCGTGTATTGCAAACGCGGTGGTAAAAGCGTTGCCTCACCTTGCCAATCACGCAAATGCTCATCCGTTAGCCCTGCTAAGCAAGGGTGATTTGGGATGCGGCGGAAGACATTTCGTAACCCATATTCGGCGATGCGGAAACCGAGCCTTTTCTCCAACACTTCACCAGTTTGCTCAAAGACTACAACTCTCAGCCCATTGCGGACAGCATCAAGGGACGGCGCTGGACCACTTACGGTCAACGCCTTCTTGCCGATGACGAGCACATCAAATTTTCGGACATCAGCGCTTGCCGAAATGAGTTGGTATGGGATTTGAAGTCTGTTAAAGAGTTTCGCAGTTTCGCCGTGCGGGTCAAAAAGCCCAATTTTGATTTTCCTCTTTCGGACAGTCTCGGACAACTCCCGTGAGTTTGGATTGGGCAAGACATGAATCGCAAATTGGTCGCTTTGCCTTTCCCCAGTGCTGAAGTGAAATTCGGCGGAAAGGATGTAAGTCCCTGTTGAAAGGTTTTGAGGCAGTTGGATTCGGATTGGTTGTCTGGCTTGCTGACCTGTCGGAATTTCAACTTCACCTTCGCCTTCCGCCAATACCTTGACGCTTTTTGCAACTTCTTGTGGACGAAATTCCCATCTCCATCGGCAGCGGACTGTTTGGCGGGAATTGTTGAGCATTATAAGTTGCTTTTCAACGGTGCTTCCGGGCACAAAATTGTGAGCCTTACTCGTGAACGCTTTCGTTGGACCGGCAATGTAAGCCAGCAAGGGTGCGTTGTTCCGATACATCGCTTCGGCTGCGGGCGTGGGTATCCAGTCCGACAATTCATAAGCCATGTCCATTCGTTCAAAACGCTCTCCCAAAAAGTCTGGGCTGTATCCTGGTCGCTGCAAGTTTTCCCAATCAGTTGGAATTTCCACTCGCTGGTTTCTCGCAACGCCTGGTCGCAACTTCCAAAAGATGTGGTGTTCCCACGGCGAAATTGCCGAAACTTCCCAAGTTCGGAATGCCCGCCAACACTCAGCCAAGTAGCGAGCCAAAATAGGGTAACGCTCATCAAAATCCCTTGAACCCAACTGGTGCGGGTAATCCCAACGATACCACAATCTTCCCTCACGGAACTGCCTCGCTTCCCAACGGAGATTTCGCTTTTCTTGCTCGCTGATTTTGTAAGCCGAGTCACCGAGAAATTGTGAGTTCCATTCAGCGAGACAAAAATCCCAAGGGACAACCGCACTGCCAAATTCACGCTGCCCTTTATACCAGCCGCGATACATTGCCCAGTCCCAAGTGAACGGTGCACCGTATTCGCAAAGGAATAGCGGTTTGACGCCAAATTTTGACCAATGTTCAAACCAATCGCACAGTTCTTGAATGGGCACCCAGTTTGGGTAGAAGTTGACAGTGTGCATGCTACCCAAATTGCCCGATGCGTGATGGTAAATTACCCTCGTCGGGTCTAAAGAACGGACGATCGCTTCGGCACGAAGTGCTAATCTTGCATTGTTGAAAGACCAATCATCCCTTGGTTCTTGGATGCCGTCTATCAAGTCCGGGTTCATGTCTTCACTGTAACCTGTTGCGTTGTGGCTCATGGCATACATGACAACGGATGGGTGCTGACCTGCCACTTGGACATAAAACTCTGCGTGTCGCCTGTAGGTGAATTCGGCATTAGGGTCTCGCCAATCGTAATGGGCAAAATGGGGCATGCTGAGAGCCACGAGAACCCCAACATCGTCCGCAGCGCGAAGGATTTCTTCAAAACTCAAATGCGAACCAGGCAAGCAATCGTAGTTGTGAGTGTAGACAAAGTTGATGCCGAAACTTTTGAGCCGACGAAGACTTTCCTTCGCACCCTCATAGGTAGCCCAAGCAGCACCAACTTGTGCGTTGTCCAGTGGGACTGCCGAAAGGAAAATCCGAGTGCCGTTCAAGTAAAAGTCACGACCTTCAATCCAAAATTCACGAAAACCCCAACGCTGCACCCAAAACTCGTCAAGTGTTTTTCCGGATTCGTCCAAGAGCGAGATTTCAACCAAGTATTGGTTTTGAGGGGTATGGATGTCCCAAACCTTTTCAGGTCGCCACGAATCAGTGAACACAAACTGTCCGTCCTTGATTTCTCCGCCGCGAACGGGTGGCGACGCAACTTCACGGACAACCCGATTTTCGTCTTTGACCACCATCTTCAGCCGATAGGATTTGTCAAGGGAAATGTTAGCCAGTTTCGCGACAACGGTGACAGCCCCGCGACGGAAGGAACTTTCCAGACGGATGCTTTCAATCCTTTCACCTCTGGGCAAAGCCACCAAAAAGACATCACCGCAAAGCCCGCGCCTTGCGACCGAACCCCGAACTTGACGGGCAGCAGCAGTGTCCGTGTAGGCTAAAATCACGCCCTTGAGCGACAACGCTACAACCAAAATGCTCAGTTTGTGGGTCTTGCCGGGCTTGCAAAACTCTGTCAAGTCCACAGTGCCCTCAGGGAAGATAATCTCGCCAACTTTCCGACCATCAACGAAGACTACAGCGTAAGAGTTCACATACTTCGCCTGCAAAACGATTTGTTGGTTTGACCAGTTTTCAGGGATTGTTATCATCCTTTGATACCAAGCGGCAGAAATCGCCCTCATCTGCACATCTTTCCATTTGGGGTGCCGATACACGGTTTGACAATCTTTTTGCATGTAGTCCGTGATTCCCGGCCAAGAACCTGGCACTTTGAAATAGCCCCAGCCATCGGTTGGCACTTGAGTCGCTTCTGGGCTTGCTGGTTGCCACTGCCACAAACCGTTGATGCAAATCCTTTCGCGAGTTGCGGTGGTTTCACGGTAAGCCTTGTCAATATCCCAAACCACTTTAACCCCCGGCGGCAAAATCCCTTCTTCGGAAGGTTTTTCTTGAGCGAGAGAAATTGACAAACCGGCTAAAAAACCGACCGCAAAAAGAAATCGCCATACCATATGCATCCCCTCCACCAATGTGCTTTTTCCCTGCACCTCTCATCAAATGTTGTTAATCAGCATTTCCAACCTTGCCACAGGCTTCAACCCGTAGGTGATGAAAATTTCAACGGAATCCATGCTACGGACTTCAGTCCGTAGTTGCCGAAAATCTCACTGCAACCAATGCTACAGGCTTTAGCCCGTAGTTGTTGACGCACACTTTGAGCGCCGACTTTAGTCGGCGTGATTT
>JANXAS010000084.1 GCA_025062195.1 Armatimonadota bacterium
TTTGTCCCTTGCCCCATGTTCCATGTCCCATGTTCCGTGTCCCATGCCCCGTGTTCCATTTTTGACGGCACTACGCTACGCTTCGTGCCTTACTACGAACCACCTTGACGACAATGCTTGTAGTTAGCCACGAAACTTGTAGGGCGAAGCTACTGCCGAGCCAAAAAGCTCATCTCAACCTCTGTATGAACCAAGTTGCGTGTCTATCATATGTTTCAAATGGGTCATCCATGATGAACCATTGTCTTTCGTTGAACAATCCGCACACGAGCGAGATGCAATCCCACTCAATGATGTAATTTGTCACGCCGCGCTTTATGAGTTCCCTTATCACTCGGCTGCGAGCGTAAGCCCTCGTGTTATTCGGAGGGCGCATCATTGCCTCTTCAATCTTCTCATCGGTTGTGACACGCCTTACTCCGCCGTTTCTTTGAAGCACATAAAGCAAGCCCTCATTCGGATTGATGTTGTGATATTCCAAGTCAATGCTGAAGAGGGCATCGTCGTCCCAATCAACTCCCTCGGAATCCATATACAACTGCAGCATCTTAAATTTGGCTACCCAATCAAGCCTATCGGAAAGTTGAATTGGGTCCTCTTCAAGCTTGTCCAAAACATACTCCCACTCCCGTATTATCCAGTCCGTCTCACTATCCCTACCGGTGAGGTAATGCTTTGCAGCTTCAAGATAGTGCCTTTGGACATCAATGGCTGAAATTGTCGTCCCCTCACGCAATGTCGTTATCCAACGCCAACTTGAATCACGAGATATTTCACGCAGCGATTTTATTGGGTGGGCAAGTTCAATTGTTGGGGCACACCTCATCTCAATCAAGTCAAGCACAAGTGCAGTCGTCCCCACCTTCAAAGCTGTCGCATACTCTGAGACATTTGACTCGCCGAAAAGAAGATGAAGGCGTGTGTAGCGTGAGAAGTCATGGTAGCTATCCCACTTCGGATTTATAAGCCCGCGATTAAAACGCACCCTACCAGAAACAACATGCAGTATATGATCGGCACGCTGTGAAAGTTGAAACTTCACATCCGGGTCAGGCTTAACTTCGTATGCGAAATCCACAAACACATAATCAATGTCGTGTGAACTCAATGGGCGCCTTGAGCGTTTTGTCGGGATGAGTTTGTGTCCACCCACTCTCCCAGCACCAGCAAATATTTGCCTTGTGACCAAGAAGGCTACAAGCGGTTGCAATGCCCTGCGTGAAAAATATTGGTCTGGACGAAGCGAATAGTTTTCGTGGCAGCCAAATGTGTGCCCGCCAAAATGGTCAATGCTGTTATTGTGAAAGCTGACCTTTCCCTCCAAACCGAGTTCCTCAATTGCGCGGCAGATTATCCTTTGCCCAGCCTTATCGTATGCGACCAAGTCAAACACTGAACGGCACTCAGGCGTGGCGTATTCCTCATGTGAGCCAACAGCGTCAATGTATAGCCTGCCACCGTTTATCAAAAAGCCACCGGAGCGAGCTGGCTCAAAGAATGGGTCTCTGACATGCCAGTCAAGCAACCCCCACTTGTTATCTTTGAAAACGGCGTCCTTAACCAACTCAACAACTTTCTCAGGCGGTCCAAGTGATGGGTCTCGCACAAAACATCCAAACTCAGTTTCAATGCCAAACACTCGCTCCATGATGCTCATCATCCCTTTTGGCTTATAGGAGTTGCAAAGTTGAATGTAGGGGCAGCTTTTAAGCTACCCGCATCTTTTCCAGGCGGGCTATCTTCCGCCATTACAAAATACACCGCATGCATAAGTCCTATACCACTGGTTTAATTGAGTTGCGCATCTCAAAGTCTAACACCATTGTAGCCTTGGGGCTTGCCCAAGATGGTCGTTTAAATTTCATCGCTCATGATGGGCAACGCTGCATTGTGAGAGTTTGTGTCATTTCGTGATTCAAATGGCAATCATACTACTTCAATTTTTGGAACGATTAAAACCTCACCAGAAGAGGCATTGCAAATTGTGCAGCAGCAACGGAGGGAGATCCAATTCACTATTCTGGCGCACTTTATTCGCCTATAGAAGTTAGGCAGTTAAATGTAGGGCAATTGTTGAGCCACACGCACCATTCGTTCTTGTCAGCGTTTATCCGGTGGACTATCGTCCACCCATACGAAACAACACAGCTTGCGCAACTACTATGCCCATTAAAGATGGGCGCAAGGAACCGCCAGTTCGGTTGGTTAGCTGACAGGTGAATACACTCTCTCACTTCTTTGAGCTTGGTGCGTTACGGCGTATGCCATAGGGACACAATGCCACCGCAATGAATGGACGGCATACTCTGGCACTCGTTACCAACCCGAAATTGGTTTAGAGTGCTCCAGCCGTTCGCCTGTAATACCATTTCAGTAAAGTGCGCAGTTAAAAATTAAGGGAGTGGCTTAATAACCACTCCCTATCTTTTCGTTCTCGTTTTTTAGATAGACTGACACTACCCCTTACATCTTCCCAGCACGGCAAAATAAAGTGAGGCATCACCACCCCTGGACTAAAAACTGTTTTGTAGCAACGTCGTCACGCCCCTTCCTAAACCCTGCAAAACAACGACAGTCACATAAGTCCTATATTTATTGGCTTTAGCCATCAAAAATCAAATTGCCACCATCCTCTTATAGGTGTTGGTGAGTCAGGAGAGGATTGCCCGGGGACTGGGTATAGCTCGTGACTGCGTAGCCACTTCACATGCCCATCAACAAAAAGGTAATTAGCACCGTTAAAGTGTCCTCTTGTTCCCGCCCAGGAGGCTATTTGATTGGAGTCCGGGCACGAGCCAGGTAAACTCCACCAGCGTGGATTTAAGCGCCAGTCATCCCACAAAGCATCACCCATGATTATTTTGTCTGCGGGACGATACACTGTTGCCAGCGATCTTCCCGAGGCAGAACCACAGTTATATGCATAACCCCACGGACGATAAGCTATTCCACCACCCCAACCTTGGTCAGGACGAGTTGGACAGCGGAAAATTTGGGTGTTCTTCACATATGGTTCAAGTAAGTCCAAATACTTCTTGCATAGGTTGGGGTCTTGATCATTCCACGGTGTGCCAGGCCCATACCAACTAAGTGGTAATCGTTCATCATAGTCATTTGCATACTGCAAGATAGCTAAGCCGATCTGCTTCAAGTTGTTTTTGCATGATGTAGTCCTCGCCTTTTCCCTTGCCCTCGCAAACACAGGGAACAATATCGCTGCCAAGATGGCGATTATGGCTATCACCACAAGCAGCTCTATCAGTGTGAAACCAGTCAACCTAATTCCACTTGAGGTTGATGTCCTCTTGCTGCACATCTTCTATCCCTCCTTGCTCTTTGATTCAAATGCTAAAATGCATTCCCATTGCCTCATATGGCACAATGGATATGTCAAATGCCCATTTGGGCTTTTCCCACCTCATCACCTCCTTTTCTGTTCAGGGCTAAAGCCCATACTGTATAAAATGATTTTTGAAATGTGCATCTAATAATGCGCCATCAATTATTTCTTATAGGCTCTGGAGAGCCAAAATACAAACTCATCAGTAGGTTGCAACCCATGAACAGCTTCAGTTGCAAATAAGATGTTCAAGTCTGAAGCCTATCCATGCACCGTCACCATTCAGTATAGCAAAAAAGAGAGGCTTGTCAATCTCGGTGTTGTGCGAGTGGCAGAGGGCTTGCATTAAGGCACAAGTGAATTGAGCCCTGTTAATGTGATACCCAACCCACTTAAGTAGCATGAGAATGCTCTTTTAAGCACAATCAAAAGTTCAATAGCGCTCACTATGTGACTCATGCTGTTCATTGTGCTCGCAGTGAGCTACGAAGCGAAGTGAGGTAGCGCCATTGCTTTTTGATAGCACCACCCTGCTGCTTCGTGTTTCACTGCGAGCAGTTTAAAAAGCTTTGGTGGTGCTCAAACTGCGACTACGCTACCCGAGAAATGGAAGATGGATATGGTTTGTCCCTTGCGCTAATTCATGCATCTACTTGTGCGGATCTTTGCTTCCTCTGTGTTCCTCAAAACTGCATCGGTCATGATTATGGCGCTGCTAAAAGTTCTATCTCATTTGGAGAGTGCATCTCCTGATGCGTCATCAAATTCTAAGCCTTTCAAGGGCTGGTTCAATTTGATCATCGGTGAGGAGTTTAAATCGCCTCTCGTTCATTGAGTGCCGCTCAAGCAACACAGCTTCAACTTTGCCCTCCATCAAATTGCGCTTCAATGTGTCACCGAGTATATCTTGAGAGACTTCTCGTTCTTCTGTCTCCGAAGGGGCATTTCCCTCAGCTTCAACCTTTCCAAGCGCCCATGCCATCAAAGCAATTTGTAATACCTCATCCAAAGGCAAACTGCCCGACTCAAGATGGTCATTAACAAAGCGTTCCATCTTTCCTTCAACCCCGATGACGCCGGCAATCGCAGCAACGCGCTCACGCTGCGAAAACTCACCATCGTAATTGAGCACTATGAATGTGTCCTCACTCGTGCTTTCGCCAACTTGTGCAAACAATCCACGCACAACAAATGGTGTTCTAAATGGGTCGCTAAATGCCCTGCGCACTGCTGGGCTGACTGCAAAGCCAACCACTCTCTGTATTGAAACATCTTCTGGACTGCGTTGAAAACCTTCTACATGCGCAAAGTCAACTGCGAGCATCCTTACGGCTTCAATGTCGGCTTGTTGACCAAGCGCTGCAAATGCAAGCCTATCATACACCTCGTAGATTTTTCGTTGCGCGCCGCGCACAGTCGCAATAAGCACACCCATCTCGTAGCTGATGGCAATTACAGGGCTGCCAAGGCGAAGCCTGTCCTCAACATAGTCAGCCTTCTGACGAAGCACTTGTGCCCAATCATAAGGTGTGTAAACCATGAAAGTGTTCACACCCTCGCTTTGGTAAGGGTTTTAATCGGTGCGTCCTTCAAAGTGTGGCAGATGGCGTTCCACACAAACCTATTCGGATGCGTTTCACTGCGCCACTGCCAAGGCATAACATACCACACAGTTTTAGGGGTGGCTTCAGCCACGGCTCACTCACAGTTTCAGAAATGACTTTAGACGCAACTTACAATGCAGCTTGTGACAAAGCAACTTGTGCACCCGAAATTGTAACACAGCACCATAAGCTTGGTGCAACGACAGGTTGGCAATCTCTCCGCTCATTTCATTTCAGGGTGACGCTGCGAAATGAATTCTTCAAAGGCGCATCCGAGTATCTCAACTGCAGCTTTCCTGTAAGCACTAAATGAATTGCCATCTGCTATTGCCTTCTCAATTACGCTCAGCATGCGCCTATCGCCAATTGAAAACAAAGCCTGCAACTGACTCATGCGAATGCTCTCAACCGATAGCTTCACTCGTTCAATGCCCTTGAGCGACTTCACAAGCAACTTTCGTTTTCTTTCCAGCTCGCTTCCCGCTGCCATGCCCAAAAGTTCAAATTTAGTGTGGCGCTTCGGAACAAATGCGCACGCACTGATGGTGAAATGCAGCCGCTTGAAGCGCATCACCAACGAACGCACAAGCTCACCTATGGCGATAATGTCCTCGTCGGATTCATTCGGCAAGCCAAACATGAAGTAGAGCTTAATGTAGCGCATACCGTATTTCTCGGCAAGCGCTGCACCCCTGAAGATATCTTCGTCCTTTATCGGTTTGCCTATGGCAGCCCTGAGCCTTTCGGTGCCGGTCTCGGGTGCAATGGTCATGCTAATGCTTCCACTCCGGCTAAGCGCCGCAATTAATCCCTCGGGTAGAACATCGGCGCGCACAGATGATATGCTCAGCCTTAGACCGTCTTCAACAATTGCCCATGCAATGCGCTCAATCTCGGGGTGTGCCGAAACAACCGCACTGACCAACCCAACTGAGGCAAACATTTTTCTGTAGCGCCTGACCAAGTCAAGCACTTGCTCATATCTAAAGTGCCTTGCAGGATGGTAACGGTTGCCATATGCACAGTAGTGACACTTGAAAGAGCATCCACGGGCAACCTCAATTAGGAATGTGTCGGCAAACTCTGTTGAGCTTGTGAGGATGACTGAATGCGCTGGCTCAATATATCTTGTGTCAGCAAAAGCTATTGTTGGCGGATAGCTCATCATTTGCGGGACATACACACCTTGGACCTGAGCGAGTTCTTCCCAAGCTTGCATTCTGTCACGGGCTGTTATAGCTCTCTCAAGTGCTTGCAAAAGCTGGGGCATTATAACTTCGGCTTCACCTATGACGATAGCATCAAACAGGTCGGCAAGCGGCTCTGGGTTAATTGTCAATGCTGCACCGCCGCCAATGACAAATGGTTCAAGTGGCTTTCGTTCCCTCGCCCTCAAAGTTATGCCGCTGCTCAAGAGAGCATGAACGATGTTTGGATAGTCGCCCTCAAACGAGACTGAGAAGGCAACAACATCAAACGAGGATATTGATCTGTTGCTTTCAAGGGTCGTTATTGGTTTGCTCAAATCGCCACTTGATACCTCTACAAATGCTCTCTCGCAAATTGCGGCACATTCATCATCCGTCAATCGCAGCACAGCATGTATGCCCAAGTTTGACATCCCAACAAAATAGCTGTTTGGGTAAACGAGAGCAACGCGCAACCTACCAGATTGGCGAGGGCGAAATAGCCATCGTTCGCCTGTTGAGTGCACATGCATTGTTTAGCACTCCTGAAATGCTTTTGCTACGAACTTTATTGGACAGGGTGATAGAGTAGACATTTCATTATTGCTATTGATTTCGCTGTCACGAAGCTAACACCAAATTGAATTGCAAATGCTCTTTGAATACCTCTCAAGGCTACCAATGTATTCTACGCCTTTGAAAATCAAACAGTAGTTACGCAATTGATATCACCATGCAGGAGCAGACGATGGTCTGCCGCGAAGGCAATGACAAAAACCAATGATGCTGATAGCTTGACAATCACCCTTACATTCAGCAGTCCAATTCCTGGTCGGAGATGATAAGCTGTGTTCTTTCAAGAAGGAAGGCAGGTTGACAGTGCACCCTTTGTTGATTATAATGATTTGTAGCCAGTGTTTTGAGGTGGTGGATACAGACCAACCCAAGTGGGAGGAGGTGATGTGAAAGAATAAAATGAGCAGCAAGAGCTTATAGCAGGAGCGTGGGACTCATCAAGGTGTGCGCTCACAAATCGTTGTTGAAAAACTCAAGGGAGGGATGAGACATGAGGCGACCGGTGAATAAAGTGAAAGGCTTCACACTGATTGAGTTGCTTGTTGTGATAGCGATAATTGCGATCCTGGCGGCGATACTGTTTCCTGTGTTCGCCAGGGCGCGAGAGAAAGGTCGCTCGTCAAGCTGTCAGAGCAACTTAAAGCAAATTGGATTGGCGTTCCATCAATACCTTACTGACTATGATGAGCGAATGCCGGGGACTTGGTTTGATGCGACTCGCGATGGTAGTCTAACCCAAGGCGATTACACATGGCGGGCTGCCCTTCAACCTTACATCAAAAACCGCCAGATCTTTGTATGTCCATCAGATCCAACAAGAAACGGGTTTGCGGTAACTTATGACCCATCTATTGACTACAGCGATGTCAGTCCAGCTGGCTCTCCATATTCGGCTGGCTACGCAATGAATGCAGTCCATTGGGCATCAGGTTCACCAACACCACCAGCATGGCAGCCTGATGCCAATTTTGTCGACCCAGCTGGCACAGTGTTAGTTGCTGATAGCACAGACTTTGAAATATCGGTAGCTTCTAATACACATGGCTTTTTGCGAACAGGCGCAGATGCTCTTCGTCACCTTGAGGGTGCAAACTACCTCTTTGCAGATGGACATGTGAAGTGGCTTAGACCCACACATGTTTTGTGCTCATCCTCAAGGTGCATGTGGAGTGTTGAAGACCCAGGATAAGACGGAATGTTAAGCCACCTTTTTGGGGCAGGGTGTTTACCCTGCCCCAATGATTTGAAAGGTTAAAATAAGTGTGTGGTTAAGGCGTCGGTGAAAAGATTTTTCTGTGTTCAGAAGGAGCGGAATCTATCCTTCGGTGCGCCGCATAATGGGCATCGTTGTGGAGCTTCACCTTCAACAGTGTAGCCGCAAACTTCGCATACAAAGATAGTGCTCACATCAGCATCCTTGCCGGCGTCAACTGCTTGCTTTGCCCTGTGGTATAATGCTGCATGAATTCTCTCAGCTTCTAATGCGTTACTGGCGCTCTTCTCTGCTGAATTCTCGCCTTGTAACTTCGCAACTTCAATGTATGCTGGATACATCTCTTCAACCTCAAATGTTTCACCAGCAATTGCAGCTGCAAGGTTTTCGCTTGTGCTTCCAATACCACCAAGCGTGCGTAAATGGTTTGTAGCGTGCACTTGTTCGGCGAACGCTATGGCGGTGAACAGGCGCGCCACACTTTCAAACCCTTGCTTCCTTGCCTCCTCAGCAAATATTAAGTAGCGCATATGAGCTTGGCTTTCGCCGGCAAACGCTGAGCGCATGTTCTCTTCGGTCATCCTGCGCATATTGTTCACCTCCTTAAGTTGCGTTTGTGAGCCCCCTTGCGCAACATTATTGCCCACGAATTTTTAGACCTCTCTCTTTACTATAAACTTTGTTGATTAGGTTTGTAGCAAAGAGCGTGCTATAATTACATTGCGTGCAGCAAGCTACTTCGTAGCATCAAAATACATGCCTCAAAATAGTGGCAGTGGTGATGGAGACTCAAAGAGAGGGTGAGCGGAATTATGGTAGCAAAAATATTGTCGCTTGGCAGATTGCTGTTGGCGCTCTTCAGCCTTTGCACACTCGTTCAATCAGCAAACATTGAGAGTAAAATTTTGTTTGCCAGCCAATCGCCTGACGATTTCAAGAGTTGGTTCATTTGGGACACGGTTGCAGGCAGACCGGGTTTGGTTGTTCGCTTTGACTTAGCCCAGCACTTTGGCAAGCCTGCTTGCACTGTTGAAGATGCTTCCCTGAGCCACGACCCAAGATTTGCCTCCCCTGTCTTTGAAATCCCTCAAAACCAGTGGCTGCAAATCAACGCAACAGTTTCAAGCGATGAACCTCACTACTTTTTCACTTTGACCTTTGAGTATCAGCAGCGTGAAGGAAACAGAGTCATCGCCTACCTTTCCTTGCCTTTCACCGTTTACGCCACTGACCGATGGCGAAGGGCAACTTTGCTTGTTCCGCCTGCAAGCATCGTTGCACCAAAAGCCAACTACAATCACGCTCAAATCCAAATCCGACCTGTCCTTTTCGGTCAGTATTTTGGTCAATGTTGGGCATGGTATATCAAGGCTGGAAGAATTCACATCGCTGAAATTGAAGTTTCAGCCATGCCTGAAGGTTGGCAACCGAAGCGTGATGACAGAAGGGATTGGTTTGAGTTTTCAACACAACTTTTGCCGAAGGAAGGAGAGCCATTGGTTTCTTTTGAGCACTTGACAGACATTCCTGCTGGCAAGCGTGGCTTTGTCAAGTTGCA
>JANXAS010000085.1 GCA_025062195.1 Armatimonadota bacterium
TGAATTTTAGGCAGTGAATTGGTTTGCCAGAGCCTTTAGTTTGGGTGCAACCTAACTTGCGAAACATTTGTCATTTTGGAAAGGGTATCAAATTTGTTTAACAGGTGCGGTGATGGGTTGCGTGAATTGGCTAAAAGCTTATGAGCGGAGGTGGTTAGGGATGACATGTAACTTTTTGTGCCTGATGATAGCAATGTGTTTGATGGTTGTAACTGTGGGTGCTGTTGAGTTAGTTAGGGATGGCAAGCCAAAAGCAAGTATCGTTGCACCCCCTGAGGGACCACCTTCCTATGCAGCGGAAGTCTTACAACGCTACATTGAACGGATGAGCGATGTAAAGTTACCTATCGTTTTGGAAGGTCAAAAAGTGACAGGGTCTAAGGTGATAATTCGTGTCCGAAAAGGCGCAGCAAAGCTTGATGGTTTTCGGATTAGTAGTAGCAAAGGCGATGTCATCATAGAGGCATCCATTCCAAGAGGCTGTGTTTACGGGGTTTATGCATTGCTGGAAGAGGTTGGGTGTCGCTTTTACGGTCCAGAACCATTGGGCGTTGTCATTCCGAAGAAACGAAATATCTCTGTCCGAGACGGTCTTAACATTTTGAGAGAACCCGCTTTTGAGAATCGTCTTCCATCCTTTGGTGGACCGGAGCTGAACGCCTGTTGGGGTTTCAACTTCACTGGCTATGCCAGAGACGCAAAGCAGCGTGAACTTATCAACCGAATTGGGCTTAAGACTTGGCGATGGGGTCACATTTGGCCACAGCTCATTGAGTATCAGTTCTTTGCCGATAAGCGACCGCCAGTGAAGATGGACTATTCCGACAAGCAGGATTGGCTACCTGCTGATGAAAAAGGAGTTCGCCGTCCAAACCCATCTTGGGATGCTCCTGCTGGTCAATCACTTTGCTTTTCCAATCCTGACGCTTTCAAATGGTTCGTTGAAAACGCTGTCAACTGGGTGCTTTACAATTGCCCAGAAGCAGACTATATCAGCATGTGGTCAGCAGATACGGCAGATTTGTCCCTTTGTCAATGCGAAAAATGCAAAGGAAAAGGTTGGACTCCGACTGACTGGTATATCCACATCCACAACGAGATTTGGAGGGCTTTGAAGGCGAATGGCTTCAAAGGCATTTTCGGTTGGATTGCCTATCACGGCAGCGAAGAGCCGCCTAAGCAAGTTGAGCTACTTGATGCTGGCAAGGACATGGATTTGCTTTATGCACCACGACCAAGAGGCGCTTCAATGCACGGACCAATCACAAACGACCATTCTGTCAATGTTGCCTACAGGGAAAACATTCAAAAGTGGCGAAAATATCTCGCTGACTTTAAGGGGACAAGAACAGTTTTTGAATACTACTTTGACCTTGTCCTGCTTGGACACCTACCTGCTGGCAGGGTTTTCCTAATCCCGAAGCCAGAGGACATGAAAGAGGAGATGAAATTCTATCTTGCACAGGGCTTCAATGGCTTCTTTGATTGCGACCCGCCTTCTGGCGCTTTCTTCCCTGACCCATTGCTTAAGTGGCTTTACTGTAAACTTTTGTGGGATGTCAACTTGGACATTGAGGCAGCAAAGCGTGACTTTTTCCAGAACTACTACGGGGCTGCTGCAAAGATTGTGCGAGAAATTAGGGAAGAGGTTGAGCGACTAATGTTTGAAGACATCAAATGGCCTATGTGGTCACCGGCACATTATGCCGACCGACCTATAAGACGAATTAGGGAACTTGAAGCCAAGTTGGATGAAGCTATCGCAAAAGTTGGAGATGACGAAATTTTGAAGCAGCGAATTGAAGTCATGAAGTTGTGGGTGCGATATTGTGCCTTGGCAAAGGAGAGCGAGTATCATATCAAAATCACAAGGGACAGGCAGAAGGGGCGAGAAGTTGAGTTAAGCATACGCAAATTTTTTGAAGAGAACAGAGCATTTCTCGTCAAGACCGGGCTGCTAAGGGAAGGGGATGTCAAATTCCTTTCAGAAAGTGTTGTAAACTACAACCTGAGCGTTTACTTTGGCGGGAAGTAGCAGCCTTAAGTGAATTGGCAAAAGATTTGAACAAACATGGCGATCTTTTCCGAGAAAACTTTCGGTAATATGCCGTAGCACTGCGTGGATAGCGAAACGACAAAAATCTTATCATGCGGTGTTGCTCCCTTGGCTGAACAAATTATTCTCCTATTGTGGTCTTTGCTACAAAGTTTGTTGATTCGTAGTAAGGCACGAAACGAATTGAAGTGCCGTCAAAAAAAATGAGTGCGAGGTGTGAATTAAAGGGGGCGTGATGACGATGAGCAAACTAACAAGAAGGTCGTTTATTGCTGGGTTGATTAGTGGTATGGGCTTAGCAGCAAAAGCACAAGAGTCATGCCAATACGGTGGGTGGGCAAAAATGAAGGCAAAAGCGACGGGCTTCTTTCGCGTAGAATGCATTGATGGCGTTTGGTGGCTTGTTGACCCTGATGGGCATTTGTTTGTCTCTAAAGGTGTCAACCATGTAAGTTATCGTGGTGATTATTGCCCTGCGCTTGGCTATTCACCTTACCATCGCAATGTGCAGTCAAAATATGGTAGCGAAGAAAAGTGGGCAGAGACAACAGTGCAAAGGTTGCGTTCTTGGGGTTTTAATACCATCGGGGCTTGGTCATCAGGTTCTTTGTTTCGCTTTTTGCCTTACACAATCATCTTGGGCATGGGTGCTCGAGCGGGTGCAAACTGGCTCAAGGGCACCTTCCCGGATGTATTTTCGCCACAATTTCGTGCAGTTTTAGGTGAGGTTGCAGCTAAGGAATGTGCACAACGCAAAAATGACCCACTTCTTGTCGGCTACTTTACCGACAATGAATTGCGCTGGGGACCTGACTGGCGCTCACCACGCCATTTGCTTGATGATTACTTGCTGATGCTGCCACCAGATGCACCCGGTAAAATGGCACTGCTCAGCTTTCTAAAGAAGCGCTATCAGAGCATTGATAGTTTAAATAAAGCGTGGGGGTTGAATTTGCCCGATTGGGATTCACTTTTGCAATTGACCAATTTACCACCCGCACAAACAGGAGAGATTGAAAAGCAGCGTCTTGCCGACAGAATTGGCTTCTTGCAGTTGATAGCCCGAGAGTATTTTAGCGCCTGCCATGATGCTATTCGCAAGCATGACCCAAACCACTTGATTTTGGGTGTGCGGTTTGCTGGCTATGCTCCAAGACCTGTAATTGAGGCAATGGGTGAGTTTGTTGATATTGTCTCATTTAACACTTACGCTTTTGAGCCACCTGTCAAAATGCTGAATGATTTGCACCAAATTACTGGCAGACCAGTAATGATTACCGAGTTCTCCTTCAAAGCAATGGACAGCGGCTTACCAAACACAAGGGGTGCTGGACGACCTGTTCCAACGCAAAAAGACCGTGCCGATAATTTTGAACGCTTTGTGACAGCATTGATGAAATTGCCATATTGTGTTGGCTATCATTGGTTCAAGTGGAGTGACCAACCTGCACAGGGGCGATTTGATGGCGAAAATAGCAATTATGGGATTGTCAAAGAGAATGATGAACCTTGGGAAATATTGGCGCAAAGGATGACTGAAGTTAATGAGCGGATTGAGATGATTCATTTTGGCAAAGAATAGCCCATTTTATAGTATCCTGCATAAACAATTGCAGAAATAGCAGATTGACTATTGCATTATCCATTTTTTGATTTTCGTTCATTGGACTCAGTTCGTAAATGCTTCTTTGCCATTCGCTGCAAATATCGTTGATAGCCATCTTTCCCACCATCATGCTATAGGCTTTAGCCCATAATTGATTACGAAATTTCTGAGCGCCGTCCTTAGACGGCGAGAAATTCTCTCAAAAGCAAAACTTTTCAGCTCGGCATTAGCCTCCGTCTGTTCATAGTAAGGCACGAAGCGGAGTGCCGTCAAAAATGAAACACGGGACATAGGACAATTTAGGACGCCACTTCGCTAACGCTTCGTGGCTAACTACGAACTTAAACAACAAAGTTTTTGGCTCGGCAGTAGCCTCACCCTCCCAGCTTCGTGGCTAACTACGAACTTAACAAACAAAGCTTTTTGGCTTGGCAGTAGCCTCGCCCTCCGAATTTTCGCCATTTCGGAGGGCAAGCCTACCGGCGTGCCGATTCTTCCGTCACAAATTTTTTCGGTCGGGCAGTAGCCCGACCCTCAAAATTTATTCGTCACGATTTTTCGCTATTTCGTATGGCAAGCCCGCTTGCCTGCCATTTTTCGTTTTGATTTTTCAGCAAGGCATTAGCCATGTCCTCCAAGGGAAATTTTTCGCCGAATGAATTCGGCGTTCACTGATTCGTCATCAACCAATGGCTAAAGCCAGTGGCATGGATGAGCAAGAAAAATTTTTGGCTTTTATTCCAACCATGCTACGGACTTTAGTCCGTAGTTGATGACCAACTTCCTTGAGCGCCGACTTTAGTCGGCGATAACTTTCACAAAAACAAGCCAAATAAATTTTGCCCTCATTAATTTGTCATCAACCACTGGCTAAAGTCAGTGGCATGGATATAAAGCAACCAAAAACTTTGGAGTAAAGGGCGTTGGTTGATGATGAAACAAATGAGAGCCGAATTTATTTGGTGAATAAATTGCACAATTGAAGTATGGGCGGATGGAATTCAACCGAAAATAGCGGGCATTTTTACCTGCCCATGCATCTTGCTTTGTTTGCGGATAGAATTCAACTAAGCCAATGATTTTGAGGCAATTTTGCGGGATCCCTCCCCTCGGATGGTCTAAATTGCGCAAGTTTTGCAGAATTTTCCAACCTAATTCGGCTCTCAAAAATCCGCCATCAACTGTGAGCTAAAGGACATAGAATGATATATTGCAGTGAGGTGTTTTGAACCTTGAAATTGATTTGCTTGAGATGCGTAATATATGAGTGGTGGCTTGCGCAGATTGTGATAAAGTTAGCTGTTGGGCTGATACTTTGAGAGGGTAGTTGTTGCAATGCGCTGATTGTGTCATCAGCATCGGATGGCAGCATTAGATGAAAGGGTGTGTTGAAATAAGCTGTAGCGATTAGCTCATATTGAAAGCTGCTGAGTTGTGCAAGCCGATTGAGTGCAAGTAGCAGTTGTTGAAGTAATGTTTGAATGATGAGCAATGATTTATTGTGTGTTTCCTATTTTGAATTGGAGCCGAACTTGTGAGAGGGAAGCAGTTTCGTTTGAGTTTGACAGTGGCTCATAATTAAGATGATGGTTGGATAAGGTGTGCAAGTTGGGTGCAGTTTTACTTGTGATTCAGGTGCGATAAACTTAACGGTGTGAATTGGGGAGCATAAAATGTGCTCTAAGATATTAAGCACCAAGGGATGTGCAATTGCGAAATGTGAAAAGAGCTAAAGGGAAAGTGGATGGAGCAAAAGGGATTGCAAAGGAAGGTGCAAATACAAGGAGTGATGGTCAGGCAGAAACTTACAAAGTTTGGGTTAAAGCGAAGGATAAGGTAGGGAATCAAAATCCGGAACCTGGAGAGCTAAAGGAAGGTGTTTCGTTTTCTGTTCAAGCACCATTGAAGCCAGAGGAACCACCATTTTAAGGCAAAATGGTATGGTTCATAGCGAGCAAAGAGGGCATAGCCGTGCTGAAAGTTTTTGACATTGGGGCAATTAAAATGGCTTTTTCTCATGAGCTGTCAGTAGCAGGCAATCTATCTTAGCGCCATCTTCTCGCCCTACAATTTCCAATATCACTGTCCCTGCAGGTAATTCCATGTGTTTTTGCATTTTTCTACCGGGCTTGCCCAACTCCACTTGGACCCATTCCCATTGTGTATGCACACCAGTGTGCCATTCAGTGAGTGGAAGAAGTTCTCGTCGCCCTTGACGCAAGCGGAAGAAGAAAGAATCATCCTCAGGCGTGGGAGTTTGCACCCTTGCCCAGAGGAAATATTGCCCTGCCTTTGGAACTTGCAATAGGAAAAATGCTTTCGCTTCCGCAGCGCTACCTTGTCCACCAGAAGCACCGGGAACCCAAATGAACTGCCCAGATGAGGCTTCAGTGTCTTTGCCTACCTCAAATGGGAACAGAATAAGTGGCGCATTCTCCGCTTCAAAGATTTGCTCTGGTAGAACCATCGGGATTCCTTCACCCGTTAGGAGACGATGGTAGGTGATAACTGGCTCCACTTCTCGCAATATTACCTGCCCCGTTTCACGCCCATTCACATAGAGGATGCCTTCCTGAGTTTCCAACTCTTCACTCAAGCGCTCGTGCGTCACAATGTTTGCTCTCAGGTGTAGCGGTGATTCTTCACCGGGAACGGAGATGTCCATTACATCACCCTCACGGCGAACCGTAGCTTGCTCTTGAGCAAATCTCTCACGAAAGTGCGCAAAGCCACCTTCATCCATACCTTCTGACACCCGAACCCAAATTGCAGCCACTGCACTGCCTCGTGTTGGTGGTTGAGTTGAATGAACAATACTTAGCCTCATAACACCGTAAGGGTTGCCATCGTTCACCAAAAGAATTTGAGCTTGTTGCCCATCTAAGTCCAAAGCGTAGACCACCTTTACACCAACTGCTGCATCCTTATAGCGAATAAAGATCGGCATCCGCAAAGGCACCAAAGTGCTTCCCGGCTCTTGTGTCAGCAAGTTGCGTTGTTCTCCCAACCAAACTTCTGTCCCTTCACGGGGGAAGACAAAATGGGTGGCGAGGGAAAGTGGCTGCGGTATGCGCCGTTTGAAAGAAGGTTCTTCAGGCGAGGTGGCGATGAGCATCAACGCATCCCTTCCTTTGTGGACACTGCTTACGAAGGGTTCTGGGTGCCATGACTTCATGTGCCCGCCCGGTGTGACCTCACGCTTCTTGCCATAGGGGTCATTGCGAGCATCCACAAAAATGTATCCCATAGGCTTATCTGGACCATTGGAAAATTGCAATGTCATGATTTTATCCTCAGGTCCGTAGCATGCTCCTGCTACTCCTAAACTAATGGATCGACCAACCCAATGTGAAGCCCATTCACCTTTGCCGCTTCCCCAGCGTTGGCGAACGAAGCGAGGCACATTTTGGGCAGCCCACTGCTTTAATGCTTCAGATGGCTTCCAGCCAGCGAGAAGGAGATAGCGAGAGGGCAGATAGCCCATCGGCTGCGACAACCAACCAGAGTAGCGTAAGTGCTCATCCAACGCACCTCGTCCAATGAGATAGTCGTAATCACGGCTATGTGCTCCGCCAAGCCTTTGGCATGGCTCAAACCAGTTGGCGGCAATATCCTCCCAAAAGAGCCTAATTGCAGTTTCTGCTTGTCTTCGTGCCTTGGCACTTTGAGAAAAGCGGGCAATTAGAATGAGGCAATCTAAGTCCACGCCGTAATAGGTTGGACTGAGATACTCACGGATGCCATTCTCGTAAGTGTAAAGGAGCCATGCATCAAGCATTCCATAGCCGCGCCGAGCCAATTCTGTGCGACCAAAATTTTCACCCAAGGCGATGCAATTCCATGTTTTCATGAGGAAGATATTGGTGTAACCCACCGAGACATTGTGTCTGAGGATGCCCTCAATTCCAAACCGAATTAGCCGTTCAAGGCGTTCCTTCGCCCCACTTGGCAAGTGTTTGTGATGGCGCATCCAGAGTAAGGCTGCGTCACGCATGGAGAACTCCACAGCGTTGAGGTCTTCGGGGCGTTCTGCACCCCAATACCAGCGGAAGTTGCCAAATGTGCGACTTTCATGGTTACGGTCTTGCATTCGTTCTGCAAGTGCTAATGCTTCATCAATATGCTCAATACCCCAATCAGCTTCGGCACATTCCAAAGCGAAGGCGAAGAGTTCCCCCACGAACATTCTCTCGGGCTTCTTTTGGATTTGTTCCCAACGGACTTGAAGGCGACGGATCACTGCTTCACGCTGCTCAGAAGTTAGTGGCGGTGAAGTATAAATCTTTGAAGGCTCTTCGGTTGCCAAGATGGAAGCCGACACCCACAATGCTACCCAAAACATCTTTACCACCACCTTCTCATGCACAACTTCGGACAATTCGTATTTCATTTTGTTGCCCTAACAGGGGTAACTTTGTCCAGATTATTTCACGCCTAAAGCTGTTCCTATTTAGGCTTCTTTGAATAACATATTTGGCACTTACCCTTTACTTACGAAACCCTTTCTTTATTCAATTTTTAGCAATCGTTGCCAGTCCAATAAATCTTGGTAACGTTAATAATCGCTGATAAATTGGAGGGCGCTGCAGCGCCAAATTCGGCCCTGCAGGGATGGATAAAATCCACCCAATTCTTGCCGCAATTTTGTCACTTCAGAGGGCATGCCTATAGCATGCCGAATTTCGGCAGGGCAGTAACCCTGCCCTCCAAATTTTTTATAGCACGCAAATTTTTGGCTTGGCATTAGCCTCGCCCTACAATTTTTTCGCCATTTCGTAGGGCAAGCCTACTGGCTTGCCGAATTTTTCGTTCCATTTTTTAGGTTTGGCTGCGAATTTTTGCAGGGGCGGATAAAATCCGCCCGATTTTTCTTTTTCGGACAGGTTTCTCCTGCCCCTACCGTTTTGTAATCTTCACCTTTTTCGGGCAGGCTTTGCCTGCCCCTACAGTTTTTATCAGGTTCATCTATCAACCGATACAAAATTGGCTCACTCAATCCTTCAACTCGTTATTGTTCAACAATTTCAACCTCAACAAGGAAAATCTTATCACCCCGAACTGCCAAACTGTGAAGACGATTAGGACTATCAAAGACTAACTTGCTGCCACGAAGGAAGCCGTCGTATTCCTTCCCTTCAACTCCGTCAACAACGACAAACTGCTTTTCGCCACGCCCTGCCACATAAGCAAAACGCTTGCTGTCTGGACTGAAGATGAGAGTGCCTTCCCCAATCCCGTCGTATTCCTCCCCTTCAACTCCGTCAACAACGACAAGCCACTTTTCGTCACTAAACCATTCGCCACGCATTGCCCAATAAGCAAAACGCTTGCTGTCTGGACTGAAGATGAGAGTGCCTGCCCTAATCCTGTCGTATTCCTTCCCTTCAACTCCGTCAACAACGACAAACTGCTTTCCGCCACGCTTTGCCCCATAAGCAAAACTTTTGCTGTCTGGACTGAAGATAAGAGAGCCTTTCACAATCCCGTCGTATTCCTTCCCTTCAACTCCGTTAACAACGCCAAGCCACTTTTTGCTACGCTTTGCAAC
>JANXAS010000086.1 GCA_025062195.1 Armatimonadota bacterium
AAGTTTGCTGATGCCCTTGACTTGCACCTTTACAGCGGTGGTGACCCTGAGGGGCTTTGCGAGCCTTTGAGCAAACTTTGGGAGCGGATGAAACAGCGGGGCGAAGCGAAACCGATTTGGTTGACAGAATTGGGCTGTTACGCTGACGATGACCCGCCAATTGAACCTTTGAGAATTTTCTTCGGAGACGCAGCGATGCGAAGCGCTTTCCATTCAAGCGAGCGGGCTGCGGCGGAGTGGCTTGTGAAATTCGCGACGCTCTTTTTCGCTAACGGCGGAGCAAAAATCTTTTTGCACGCTGGAACTTGCGGTGAAATCAATGAAAGGGACACAGGTGGAGTGTTTTTTGAATATAGCGGGATGCCGCGAAAAATTTACCCTGCAGTTGCAACAATGGCAGGTTTACTCCCGCCAGAGGCACAATTTGAACAGACCGCAAATTTGGGCAATAATGTTGTAGTTCGTTGGTTTAGGAATGGGAAGAAGCGAATCGGAGTTGCATGGGCAACAGATAGTAGCACACACCGTGTTAAGTTGCCAATTGGATTTCGTGCACTTGACATTATGGGTAATCAAATTTCAGGCAACATTGTTATCGTTGATGAAACACCGATTTATTTGATGCAATAGGCAATACTATTTTCCGGAGATGACATCTAACCTATGCAGTGTCAGAGGTTGTCCCAGACAGTTGTTAAAATTTCATCGCCAAGAGGCAACACTATAGGGTAGGAGTTTTTGTTGCTTTGTGATTCAAAGGGTGGCGAGGAAGTATACTTCCGAAAGTTTTTATGGCAGGGTGCCCGGCTATTTTTAATTCCTTGAAACAGCATAATTGGCATTGTAAGCGCAATAGGAGTGGTTATTGTCAGAAGCTTGCATTAAGGCATAGTGGTTTGAGGGCAACGATAATTATGCAATTGCAGTAGGCGTTTATAGCACAAGTTTTGGCTACGAGGTGTTGGGAATGGGAAGAAGTGGAGCAAGTAGCCGAGCTATTTGGGCATTGGCGTTGGGGATTTTGGGGCTAATTATGTGCGGGCTGTTGGCGCCAATTGCATGGTGGTTTGGTGCTTCAGAGTTGCGTGATATTCGTTTAGGGTCTGCCCCTGAAGGTGGTTATGGGCTTGCTCTTGCTGGTATGATTCTTGGCATTGTTGGAACTGTGATGCTCATCTCAGGGTGCTTTTTGGGGATGTTTTACCTAATTTTGGGGATTTTTCTCGGTTTTCTCGGGATGTTCGCATGAAACCATAAGCCAATGAGTAAAACGGTAGCTGCAATTTGCATTTAGCAGCCAAAGGCGGTGTAATACCGTTATTTCTTTAACGAAACACTTTTTGTTGCGAAAAAATGCCATCATATAACGCTAAATTGTTGGATGAAGCCATATATCTGGTGGCAGACTGTGTTTTGATGAGCCTTCTGCAGTAACGCATAAAACGAGTTGCTGTTTCGTTTTGTTTTTAATGCTATTGCTTTGTGTTTGATTAAAAATTCTGTATCGCTTATAACAATGTTCACAATATGTGAGGTGAGGTTGATGAGGCTAAAAGTGGCAGTTGTTGGGCTTGGATTTGGGCAGATATTTGCGAGGATTTTTAAGGATCACCCTGAATGTGAACTTGTTTGTGTTGCTGATTTGAATGAGGACATTGCAGTGGATGTCGCCCAAAAACTCGGCGTTAAAAGGGCAGTAAAGTCCTTAGATGAGGTCATTGCTATGAAGGATGTGGACGCAGTGGCGATATTCACTCATGCCCCAAGACATGCAGAACACTCAATTTCGGCATTAAATGCTGGGAAACACGTTCTTTGTGCGGTCCCAGCAGCAATAACTATTGAGGAGTGCGAACGGTTGATTGAAGTTGTCAAGCGAACAGGACTCGTTTATGCCAATGCCGAGACGAGTTATTTTCGCCCAGATGCAGCACAATGCAGAAAATGGTATAATGAGGGCAAATTCGGCAAAATTGTCCACATGGAGGCTGAATATTTGCACGATTATGGACCAAAGGGTATTGGCGCCTTGAGTCCAAAAGAGTTTGCTGGACATCATTGGAGGCATGGTTTTCCCCCTTTCCTTTACATTACGCATTCAACCGGATTTTTGCTCGGAATAACTGGGAAAAGGCTAATTGAGGTCACAGCATATCCGGTTGAGATACCAAATGATGAAATATTTCGCAGTGACACATATTGGCAATGTCCATTTGGTAATGCCGTGGCACTCTTTAAAACAAATGATGGAATACCCGTCAGGATAATGGAGATGAGGCGTGTAGCATACTGTGTTGTTGAAAAATTCTCAATTTATGGGCAAAATATGAGCATTGTGTCGCCGAGACAGGAATATTGGGAAAGAGCTTACACAATTTTTGAGCGAAAAAACGATGGGACAGTCGGAGAGCCAGTCCCATTTTATCCAAATCGGCTTTATGAAAGATTGCCAGACGAAATTGTCAAATATACATACGGAGGGCATGGCGGTTCGCATCCATATATTGTTGAGGATTTTGTCCGCTCAATTCTTGATGGAAGAAAACCACAAGTTGATATCTATGAAGCGGTGGCATTTTGCGCTCCAGGGATAATTGCCCATCAATCTTGCCTAAAGGATGGCGAAAGATTAAGAATTCCACAGTTTGACTAAATCTGCAACATAGTCATCGCTCATAGGAATTGCACAGTTGGCGTTATTTCGTAGAGGTGGGCAATTGCCCGCCGCAAAATCACACAACCGTTCTTTGCCACAAACTTTATTGTTCAGGTTCGTAGTTAGCCACGAAGCGATAGCGAAGTGGCGTTAAAAATTGTCTTTGTCCCATTTTTGACGGCACTAAGCTTCGTGCCTTACTGCGAATCAACAAGCTTTTGCGCTCTATACTACAAACTTTGTTGGTAGCTACTTTTGCTAAGCTTTGTTTTCAGCACCGATGATTTTTGGAGGGTGCATCTCCTGATGCACCGTAAATTTTCATTGGCTTAGGAGAGTTACCCTCCATCAAATACGGTTTTTGGATGTATATTTTGAGCACCAATTTTGAGTAAAGAGCAAAAGCAAATATTCATTGACAGCACACTACCAAAACACTTTGAAGCATAGAGAACACACAAAAATGAGCAATATGATTGGCTAACAACTGTCTATACATTCAGGCGTGCGGCTCTTAATGGGCGGCACTTTACTCTTTGCCTTACTGTGAGCTTTTTAGCATTAGTGGGCAAACCATAAATGATGGTGTTGGCGGATAAAATGTGCCGAAAACGAATGGGTTTTATCTGTTCTTACCTTATCCTGCACTTTAAAATGTTTGCACCATCATTGCATAGGGGGTGAAGAAGATGCGCATGTTCGGGTTGGGGAATCTTTTGGAAAAAAGTGAGGAAGATTTGGTTCATTTGACCATGCTGAGGATACTTGACGAGGTTGGTTTAATTGTTGAAGACGAAGATGTCATTGATAAACTTGGGGAATTTGGAGGAAGAGTTGATAGGGATCGGATGAAGGTTTCGTTTTCAGCCCAGTTCGTTGAGCAATTTATAGCTGAATCTCAAAGATTTGACTGGGAATCTATAAAGCCGAGTGTGAGTGGGCATGCTGGAGTTTACTTTGGCTATTACCTTGATCCAGAAACTGACGATTTTAAGCTATGGACTTTGCCAGATTTGCTGCGTTACATGAAGGTTGCACATTACCTGCCAAATACAGTTGGAAGCATTTCCTATGCATTCCCGATTGATGCCGTCCCAAATGAAGCGCTTGTCCCGTTTTTTCACTACCTTTCCTTCAAATTCATGGGGAGAAGCGGGGCATCGTTAAATAACATCCGTTGGTGTCCAATTGTCCTTGAGATGTGTGAGGCATTTTCCGAGGAAACTGGCGCATCAATTGGGCAAATTTTTTGCGGTCATGTTCACCTAATTTCTCCATTGAAGTTTGGGCATGAGGAGGCAAAAATTTTCAAATTTTTTGCCGAAAGAGGTTTAAGAGTTGGCATTGGAAACATGAGTTCGATGGGCGGGACAGCGCCAGTGACACTTTCAGGTGCGATTGCAATTCATCTTGCACAAGCCATTTTCATCAACATAATTTATCGTGCATATTTTGGCGACAAAAACCTATATCTTGGTTGCTCAATCTCTCCGCTTGATATGAGCACAGGGATTTATCCATATGGGCGACCTGAGAAAGAAATTTGCAATGTTATCATGGCACAGATGGCAAGAAGGTATGGGGCACATTATGTTGGGCATACCGGGCATTCTGATGCAAAAAGACCGAGTGTTGAGTCTGGCTTCCAGAAAGCATTAAATTCTATCCCGACTTTGATGGTTTGTGGCAAAGCGTCAATCTGTTGCGGTTTGCTCTCTGTTGATGAGGTTTTTTCGCCAATCCAGATGATAATTGATGACGAGATTGTGAGCGCTTTAAACCGCTTTGTAAACGGGTTTGAAGTTAACGAGGAAACGCTCGCATTTGATGTCATAAAGCAAGTTGGCGCAGGGGGTTGCTTCATTGATACTGAGCATACAGCACGCTTTCACAGGGCTGAAATATGGCAGCCGAGAATTTTTGCGAGGAATATGTTCCGTGCGTGGCGAGAAAAAGGGGCTAAAATTGACGCTGAGATTGCCAAGGAAATGTGGAGCGATATAATGAATCGTGAACAATTGCCATCAAGGATATCTCAGTCGCTCGAGAGGAAGTTGCTAAAGATTGTGGAAAAACGGACAGGGGTCAAAATTGAGCCAATTGAAGCAGTTTAAGGCAATATAACAGATGGCAATGTTAACCCTTGTTTCAAACACATTTTGAAAGGATTGGCTTAAACATAGAATGAATGCATCGGTTAGTGAGCTGGTGGTTGGGGCGTGTTGGGGATAGAGAATGAGAGCATTCGGAAACCCAACTGGTACAGGTTTGGAGTTTGGGCAGTAAGCATTATCGCTTTACCACGAACTTTGTTGTTTAGGTTTGTAGTTAGCCACGAAGCGATAGCGAAGTGGCGTCCTAAATTGTTCCTTTTCCCTTGTCCCTTGCTCCTTGTCCCGTGCCCCATTTTTGACGGCACTACGCTTCGCTTCGTGCCTTACTACGAACCGAATAGCAAGTTTGTAGTTAGCCACGAAGCGATGGCGTAGTGGCGTAAATCAGTGCATGCGCAATGTGTGAGATGCCTTAAGGGCGGTTCTTCTCAATCGCCGAAATGAAAGCGGTGTATCAAGAGATGCACCTTCCAAGAGGCGACGAAAAATGAAAATGAAATTGATGCAAAGTGTTGTTGTCTTGCTTTGCATCTTGCGCTCAATTACGGCACTTCGTTTTGCTTCGTGCCTTACTATGGTGACGATGCCAAAGGTATGTGAATGCAACCGTGTAAACACTTTTTCGTCTAAATATTGCAGGCTTAATCGGTGGGTATAATGTAGTGCGCAAAATCATGAGGGGGGATTGTGATGGGTATGCAATGGCTTAAACGAAGCATAGCACTGTTTCTTGTAGTGAGCGGGATAATAATCGGAATTAAGCGATTAAGTTGTCAGGCTGAAAAAACACAGAAAACAACAGCTTTGCAACTTGTTTGGGTTTGGTGGGAGGCAGAAAGAGTTGCTGCAACTAATTTCCCGTCGCCCGAACGCAATCCATTTGCCCCGCTAAATGAGCGTGAAGCCGCCGTTTTATCTGAGGGTCGTTGGATCGGCATTACTGGGAAATATGCTGAGACACCATTCTTGGAATACGAAGTCACTGTCCCGCAGACTGCTGACTATCACTTTTTCGTCCGCAAGTTTTGGAAGCACGGACCGTTTAGATGGCGCTTTGATGACCAACCATGGCAAGAAGTCCCATTTGAAGTTTCTCTCCTTGACAGTGAGGAGTTGCGCACATTTATCGTTGCAAACTGGATTTACGCTGGTCAAGTCCATTTAACCGCTGGCAAACACCGTTTGCGCATTGAGCAGACGAACAAAGAAGGTGCTGCTTCTTACGATTGCTTTTTGCTCATCAACTACCTTTGGGTTCCGAAGGGCAAACTAAAACCAAATGAAAAAGCAAAAGTGCAAATTGCAGGTTGGTCACCTTTTGACCCTGATGGTGATGTTTTTGCGCAATCGCCAATTGACCTTCGCGCACTTAATGAAAAGTTTGCTGGAGAAGAAGGGTTTATCGCTGTCAAAGGAGATCGCTTCATCCATAGCAAGACAGGTGAACCAGTTAACTTTTGGGGCGTAAATGCCGGTCCTGACATCGTCAGGTTGCCAAAACCATTCGTTGACTATCTTGCGCGTCATTTGGCAAAGTTGGGCGTCAATATTGTTCGTGTGCATGGTAGCGTTTGGCAGCGCGAAGATATACGCAAAATTGATGCTGAATACCTTGACAAATTGTTCTACTTCATCACTGCTATGAAGCGACATGGCATTTATACAGGGCTTTCTATTTACTTTCCGCTATGGCTTCGTTTATCGGAGCAGCGTGACGGCTTTTCAGGCTACAAAGACCAACATCCGTTTGCACTGCTATTTTTCAACCGAGAATTCCAAGACATTTACAAAGGTTGGTGGCGAACTCTCCTGACAACTCCCAACCCCTATTCTGGCACTCCTCTAAAGGATGAACCGGCAGTTGCCTATGTTGAGCTCGTCAATGAAGACAGCTACCTGTTTTGGACTTTTAACTACAATAATGTGCCAGCAGCGCAAATGGAATTACTTGAGCGTGAATTTGCCGGGTGGCTGGAGCGTAAATATGGCTCGTTGGATGAAGCATTGAAGGCATGGAAAGGACGCAAACACCAGCGTGACGACTTCTCTCAAAAGCGAGTTGGTTTTCTGCATTTGTGGGAGATATTTAACCAACGGGACAAGCGCTGTCAAGACACTGCTGAGTTCCTAACAAAACACCAGCGTGACTTCTTTGCAACGATGGTTAATTTCATCAAAGGCGAACTTGGCTACAAAGGCTTAGTCGTTTGTTCCAATTGGATAACTGCCGATGAGAGAACGCTTGGACCGTTGGACAAATGGAGCAACTTAGTTGGTGACTTCATGGACAGGCATGGTTACTTTGGCGGGACGCACAAAGGTGAGCGAGCTGGATGGGCAATAAGCGTAAATGACCTCTACTCCGACCGAACAGCACTGACATTACCGCAATATGAAAAGTCATTTTCGCTACCCGTTATGGACATATGCTACAACAACAAGCCATCTATCATAAGCGAGGTGAACTGGACGCCGCCAAATCGCTTCCGTGCTGAATTTCCAGTTTTGTGCGCCGCTTATGGTGCATTGCAAGGTAGTGACGGCTTTTTCTTCTTCGCCTTAAGCGGACCATTCTGGCAGCGGACTTTGAGCAAGTTCGCTATACAAACTCCGACTGTTATGGGGCAATTTCCAGCATGTGCATTAATTTATCGCAAGGGCTTGCTCAAGAGTGCCGATGCAGTAGTCAAGGTTGAAGCGAATTTGACAGACCTATTTGCGCTCAAAGGTGTGCCGGTGCTAGCGCCAATCAACCTTGATGAATTGCGCGCAAAAGACATACCAGAAGGCGGCAGGGTGAAGGTGGAGCAACTTCCATCAATTGACCCGTTGGCGTTCTTTGTGGGGCAAGTCGCGTTAAATATTGCTGAGCAAGTTGGCGCATACGAAGTCGCCGATTTGTCACGCTTCATAGACCGTGACCGCCAAGTTGTCACGAGCGCAACGGGCGAATTAGTTTGGGATTATGGGCAGGGCATCTTAGTGCTAAGAAGCAAAATGGCGCAGGGCGCTGTTGGTTTTCTTGGCAGAGTTGGACGCATTGAATTGCCCGATCTCATCATTGAATTTAACGGTGAATATGGCTCAATACTTGCTGTGGCTATGGACGACCAACCAATTCGAACTTCTCGCAGAATTTTAGTGCAAGTTGTGACTGAAGAACAAAACAACGGTTGGCAGACGGCACAAGAAGGCAACTTGCTTCGCATTATTCAATTGGGTGCAGCACCCTTGTTTGTGCGCCAATTTTCGTGCACAATCATGTTCCGTCGCAACGATGCAAGTAAGTGTCAAGTAATTGCATTGGATACAAATGGCTACCCGTTAAAGAACATTGGCAATGCTGCTCGCTTTTCCCTTATCCCTGAGGTTCTTTATTACCTGCTCACACTTTGAGCGCCCGTTATTGCGATGCCAGTTCACTTGCATGCCATTGCAAGGCAAAGGTGGCAATTTTAATTCACAATATAACCCATTTTTCTTAATCTTTCAATGACTTTGAAATCCCTGCGATGGTTAAAACCTCACTTTCACTCGTTCCTTGTTGCTTGTCATTTTGGATTCCTAAGGCTTTAATGACATCATCAATGATACAAAAGATGATGAGGATTTTGTCTTTGCTAATCATTTTTGACATCTTGGAGAGTAGTTTTAAGTTGCTCTTTGTTATCCATCAAAACAAGGTAGCAACTGGGGGTATTATACTTTCTGGCATCGTTGGCAGAGTCTTGGGATGCTGCTGCCAAAATAGTAGCCACAATATGCGCAATAGTAACCTGCCTGTGGATAACCAGCTTCCTTAGCCTTTTCATCTGTTTCAAAATAGATTGCGGGTGCCAATTCGCCTCGTTTCTCATAATGACGCATAAGCATTTCATTTCGCTGGATGAACCTCAAAGCGATAGCTTTTGCTTGCTATTCAGTTAAACCTTCAATGCCCAACATGTTCAGATCTCGCTTTGTCAATTTGAGCAATTGGTCAAGCAAATGCCCGATAGAGGTTTCGTCGCCGCTGTGGTTTTGCAAATGTGGTTGAATGACCCGGTGGTCAATTCTCCTTCGTGCGTCAATGTCTTCTTCAATCTGGCGAACGGCGGCGGGAAACTCGGAAGAAAGTCTGTCAGAACCGATCACCAAAACCCGCTTGCCAGCCATTTCTTCGGGCTTAGCCAAGCCCCAAGCGATGGCTGCCACCAACAGTTCTTCGCACCTTGGGTCTGGTGGTGTTAGGC
>JANXAS010000087.1 GCA_025062195.1 Armatimonadota bacterium
TTCGCTCACATTAAGCCACAAAACCAAAGTTCGTAGTAAGCCACGAAACGAAGTGAAGTGGCGTCTTTGATTGCGACGGCACTCCGCTAACGCTTCGTGCCTTACTACGAACCTTTTCCTTCGCTCACATTAAGCCACAAAAAACCAAAGGTTGTTCATAATTAGTCACGAAGCAATAGCGGAGTGGCATTATTTTCTCAACAATTTTCATTAGCTGGGACTGCGCCCAGTGTGGGTAGATCCGACATTAATCTTAGTAAACGCTTTTTCACAACCATGCTAATTTAGCCCATAGTCGCTTTTCTCTCAATCATGCAACGGACTTTAGTCTGTAGTCGCTGACGAATTTCTCTGAGCGCCGACTTCAGTCGGCGAAAAATTTTACCAAACAACGCCGAATAAATTCGTCGCTCATTTGCTTCATAATCAACCACTGGCTAAAGCCGGTGGCATGGATAACCAAGCACCAACTTTGCAGTAAAGAACGTTAATCTTTTACCCCGCCGCAATTCGGCAGATGCCCCTCATGGACTTCAGTAGCACCGCTCAAGTCACTTTGCTTCCGCTACCAATAACACATCCTCCCACTCCGGCGGGGCGGTGAGAGTCTGAACAGTTCGGGTGGGAACCTCTCCTATTTCCTGACGCTCTCCAGTGCGGGGATCTATCCAAAACATTATGGCGTGACTGGCATCAATCATTTTGGTCAGATCCACTGACACTGTTGTCGGCTCAGCAAGATATACCAGTAACCATGCACCCTGCTCATGGCGAGCTGCCAAATTTAGGATTTTCCCTTCGGTGTTCCCTCCAGCCACTAAGATTGATTGATCAGGGACAAGCCGCCACCACTCGTGGAGACCCGAAAGCACCCGTTTAAGAATGCCCATCTGGACTGCACCCGGTGCGTCAAGAGCCTCCCTCCATGTAGGCAAATCACGCCAACTATGGTCGTGACCATAGGTGTGGTGGGCGCCAGCCAGATACGAGTAGTAAGCTTGTCGCCTTACCCATAATGGCGACACCTCAAAACCATATTCGGTGCCTCCCTCGTAGGCTCCCTCTGCCAAGACAACTGGCTTGGTTGGCTTCAAATTGTAGTCGTGGGTGATCATAGGATAGATAAGTTCAACGCTTTTCCATGTTTGGATGCAATTAAAATCAAGCCATGGCTCAGTATGGATAAAACTGGAAGAATATGGCGCTGGATCAGGTTCAACGGTGATTAAGTGTGCTCCTCCATCACCCTCACGCAGCCCTAAAGCCAGTTCTCGCAGCACTGGAATATAATCGGGCTTCGCCTCCGGTGTCAGCAACCAAACGAGATTGGGAACATGACGATACCGTTCTGCCAACCAGCAGGCGTAGGCGCGGGCATTCTTTTCGGTGATTATGGCTCGCCAACGCTGATGGTAAAGGAGGACAAGAAATATCAGGTTCATCTGCCGTGCTTTCTCAATTACTGTGTCAACAATCTCAAAATACACTGGATTGGGTCGTAAGGGGTCATTGTCGAGCCAAGGTTTTTCGCCATAGATGTTGGGCTCTGTGCCATCACCCACTCCAGCCAACATCGCCTGAATGTAGGTGAAACCTTTTTCACGGGTGCGGTCCAAGATTATTTCGGCTTGTTCAAGCGTGTAGCGGTGCCAGATAGTCCATTGAGTAGTGCCGAGCCAGAAGACCGGCTGACCATTCTGGTCAACAAAGTAGCGCCCATTGTCACTTACCCTGACTGGATAGACCAGCTCGGTAGCACAACAATTGTTACTTGAATGCCAACCCTGCACCATAAAACATACCCCCTTGCATTGTATTGTTTGGTTTATTTCTCTGCTTGAAGTGCGTTGATGGCACAAATTATGAAACTTCCTTACCCCCTTCAAGGAGGTGATTGTCACGGTCGTGCCACCTTCAAATTTTAGCGTAATAAGGCAAGCTTGGTGATCTAATGGTGTTAAGTGCGTCTACTTGTGTATGCACTGTCACAAATCACCTCATCTCCTTCACCAAGAAAGTTCAATGATGCATTTGCCCATCCATTCAAGTCATGACTTCTCCCACAAACTATCACGAACTCGTGAACGAAACTTTCATCATCAACTATGTGAACCCTCAAGCCGTAAAAGTAAACCCTTTTGCTGGCAATGTAGCTCCTGTTTCCTTCTCCCTTGAGCGACCTTGACCTTGAAATCCTTATGTTCTCGCAAACAGAAATTGGGAAACTGTCAATGAAGTAACGAAAACTTAAAGAGATTTGCCGTTTCGCTCTTTACTTCAAATGTTGTTGGTAACCACTTTTTAACAACTATGCTATGGGCTTTAGTCCATAAATGACGAATTCCACAAGCGTCGTCTTTAGACGGCGGTGAAAATTCTCGCCGAATGAATTCGGCACTCAATTAATTCATCATCAACCACTGGCTAAAGCCAATGGCATAGGTAACCGAGCACCAACAAACTTTGCGTTAAAGAACATTCTGTTTTATCTGTGAAAGGATTGAGAGAAGGTTTGGTAAAAAGTCAAGGAAACAGTGAATTCTTCTTGTGAAGCGGCTTTTTGGCAGAATCCTTGGAAAAGGGTTTGGTAAGTTGAGGCAAGGAAATATAAAGTTTCCTGATAATTGGCACAAAAATACCTGTGAGAAATCCATGCTAAGGTTAAAACTTCACTTTCGCTCATTTCTTGTTGCTTGTCACCTTGCATTCCTAAGGCTTTGAGGATGTTATCAATGATGCAGAAGGTGATGATGGTTTATTCTTTGCCAATTTTTGCCATCATTTTGCCGTCTTTGATGGCAGGATTTAGTGACTGCTCTGGGAAGTAATTTTATTCCTTCAAACAAGTAACAACTTGGGTTAAAACAGCCAAAATGCGTAAGTGTGTCTTTTCATTATTAGCCCTAAAATTGACCATAAGCTTCCAACTGTAAACTCTCCAAGTATTACGCCAATTGCTATTGGAATTCCAAGCCTATAGCCAGTAACTCCTAAATACCGAAGCACAATGAATTTTACAATTGAGGCAATCATCAACGGGAACCAGACACAATTCATTGCCCAATTTGAACTTATAGTATATCCAAGAGGGTGCAGCGGGAAAGATGGAAAAATGAACCGAAGAATCATGAGAATTGTTGCGAACAATGCACCAATTAGCATTGCAATAGCTGCTGGGATATTCGGCTGCCATGGAGAGGTCAGCCAGCTATAAAGCCTTAGCCAAGCTTGTCCACCAAACCTGTATGACTCTGTCATTGTAGTTGATAAGCCAACTTGATATGCCCAGTGAAGTATAGCCCAGCAAGCTGATAGCGAGGCAATTGGTGCGGCAATTAGGAGGGAAATTGAGGTTTTTTCCAAACTTTCTCCGAGTAAATTGCTCATTCTTAGGGCTTCAAGTTGATATGGCATTGGAATTGCCCGATATGCCCGGTTAAACCCAAAATATAGCGATAAACCGATTAAATCCCCCTTTTTCATGTTAGTGCTTCCTAATAGTGTGATAAGTATCCTATCAGGTCCGCCAAAGTGCAAATCGTGAACTGGTGGACCAAATTCAGCTCTTATCTTTGAAATCACCGTGCAAAGAGCGAAGTAAATGAAAAAGAAAGCCAATGAAATCGGTATTGACATGCCAATTGATATTGAAAACAGGATAAGGAAGAACATCCCACCAAATAATCCAGCTGTGGCTGCTTTATATTGTGCTCTTAGCGTCCTCGGCATATTTGAGCTTTTTCCGAGGACTTCAGCAAAAACTTCAGTTAAATGTGACCTTGCAGACCAAATTGCTATGGCAAAAAGAGCAATATATGCGCCAATTCCTTGTTCATTTACATAAGGGAGGCTTCCCTGAACACCTTCATATCCCATAGAGCCTTGCCACCCAAAGTATGCACCAATTACTATTTGAGCTTTGAAAAATAGGTAAAAGAACCATGAGGAAAAGCATAAGTCAAGTGGAAGCATATATCCAATGGCGATTACAAAAGGAAACAAAGATATTGGGGTAAAACCCATCGCGCCAAATGGGTGTGCCGGAAGCATCGGAGTGATGTTCATCATCTTTACACGGATTTGAGGGATTGATGGCAAAAACTCGTGCAAGCCATTTATGATGTCCAACATAGCCCCAATTGAAAAGCCAAACCAAAAGCCATTTTGCCTGTAAATCCGTCCATTACTCTGGGTCATCTCAATGGGCAGTTGAATTATCGGGAAACTCAATTTTTCCCTTTCCGTCCATTGGCGATATAAAATCACATTGATGCTCAACATGACGATTTGTATAGCGCTGAATAGGAGCACCCACCATAGGACTGGGCGCAACCAAGGCAGTATAAAATGCAGCCTGTAGAATGTTTCATGACCGGTGTAGAATGGACCAAGTATGCTTTTATCCGTAACGATGAGCCATCGCGGAAGTTCATTCAAAAACAACTCTTGCCAGTTGTTTTCTGGCGATGAGTGCCAAATTGGGTGAGACCATGTTGGCAGTGCAACTTGCATCCAGTCTTGGCTTGCAAGTCCAGTCCCAATGCAAACCATGCTATAAATTGTGAGCAATTCTGTGCGGGAAAAAGCAGCTTTAGGCAATGCCCGCTTTAGCAACTCGTTAAGCACCAAAATTGCAAGGAGCGTGAAAATTGCGTTGAAAAATATGGACAATGTGGATGGATTTCCAGATTTCCAAACCTGCTCCATCGCAATAACCCAGTAGCAATTAGCTGGTATAAGGAGGCATCCAAGTAATATGCTTTTCAATGTTACTTTCCCGCGTTCTTTCACGCCAGTGGTAAGAGCATACTTATGGCACATCTTGATTCACCTTGTATGGTTGAAATGCCCGATTTGTATTATAGCGCAAGGATGTTTGAAGGCACGGAAGGAAATTAAAAATGGTCGCCCTTTGCTCAAAATTTTGTTAGTTCGTAGTAAGGCACGGAGCAAAGCATAGTGCCGTAAAAATGAGACAAGGGACAATTTAGGACGCCATTTCGCTAACGCTTCGTGGCTAACTACGAACCTTAACAACGAATGTTTGGCTCGGCATTAGCCTTGCCCTCCAAGTTCATGGCTAACTACGAACCTAACACCGTTTTCAAAAAGTAACATCCAACTTATGTATCGTCGTGAGTTCCAGGGACGGTCGTTTAAATTTCGCCGCCAACAAGAACGATGCTATATTGTGCGAGTTTTTGTCATTTCGTGATTCAAATGATGCTAACTGCGTAGCTCCCGTGGGTAGATGAGTGTTATGGTGGTTATGGTGTTGAAACCATTTAGTGGTAAGCTCAATCAAATCAAATTGGGCACTTCACAGTGGCTATAGTTTGCCTTAAAATGAGAGGTGACGAAGTGCTATCAGATTGTGGCTTGATTCAAAATGTGCGGCTTTATCAGCGAACAACAGTTTTGTGTTTTGAAGTTGGTTCAAGATTTATGGCTTATCAAAGAGAAGTAGCTCAGCGTTTTGAAGCGTGCTCAAATGCTGCTTATGGAGCAATGGAGTGAAACGAAATGAGGCGAGGAAGTAGGAGGGAGTTTTTGAGGGGAGTTGTTGCAACTGGGGTAAGTGCCTTGGCAATTCGTAACGTATACGCACAGAGGAGGGAAAAGAGTGTGAAAAACAAGCAGTTGAACATAATCATCATAATAACTCACGACACTGGCAGGCATCTTGGTTGCTATGGTCGCAGCGTCATATCGCAAAATTTGGACAGAATAGCCGAAGAAGGTGTCAAATTTTCCAACGCATTTTGTACAGCGCCACAGTGCAGTCCGAGCCGCGCAAGCTTACTTAGCGGCTTGATGCCCCATAGACACGGCTTGATTGGGTTAGCTCATCGCGGTTTTAGACTGCGTCAGGATTTGGTCTTATTGCCGAAGTTGCTTTCAGAAAATGGATATATCACTCATCTTTTCGGACTACAGCATGAGACACAATGGGACAGGGTTTCCGAATTGGGGTATCAGCATGTTCATCGTCCCGGTGGATTATCCTGTGCGAAAGTTACGCCATTTTTGCTCAAGTTTTTGGAGAGCAATCCGCAACAACCTTTCTTTGCAATGGTAGGCTTCTTTGAAACCCATCGTCCATTCCCAAAAGCCATCACGCCATTGGAAAATGTGAAGGTCCCAGAATTTCTCCCCGATGTTGCAGAAGTTCGTCAAGACATTGCCGATTTAAATGAGTCAGTTCGCAGAGTGGACGAAAGTGTAGGGCAAATAATAGAAGCGCTTAAAAAGGCAAGGTTATTGGACAATACATTGGTGATATTTACAACAGATCACGGTATAGCGTTTCCTGGGGCAAAAGCGACCCTTTTTGACCCAGGAATTGAAATTGCCCTTTTGATGCGCGGTCCTGATGAATTTAACGGTGGGAAGGTCATCAATGCAATAGTTTCAAACGCCGATTTGATGCCGACAATATGTGAAATAGCCGGTATTGAGCCACCAAACGGGCTTGACGGGAAAAGCCTATTGCCGCTTTTGCGCAACAAAGTAGACAAAATTCACGAACATTTGTTCGTGGAATTAACATATCATGCTGCATATGACCCTATGCGTGGCATTCGGACGGAGGAATTCAAATACATTCGCAGTTTTTCTCGCAGACCGTTTTGGTTACCGCCAAATGTGGACAATGGGCTTGCGAAAGATTGGTATCGTAAAAACCAAAGTGAAGTCTTTCAAACGCTTCGTCCAAAGGAAATGCTTTTTGACCTAATTAAAGACCCATTAGAGCGTAAAAATGTCGCTGATGATCGGGCTTATGAGGATGTTTTGAAAAAATTGCGAAAATTAGTTGAGCAACGGATGCAAATTGCCAATGACCCGCTAATCTATGGGCATGTTATGCCCCCAGAGGGTGCAAGGGTAACTCCATCAAAGGTTTGGGGACCTGAAGAGGGTGTCACCGACAATTATGACCCGAGGTTGGATGAATGGGGTGAAATTTCCGAAGAATTGGAAAACTTGAGGGGGTGAGTTAAGATGCGCGAGCAGCTTGTAATAAAATTATGCTTAATTTTGGCAGTTTTATCGTATATGGTTGGAGGTGTCGCTGGCATGTTCATCGGAAATGCTCAGCAATCTCCGCCAAATCCGTATTGGCGTTGGAAATATGGTCCACCAAAAGACGCAAAATATTTTCCAATTGCTGTTTGGCTTCAAAATCCAAAGAATGCGAGACGTTTTAAGGAAGCCGGAATTAACCTATATGTTGGGCTTTGGAAAGGACCTACAGAGGAACAATTAGCAGCATTGCGCGATGCTGGGATGCCAGTGATTTGTGAGCAAAATGAAGTTGGATTAAAGCACAGAGATAACCCAATAATCGTCGGCTGGATGCATCAAGATGAACCAGATAATGCGCAATTAGTTGGGCAAGACCCAGTTACAGGTCGGAAAATATGGGGCGGTCCTGTTCCGCCGAGAGAAATTGTTGAACGCTACAAGAAAATGAAGGCAAACGATCCAGACCGCCCAATATTCCTCAATCTCGGACAAGGAGTTGCAAATGACCTATGGAAGGGAAGAGGAGTTGGTGCACACCCGGATGACTATTTCACCTATGTGAAAGGCTGTGATATTGTGTCGTTTGATGTTTACCCTGTGGCTGGCTTAAATGACGAAAATTTGCTTTGGTATGTCGCTAAGGGCGTATCAAGACTTATATTTTGGGTGAATTGGAACAGGTCAACAGATGGCGAGAAAATAGTCTGGAACTGCATTGAATGCACGAGAATAAGCAACCTGGAAAGGAGGCCAACACCACACCATGTTCGTGCCGAGGTTTGGATGGCACTTATTCATGGCTCAAAAGGGTTAATTTACTTTGTGCACCAATTCCAACCGAAATTTATTGAGCCTGCACTGCTTGAAGACCCAGAAATGCTTGCGGCGGTCACGCAAATCAATCGCCAAATCCATGAGCTTGCGCCAGTGCTTAATAGCCCAAATGTTGATGGAATTGTTGAAGTTATGTCCACAAACCCGGATGTGCCAGTGCACATTATGACAAAACGCTACGACAATTTCGTTTATATCTTTTCGGTTGGGATGAGAAATGCACCAACAAAGGCTATATTCAGAATTAATGGCATTCAAAAGCAGGCTTTCGCAGAGGTTTTGGGCGAGAATAGGCGTATAGCGGTCATAGATGGGCGCTTTGAGGACGAGTTCAAGCCTTATGATGTCCATATCTATTGCATACAGTGATCATAAGAAAATCGGGCAGATTGTGAGTGATTATACCGTTTTCAAAATTGTGACAGCATCCAGTTTGAAGTAGGGTCAGCTATAAGGATGCCAGCATTGTTCGTTTTTCCAGTGTTTATTGGATAGATTATCGCCTGCCCATACAAAACAATGCCGACTCCGTAGCTCCTTAATGATGAAAATCGTGGCGGAAAAACCGGAAGGCGAGGCTACTGCCGAGTCAAAAACTTTTCAGCAAAGAAAAAACTTGGAGGGTATGGCCGCTGCCCTGCCGAAAAATCAAAACGAAAATTCGGCAAGCCAGTAGGCTTGCCCTACG
>JANXAS010000088.1 GCA_025062195.1 Armatimonadota bacterium
AGGCACGAAGCAAAGCACAGTGCCGTCAAAAATGGAACACGGAACACAGGACATGGGATAATTTATGACGCCAATTCGCTAACGCTTCGTGGCTAACTACGAACCTTAACAACAAAGTTTTGGCTCGGCAGAACCTCGCCCTCCCAATTTGTGGCTAACCTTGACGGAACGAGTAGCGGAATGGCAACGGGATTAAGGATGAAAAAGGCAGCTATGCCTTTTGTGCACACAAGCGATGCAGCCCTAAAATGGTGCGAGAGCATAAACGGTAGCAAGCAAAGCATGATTAGTGGCAACAAAAAGATGGCAAGTATCTTGCTATCACGATCAACTAAACTTATCGATGCAAATTGGCGACAAGCCGCTGAATCATGTGGGGGTGAAGGAAATGCAATGGCAATGCTTACCTTTGCTTTTGGCGTGGACGGTGGTCACCTCGGCTCAGCAACAAAAGACGGTGAAGTGGGGCAATTTTCAGTTGACTTTTGATGTTCATACGGGTGATTGGCTTATTTTAACCTGGCGTGGACAAACCCTCGCTCAAGTGCCGTCATCAGGCTATGTCGCTTCGGTGGACATAGCTGTCGGAGAACGAGAAGAAAGACGAAGATGGCTCATTGAACGCAACTTGAAAGCGTCTCGCCTAACCGATTGGAACTTTGACGAGAAAACAGCAACGCTCATTTTAACACGTCAAGTTGATGTTGCTGACGGTCGTTGGCAATTGCAGGAAATCGTTCAGTTTGGTGCATTGGGTAGCCCCAACCGAATTGCGCGCAGTTTGCGCCTGACTTGGCTCGGTTTGCAACCTGTTAAGTTTTACCGTGTTCGCTTCCTTTTGCCTTTGCCCAAGCAAGGCAGCTTCCTTTTCCCAACTAAAGACCCATTTGACCCAAACTACTCCGGTAATCTTGAAAAGCAACCGCCAGGTTGGGGAACAAGTGCTGCGTGGGGCGTAGGTCAATTACTTGTTCAGCAAAATGCCAACAGAACGCTGCTTTTCATCAACGATGCTCGTCTTGACCCAGCAACAACGAATTTTTGGGCAACAAATGATGCTGCTTTTGTTGCTAATGAGTTTGTTGCAAGGGGTTGGGCTGAGCCAAATGTGACTCAAAGGATTGGCACGGCATTCGTTGAAGTTGTGCCGAAAAATTTACCAAATACGCTTCGTTGCGCCTTTTGGCGCTTCTACGACGATGCGGGCATCAAAGTTCCTTCCGACCGACCTGAATGGGTGAGCAAGGCTGCGCTTTATTCCTTCCACCCTGGTGGGACGATCGGCAGCGATTTTAAGGACTTAGGTGGGTTTGAGATGTCAAGGCGCATCCTTTTGCCCATAATCTACAAACTCGGCTTTAGTGCAGTCTGGCTTTTGCCAATTGAAGACTTAGGGGTTTATCACCCACGGGACTACTACCGCTTTCAAGCGGGCTTAGGGACTGCCGACGAGTATCGGGCATTGGTCAGCGAAGCCAAAAAGTTGGGAATGAAAGTTTGGCAAGATATTGTCCCACACGGCGGCAGACCTGAGTTTGGCAAAATTCGTGGCAATAAGCCTTGGTGGCTCGTTTTTGACGAAGATGGCAACGCGCTCAACTATTGGTGCTTTGACTTTCGTGAACCTGAATGGCAGCGCTACATCGGCGAAGTGGCTGAGCACTATGCCCGTAACTTTGGCATTGACGGTTTCCGTGTTGATGCTGTTAGTGGAAGTCGCATCACGAATTGGCGCCGCAAAGGTTTTCCACCAGCCGAAAAAGTTCCCGCCAATGTCCCTGCCGATTGGTGGCAAAGCGAATTGGCGAAAGTTAGCGGTCAAGTCCCGCCTTTGCCTTATGAGCGTGGAAGTTTGACACTGCGTGAAGGCGGATTGCAAATGCTGAATGTTATCCGCCAAGCCGTAAGAAAGCATAATCCAGAAGGCGCAATCTTGGGAGAAGTTAGCCCTGTCCCTTACATGCAGGAAGCCGATGTCATTTACGATTTTTCTCTTTGCCACAGTTACCTGCCACGATTGCGAAACTTTTCACCAGCGGAATTTGTTTGGGCGTTGCAACGCTATCTTGAAGAGCAAAGATTTGCTGAGCCGAAAGGGACAATTCGGTTGCGATATGTTGAAAGCCACGACAGTTTGCGAATGCAGGGATGGGTTGGTGTCAATGCGGTTCGTGCTATGATGGCGTTGACTTTTTGGATTGATGGGATGCCAATGCTTTACCACGAGGCAGAGATTGGGCACGGAGTTTTCATCCAAAGAGTGCTTTCAATCCGCAAAGCTTTGCCTGAATTGCAAATTGGCGAGACTTTTTACACTGATGCTGAACACGATGAACCGCTCATTAAAACAAACCCCGATGGCATCTTCACCTGCTTGCGAACTATTGACTTTGAGAGAGCATCTATCTCCGTCATCAATTTCAACCCACAAAAGGTTGAAGCAACCATTCATTTGCCATTAATTGTAGGGACACATAAAATGCACAAGCAAAATCGCCAACGGGAGGGAGAAGTTCCTACTAAGCCAATTTCCTTGCATCTTAACAAGTCCAAGCGCTACACCCTTTGGGAGGCGATGAGCGGGACGAAAATTGCCGAAGGTTTGCCAAACAAAATTGCGACCGTGAAGTTGAAATTGCAGCCTTACCAAGCAGCGCTACTTTGCCTACGCCCCGCCAACGAACCATTAGACAAAATTTTGCCGAAAACTGGTGCAAATGCCCGGTCAAAAGCGCCCGGTGCGCAACCTACAATCCCAAGTCCCAAGCGCCTAATCCCTGAGACATGGGAAATCGCTACAGCACACTACCGTTTGATTGTTGACCGAAAAACAGGCTTGCTGCGTTCCTTCAGCGATGCAAAGGGCAAGGTTCTAATTAGCAGTTGCGATTTGTTGATGAGTGAGAAAGTGAGCATTGTCAAGGTTGAAGGCGAAAGGCATACCGAACCCAAGACAGGCATTGTGACGCTTCCATTGCGGATTGTTTTCTCTGGCGGGAATGTGTCTTTAACTTACCGTTGCCTACCAACGGAAGTGCAAATTGAGGCAAGTTTGCAGACGACTGCAAAACCTTCGCGGGCAGGTTTGCTTTTCTCCGTCGCTAATGTTCACCGTTGGCAAATCAACACAATTGAAGGGACGCTGGACGATTGGTTTTTCGCAAGGCATCTGTCTGGTAAGCGTGGGACTCATCGCATCTACTGGCGACCGCAGGGGACGGAAGTTGTTTGGCAATCGGAGATGACGCCTTTGCATCCTGATGATGCTTGGCTTCGCTTCTGGCAACCAGATGGAGGCACCGTTCAGTTTAAGTTTGATGAGCCATTGCAAATGGGTCTTGATAATGTTTTGCTTTTGGACAAAATTTGGGATGGTGAAACACCGAAAGTCGGCGCATACGTTGCCGTCATGTGGCACGACGAACAAAGTTTCGTTCCACCAAACAACTTGCCCAGAAACTTTGTCTTGCGCTTATCCGCATCTTTGCCAACCAGTGCACAATCCAAATTTCCCGATGCCCGATCACCAGCTCCTAACCTTAAGTCCCCAATCCCTAAACTCTCCCACACCAGCACTGATTGGGTTATTGAAAACGACCACTACCGAATTTTGCTGCGTAGGACAGGTGGCGTTATCAGAGCGCTTTGGGCAAAGCAACCGACGGAGCGACTTATCCTCGCCGATAGCGACCTTTACACCGACAGAGGCTTTCGCAATGTTCAAGGGCAAGTTCAATATGCTGGTGCAAGAGACGATGTGGAGACGGGAGTCAGGGTTTGGCGGGCAGGAGGTGCTTTGCATCTGCGTTTCTTTGGTCTTTTGAGGGCAGGCAATGAACGGTTTAGGATGCTTCAACCGCCAATTTGGTTCGTTCAAGAATACGCTTTTAATGCGTCTCCAACTTTCAGCCTTAGAGTTGCTTTCAAGAGCGACGGCGATGTTCAAGTCCCACCCGCTTTTCTGGCTTGGACGGTTGTTGTCCCTGAAGGTTTGCGGTTCGTTTACATGCATGCAGGCAAAAAATTGGGTGAATGGCTTTTTAACGAAAGGCAGCGGACAGGAGAAACAGGCAAGTTGAGAATTTCACCTGATGCTGTTGCTTTCATTGATGAAGTGGGGCAAGTTTTTGCACATTTGAAGGATTTGCAATTTGCTCCATCGCTGCCACAAAACCTGTTTGCGCATGGGAAGCGATTTTTCATCGCTTGGCTTGATGGCGATGAGAAAGTGGCGGTGGGAAAGTGGCATGAGTGCGCCATGCAAATCACTGTCGGCAGCGAACAGCCAAAACCAATAACGGCAAAGTTTGAGCGATTGACGACCAAAGAGGAAATTGGTATCATTGACCCTTCCTTTGAGGAGGAGAGTTCGGAAATTTTCTCTTTAGTGCAAGGGCGATGGTTGCGGTTCGGTGCACCAAAAGGAGTGGCATGGAACATCCCAATAGGTGGCAGCATTACAGTGGAGATGGCACGCACGGGACAAAGGTGTGCAAAAGTCATCAATACGACGGGCGATTACACGCTGTTCACACAGAGCCTTTCACTAAAACAATTCCCGCCAAACAGCAAAGTTAGATTATCAGCATGGTTGAAGGGTGAGAACATCAAGCGCGGTGACCAAATTTGGAAAGCGGCATCATTGGACTTGTCAGTGCAGCATAAAGACGGGCGTTGGGAGCATAAGGCAGTTGTTTTCCTTGACGGCACATTTGATTGGCGCAAAGTTGAGGGCATCGTTGAAATTCCTGCCGATGCTATCGCTTTAATGGTGCGTGTTGGATTGAATGGTGCGACAGGTGTTCTTTGGATTGACGATGTGCATTTGGAAATCGTGCAATGACGAAAAAATTCGGAGGGTCGGGCTACCGCCCTACCGAAAAATGGGACGGAAAAACCGGCGAGCCATAGGCTTGCCCCACGAAATGAGAAAAAAATCGTGACAAAATTTGGAGGGTCGGGCTACCGCCCGACCGAAAAATGAACGGGAGAAAAATTCGGCAAGCCAGTAGGCTTGCCCTACGAAATGAGAAAAAATCGTGACAAAAATTGGGAGGGCGAGGCTCCTGCCGAGCCAAAAATCTAATGAGGCAGTTCGTAGTAAGGCACGAAACGAAGTGGAGTGCCGTTAAAAAACGCCATTACGCTATCCCTTTATGGTTAACTACGAACCATGCTACAAAAGGAAAAACCCGAAGATTGGCAAGCCATAGGCTTGCCCTCCAATTGGAAGCATCACTTTAACTTAACTACTACGATTATCCCATGCTTCTACCCTACCTATACGATGGCATCTTGCAAATTGCCAATCCGATGCGTTCTGTTGCATCAGTCCATCCATCTCTTGCATTGTAAAACATCCAAAGTTCGTCACTAACGATTTTGCAGTCCATTTGATAAACATGGCTCTTTTTCCAGCCTTCGCCTGTTGGCGCAATGATGGGATTTTGTGGGGCATCAAACCAACTTACCCCGTCATATGAGAGCAAGATATGGATAGCAGAGTGGCTGTGCAGGTCTTCAGCCCAATAGATGCCGTTGTTGAACCCTACAAAGATTTCGCCCAACTTGTAGACCTTCATTGCGCCAGCACCAAGATTTCGCCATCTGTCTGAAAGGCTTGGCGAAATAAGCGGCTGAGAGTGCTTTTCGTAAGGACCAAGCAAAAATTTTGAGCGGGCAAGGCAAACGAAGGATGGTTCTTCATATCCTGTGTCGGGTAGCAAGATATAGCCGCCGCTGTAGTAAAGCCAATACTCGTTGCCCACTTTAACTATGCACGGGTTGCGAACATAAGGTTCGCCGTAAATGCCTCGTTCCCAATCTTTTTCACCCACGAGGACAATTTGCCTCTCGCCCCAATTGCGAAAGTCTTTTGACGGACGGCAAACAATTGCCGTCTCACGATGCCTGCCGATGCTGACTTGGTAAAACAGCCAAAAAGTGCCACCATCTTTGAAAAGGAAGGGCGAATAACCTTCGGGCAACGCTAATCCTTCGTAAACCCAATTAATGCCGTCATTAGAGACAAAATGCTTTATGCCCTTACCGGAGCAAAGCAAATGCCACTTGCCATCATTACTTTCCTTTGGACTCAAAACTGTAGGGTCAGCGACCCAATCGTCTTTTTCAGGCGCTTCAATTAGCGGGTTCTGAGGGGAATCAAACCAGGCAAACAGCCACGCATATTTACCTGCTAATCCTTCGTCAAAGGCAAGTGATTTTGGCTGCATCCCTTTCACCTCATTACCTAATTACCTAATGTGGGTGGCAACAAATGCGCTGATTTTGAATTACTAATACCAATCGTGATTTAAAGCAGCCTTAAGAAAACTCGTAATAGCAGGTGAAGCCTGTCCGAAAAATTTTTACGGATTTTATCCGCCCCTACCCTGTTGAAAGGTGAAATACCTTCAACAAACCCGGGCTTTTGAAAAACTGATTGGTATAAGATTTCGCCAACTAAAACTGGCGCTTAGAAGTTTGTCTGCGCCCGTTGACCAAAGTCTGTGGCATAAGCTTTGCCGTGCAAGCTCAAACATTATCAACGGAATGGACGACCATCCCCCAACAACTTTATATGAATTACGCAGCCCAATTCGGCTTGTCCCATGTTCCAGTTATGACGGCACTCTACCTTGTTTCGTGTCTTACTATAAACCTTGGAAATTGCAAAGTGGCGTTAAATTTATCCCATGTTATACCATTTCAAAATGAGTTCACTTCAAAAAGGTCATCAAAGCATAAGCTTAACGCCACATACACAGCTTCGTCAAACGATTCACCACCGTATCGTAGTCCGACCATTCACACTTCTTCACCCTTCATGAATTCTCGAGAATTCGGCTACTTCCTCCGCTCTTTTGCAGCTTAATCTTTCACTCGCAGCTGAAGCCGCAAGACTTCTGGCTTACTCCCTTCCAAACTCTTGTGAATTCGGCATTAAATAAATGCCTACCCTTTTCGCAGTGAAGTCATTAGTGCATCTTCCATTTCATTCACTCCTTACTCAAAAGTTTGTTGGTTCTTTGTTAGTTTGTAGTAAGGCACGAAGCAAAGCGCCGTGCCGTCAAAAGCGGAACAAAGGGCACGGGACAGGGGATAATTTATGGCGCCAATTCGCTAACGCTTCGTGGCTAACTACGAACCTTAACAAACAAAGTTTTGGCTCAGCGGTAGCTTCGCCCTCGGAGTGATGAAAGTTTGTTGGTTTGTTTGTAGTAAGGCACGAAACGAAGTGGAGTGCCGTAATTGAGTGCGAAGTGTAAGGTGCGGTCAAAGATGGAGCCGTCAAAGCAGTTCGTAGTTAGGCACGAAGCAAAGCACAGTGCCGTCAAAAATGGAACAAGGGACAAAAGACAATTTAGGGCGCCAATTCGCTTTGTGGCTAACTAACGAACCTAAACAATAAAGTTTGCAGTAAAGAACGAACCTAATCTCTTTCATACCCTTTAGCGAAAATATTGTCAGCGAGTGCCTTTTTACAACCATACTAAATGCTTTAGCCCACAGATTTTGGGAAATTGAGCATTTGGGGGAAATTTGGAATTTTCTTGAGGGCTTTTCACAACAAAAGGAAAATCCCCAAAATAATTCGGTACCCCTTTGTCTTCGTCATCAGCTGGCTAAAGAATGCGACATAAGCAGTTGAGAATTAACAAATTTCTGAGCAAAGAGCCCACCCATAAATCAATATCAACCTATTTCACCATGTCCTTAATGATGCGCGCAATTTGTTCTTTCCTCAAGACTTTCCCCTCAGAGACGATAAAACCATCAATTACAAGCGCTGGTGTCATAACAATACCATAACGCTCAACGACCTCATCCGAGAGTGCATTAAGCTTTACAACCTCAATTTGCAAACCAACTTCATTCAAAGCTTCTTTAGCATTATCAAGCAATTTCGTGCATTTTTTGCAAGGTGGCTCAACGCCTATAACTTCAATTCTCACATTCAATCACCCGTTAATTGTCCCTTTTAGTTCATGTAATGATAATACTAAGCACTCTTCTCCTTACCTTTACGGACTTTTAACTAACTGAGGAGTTTACTTAACGCCCAACTTACCCAACCAATCCTATTCATAGACCGCCACTTTCAGCTGGTGTCCCCTTCATTTGCTCATAAGTTTCTGGAGCACCTTTGGGAATATACTTTTCCACAGCTTGCTTCCTTTTAACTGACCAAATCGCAACACTTCCGATAGCGAACACTACGACAACAACAGCCACAATAGCATACCATACCCTCTTCATCTTTCTCACCCCCGATTCCGAAGTTTTTAAAATAGGACAAACTATCGCCACCCTTTT
>JANXAS010000089.1 GCA_025062195.1 Armatimonadota bacterium
CGGATTAAGCATTGATGAAATGGCATATCCAAGGGGACTCATTGCGCCTATTATGCCGATCTGCGCATCGGTCGCTTTAAGCTCAACTCCAAGAAGCTGGATTGAAAGGGTCACCATGCCGCCACAGAAATCCATAACGAAGGCAAGCGCACACCACACCCAAACCATTTTTGCATCCCCTCGGTCGCTCAAGATTCCGCGCGCAACTGTGCGGCGCTTCTCAGACGCTACAATTATACTTGCTTCATAGGCAGCCATTTAACCACATGCCTTTCCGGGGGGTGGAGCGGAACATGCGCAACTTCATTGCGTTTATGTTGTGCACTGCCTTTGTTGGATGTGCTTTACAAAGGTCGGCTGCACAAAGAACACAGCAGGAGCCGCAGCCGCCAATCTCGTTTTCTGGAGTGCTCAACATAGCTGCTGCAGCGAATGGCGGCAAGGTTATTTTTGTAACGAGCCAGCTTGATGATGAGCATTGGAAAGCAGAGAATTTGATTGACGGCGTTGTGAATAAGACGAACGGTTGGGCATCAAGCAAGGCTGTATTCCCTCAAGACATCGTCATCGCGTTCAAAGGCGAGCAACCAAAGCTCATCAATAAGGTTGTGATAAACCCAACTACACCCGATAGTCCGCTGCCCGGGCGCTGGATAAACGAGTTTGAACTCTTTGTCTCCGACAGATATCCCACAAACAACTGGAAATTTGTGATGCACGGTGCTGTGAGGAATGAACCTCGTCCACAGTCATTTTACTTTACGCCCGTTGAGGCAAAGTATGTGCTTATCAGGGTGCTAAGCAATCACGGCAGCGATAGGTTTGTCTCAATGGGCGAGATTGAAATTTATGAAGCCATACCGGCGGTCGGAATACTTGACCAGCTGATTGCTCGCCTTGAACAGCTGCTGCGCGAGTTGAAGCAATATCGCGACACAGTGGCGCAGCTTGGACCAATACTTGCTGAGATGCCACCCGAGGCTTTGAAGAAGTTTGAGCAACTCTGGCGCGAGTTCACCAGCGCCAGCGAAAAGCAGCGCCCCAACAACCCATGAAGAGGTGAGAAGCGATGATGGATAGAAGGGAATTCTTGGCGGCAGCGATCGGCATGGCAGGCGCAGCTATGGCATTGAGAGTGGCTCACCCAGAGCAGAAAAAGATAAAGCTCGTGAGCCCTGGGTGTAGGCGCTCAATGGTTAGAGTTGCAAAGCTTTATCTTGGCGTCCCAAGGGCTCACTGGCCAACTCCGTTGCTTGACCTGAATGCAGAAGTGCAACGCTACGAGGCTGAGTTTGAGCGTTTGAAGGCTGGTGAGTTGAGGGATGTCAATTTCGTAATAACGGAGCTTGTGACATCCGTTGATAGGGCAAAGGCGATTGCCGAGCAGCTTAAGGATGTTGATGGGGTGCTTATCATCCACCTCTCAATGGGCATTATGGGGATGCTTACGGAGATACTGCGTGCGAAGCGCCCGACTGTGCTCTTTGCGGCGCCATATTCGGGGCATGAGTGGACCGCATTCGGGGCATTGTGCAGCCGCCCAGAGGGAGCATTGCTTGACTGCATCTTAAGCAGTGATATGAATCAGCTCGCTGTGGCTATACGCCCATTCAGGGCGCTGCACCATTTGCGCGAGGCAAAGATATTGGACATTGCAAAGCGTGATGTAAGCGCTTTTGCTGGCGCAGTTAAAGAGCGTTTTGGCACGGAGATAAAGGTTATTGACCGTGACAGGGTGCTCAAGCTGTATGATGGCATTCCCGACAACGATGCGATAGCCGAAGCGGAAGTTTGGATTAAGCGCGCTGAGAAAGTTGTTGAGCCACCCAGGGAAGAGATAATCCGTTCATGTAAACTCGCCCTTGCACTTGAGAAGTTGCTGGATGAAGAGGATGCAACTGTTGTAGCGGTGGATTGCTATGGGACGATGTGGCGCCAACTGCCTGCGTATCCATGTCTCAGCCACTGCAGGATGAACAACATGGGCTTTGGTGGGATTTGCGAATCCGACTTGCAGTGCGCTCTCACTCACATCATCTTTCAAGGTCTTGTTGGTAAGCCGGGTTTCATAAGCGACCCCACAGTTGATGAAAGCCAAAACAGCATCATACTCGCACACTGCATGGGCACGACAAAGATGGACGGACCTGAAGGCGAGGAGGCACCATATAAGCTTCGCAGCGTTATGGAGAGACAGGAAGGCGTCGTCGTTCAACCGAGGATGCGAGTTGGACAAAGGGTCACGCAGGCTATATTGCTTGGGACAAAACTCATACGCTACTTCACCGGCACGATAATTGACACACCGGATTTGGACAGGGGCTGCAGGACGAAGATAACAGTCAAAGTTGATGGCGATGTGGTAAGGCTGTGGCAAAACTGGTCTGGCGGGTTGCACCGCCAAACGGTCTATGGAGACATAGTGGCAGACCTTAAACGCTTCTGCAAGTTTGCCGGCATAGAACTCATCAACGAACTTGCGTAGCGTGGTTGGGGACGCTCTGCAAGTGCTCACCTATATGCGTTCGGTATGATGATGAGTATGCAAACTGCGTTGTAGGCGAGCATACCAATTGCAATGGCGTGCGGAAGGAAGGCTTGGTAACGCTCTCTAATTCTGAGCGGTAGCCACTCAACTATCCCGATGGAGAAAAGCACAGCGATTAGGGCGAACATCAAAAACAGGTGGCGCATCTGCGCCGAGAAGTAATGGAGCAGAAAGATGAAGTAAAGGAAGAGCAGCGCACCAAACCAACAAATGAGTGTCAGCCACCGCCAGCAAGTTGCCTCATCAAGCTCATATATGCTGCGCCGCCATCTCCAAACAAACAGTGCAATTCCGACGATGCACAGCACAGTCGGGACGAGCCAGAGCCAATAAGCCCACGATGGAAGAAAAATGTCGGTGAGACCAAATAAGCCCCAAAAGGTCCAAAAGAGATATTTTGCAGCGAGCGCAAAGTAATCAACCATTGTGTAACCGAGCGCAAAGAACCATGCTGGCTGCGCTGCATGCTCTGATAGACTCTCATAGACTCTTCTCCCAAGGGGGTCTCCGTAAAGGAGCGTATTGCGCACATACCACCAGATACTGATTGAGATTGTAACCAAAAGGGCGATAAGGATGTATGAAGCGCACTCACTCGCTTTTATGCCATATCGTCTTACGTTCCAAGTGAGTGCCACTGCGATTCCAGCCAGTGCGCTCCATGCGAAGTATTTCGTGATGGCAATTAATCCGACAAACACTCCAAGCGTTATTGCATCCTTTATTTCCATACGGCGAGAGAACATCGTCCCCAATAGCCAGAGCATGAAGATGGAACATAACGCCTCAGCGAAATTATCGCTGTTGATTGAAGAGTTGATGAATGCGTGCATTGCGTGAGTTGCGGCGAATGCCAATGCAACTTGTGCGTAGATTTTAGCCCCTTGGAGAAGCAGCTCGGCAAGATGATATGATGCCAGCACAGTCACTGCGCCGCATATAATGCAAAAGAGGCGCAATGCCCATACTGTAGCCTCAAGCTCGCTCATCCGGCAGACCTTTGCGAGCAACTTTGAGAAAACATATATTGGCGATGCGAGCAGGTAAAACAAGGGGGGTTGATGTGCCTCGTGCCAATCATCGCCCTTTTGCATTTTTGGCAGGCTGTGCCTTTCAACTATATGGCGCACATAAAAGTGATGCGCATTCTCATCTGGCGCTCTTCCAAAGGGTGTAACTAAAGCGTATCCGATGCATATCGCCAGGTATGCGCAGATGAGCATCGCTACAAATGGGTGGCGCAACGGGACAATGAATTGGCGAAGTGAGAATGGTTGTGCAGTAATGCTAAACAGCGGTTTTGCTGCGCCCGCCGCTCTTTCCAGTGACCTATACCTTAAGCGGTTGCTCACAGTAGTGCCGGTGCGTTTTTGTCTTTTTCTCTTCGCCACAATGGACTTGTCACCTTAGTGGTTGTATGGCTTCACTTGCGCACTTGCCCATCTCCATAAATCACATACTTGTATGTCGTCAACTCCCTGAGCCCCATTGGACCACGAGCGTGCAACTTCTGTGTGCTTATGCCGATCTCAGCGCCAAGACCAAATTCAAATCCATCGGTGAAGCGCGTGCTCGCGTTCACAAAGACTGCGGCTGCATCAACTTCGGCGCAGAAGCGCTGTGCGCTCTTCAAATCTCTCGTGACAATCGCTTCGGTGTGCTTAGTCCCATGACGATTGATATGCTCTATAGCCTCGTCAAGGCTGCTTACAACCTTCACTGCGAGTATCAGGTCAAGGTATTCAGTGTCCCAATCCTCATCTGTAGCCGGGATCACCTTTTTGTCTTGCGGCAAAATGCGCAATGTCTCTTGGCAGCCGCGAATTTCAACGCCAGCTTCAATTAACCTCTTTGCCACGCGTGGCAAAAACTCACTGGCTATCTCCTTATGAACAAGCAATGTCTCGGCAGCATTGCAAACCGATGGGCGTTGGCACTTAGCGTTGAAGACAATCTCTTCAGCCATATTTAAGTCAGCGGATGCATCCACATACACATGGCAATTGCCAACGCCAGTTTCAATAACTGGGACTGTGGCGTTCTCCATCACATAGCGAATAAGCCCTGCGCCACCGCGAGGTATTAGCACATCAATGTATTGATTCAGGCGCATAAGGTGCTGTGCTGCAGCCCTCTCTGGTGTGTCAAGCAATTGAACTGCCTCCTGTGGTATGCCGGCTTCAGAGATGGCTTGCTTTATCACATTTGTCAGAGCAATGTTTGATTGAAGCGCTTCTGAACCTCCTTTAAGGACAACGCAATTGCCAGCCTTTAGGCAAAGCGCCGCCGAGTCAACCGTCACATTTGGGCGCGCCTCATAAATTATCCCGATGACGCCGAGAGGGACTCTTACCTTCTGTATGACGAGACCATTGGGGCGTTTCCAGCCCTCAATTATTTCACCAACTGGGTCTGGCAATGCTGCGACCTGCCTTAAGCTTTCACTCATTGCCTCTATACGAGCCTCGTTTAAGAGCAACCTGTCAATGAGCGCTTCTGAGAGCTTGTTCTTGCGTGCCTGCTCAATGTCCTCGCTGTTTCGCGAGAGGATGTATTCACGCCTGTCAACGATTGCCTCCGCAATATTAATCAGTGCTCTGTTCTTTATATCGGTGGGCATGTTTGCCACTATCGGTGCAACTGCTTTTGCCTGACGAGCTTTCTCTTCAACCATTTGCTCAACGCTCATGCTAACTGGCATGACAGACATTCACCCCCATTGTTTGTGGACTTCTTTGATTTGGCTTGCCATCACACTCAAACTATAACGAGGTTGTTCCTGTGGACAACCTCATCCGAGGGCTTGTAGCCGAGCACACTCTCAATTTTTGATGTATGCAACCCAGCCACCCTGCGCAACTCATCGGAGTTATATGCCACCATTCCTTTGGCAAATATCCTTCCATGTTCATCTGTTAGAGCGACAACATCGCCGGCATCAAATTTGCCCTCAACGGCGATGACACCTGCTGGAAGTAGGCTTTTACCGTGATGCAATATCTGTAACATTGCGCCTTCATTCACCACGATCCTGCCGCGAGTCTTAGGTGCGTATGCGAGCCAGCGTTTTTTTGCCGGCAGACGACGCCTCGGGATGAATAGGGTTCCAATTGCTTCCCCTGAGATTACACGCTCAAGCACATCAGGATGACGCCCATGGGCAATGACGAGCGGGATGCCGCAATCCATCGCCACCTTTGCCGCTTGAAGCTTTGAATACATCCCACCTGTGCCAAGCCCAGACTTGCTCTCCTCGGCAGCCTCCATCATCTCGTCAGTTATTTGGGTCACAACATCAACCTTTCCAGATGGCAAGTAGAAGCCATCAACATCAGACAGCATTATGACAAGATCAGCATCAATGACCAATCCAACAAGCGCTGCGAGCTGGTCATTGTCCCCAAACTTTATCTCCTCGGTGGCGACGGTATCGTTCTCGTTCACAATTGGCAGCACTCCCCACTCAAAAAGCTTCTGGAATGTATTTCTTGCATTCAGGAAGCGTTGTCTTACTGCAACATCATCCCTTGTTAGGAGCACCTGAGCCACATGGACACCGTGTCTCCAAAACAAGTCTCGGTAGATTGACATAAGTTGAACTTGTCCAACGGCAGCTGCAGCTTGCTTCTCTGATATTGCATGCAAGTCAATTAACCCAAGTTGCGACTTGCCTGCCCTTATAGCGCCTGAGCTGACGAGAGTCACAATCCTTCCTGCTGTTTGCTTTTCGTCTGCAGCAGCAGTTTTACTATCATCACGCTGCGTGATGCTGTGAGTTATGGAGACGATTTGTCTTGCCAACGAAGCCATGTAATCAATGTCAAGCTCTTCGCCACCACCAGTTAACACAGCAGTTCCGACCTTGATGACGATGCGTTTAGCCTCCCGGAAGACATTCACCTCTCCAATTGTGAACGCCCTTTCTTTCGTTCATCTTGATGCACCTCCAAGCCATGCTTCATCTATTTCAAACTCAAGCCCGCCAATTTTCACCCTCTCACCAAATGATGCTCCTGCCATCCTGAGCAATTTGCATACGCCAAGTCTCTCAAGCCTGCGGAGGGCTTCCACACGGGCTTCGCGATTGTTCATGTCAAGCATACGCACAACTCTCTCAACACTGTCACCGGTTATTTCGTAGATGCCATTCTGAATGGTGCGTATTGCTAACGGCTTTCTCCGCTTCAGCAACTCCGGAATTATGAGCTTACCACACACTGTGCTGGTGCGTTTGCTCACCATTGGCAAAAGCTGCTTCAGAAGTTCAACGACGCGCATGATTAGTGTGTGAATGCCCTCACCAGTTAATGCCGATATTGGAAAAACTTCGTAACCCATTGCTTCAAGGAGCGGCTTGCATTCTTCAAGCCTTTCCCTTGCCCCTGGCAGATCCAATTTGTTTGCCACCACAATTTGAGGTCGCTTTGCAAGCTCCGGATTAAACAACCTAAGTTCCTCGTTCACCACTTTGAAGTCGTTTAATGGGTCTCGTCCCTCACTCCCGGACATATCAAGCAAGTGAAGCAGCAACCTACATCTTTCAATGTGCTTTAAGAAATTGTGCCCTAAGCCCGCACCGCGATGTGCACCCTCAATCAATCCCGGTATGTCAGCAACCACAAAGCTGAAATGGTTAACACGAACCGTTCCCAAATTGGGCACGAGCGTTGTAAAAGGATAGTCGGCTATCTTTGGGCGGGCTGATGAAATGCGAGATATAAGCGTTGACTTGCCGACATTTGGATAGCCAATCAACCCAACATCTGCAAGTAGTTTCAGCTCAAGGCGCAGTCTTCTAACTTCGCCACTATCTCCATGTTCGGCAAACTTTGGTGCTTGCCTGACTGGGGTTGCAAATGCTGCGTTGCCTCTTCCGCCTATGCCGCCTCTGGCAACGAGAACGCTCATCCCGTGCTCATTCAAATCGGCTAATAGTTCATCACTCTCTGAATCATAAACGAGCGTGCCAACTGGCACTCGTATGATCAGGTCATCGCCATCTTTGCCTTTGCGCTTACTTCCTTGCCCATGCTCACCATCAGGCGCCCTATAGTGGCGTTTAAGTTGAAGGTCAATCAGTGTGCGCACCCCTTCATCAGCCTGAATTATCACATTACCGCCTCGCCCACCATCACCACCATCCGGACCACCGCGAGGGACAAATTTCTCCCGCCTGAAGCTTATAGCTCCGTTTCCGCCATTCCCAGCTTTAACCACGATCTCGGCTTCATCAACAAAGCGCATCGCTTAACACTGCCAAATGAATTGCGCCGGGGACATTTCCCCGACGCAATTAATTTTCACCCTCACCATAATTTCAGAGAGCTGCTAAATTTGCCCATAATTGAGCAATAAAGCCCATCACAATGCGCCCTAAGATGGTGTGGCGTAGACACTGACTCTCGTCTTGCTCTTGCTGACGCGCTCAAACTTTACATAGCCATCAACGAGCGCAAAGAGCGTATCGTCGCTGCCCCAACCCACATTAATTCCGGGAAGTATCCTTGTGCCGCGCTGGCGAACGAGCACCGAACCTGCACGGACGAATTCACCACCAAATGCTTTTACTCCGAGGCGCTTGGAATTGCTATCACGCCCGTTTCGTGTGCTTCCGCCGCTTTTCTTGTGCGCCATCAAAAATCACCTCCAATTATTCTGATGGCTCACTTGGTAGTATGATGTC
>JANXAS010000008.1 GCA_025062195.1 Armatimonadota bacterium
GGTTTCAAAGAGGTTATCTTGGCTATCAGCGGCAAGGATGTTTGGCGTAGCTTGAAATATGAGAGCGGCGTGCACAGGGTCCAGCGAATACCCATTACAGAATCAAGCGGAAGGATTCACACATCAACTGCCACTGTTGCCATATTGCCCGAGCCGGAGGAAATTGATGTCCAGATAAATGAGGATGATTTGGAAATTGAAACGATGCTCTCATCCGGGCCGGGCGGGCAGCACATGCAAAAGAATGAGACGGCTGTGCGCATAAGGCATAAGCCCACAGGTATTGTCGTCGTCTGCCAAGACCAGCGCTCACAGTATCAGAACAAGGTGCGCGCCATGAGAATACTCAGAGCAAAGCTGATTGAAATGATGCGCCGAGAGCAGGAACAAAAGATAACGCAGGTTCGCAAAGCGCAAATAGGGACTGGTGACAGAAGTGAAAAAACGCGCACATATAACTTCCCACAAAACAGGGTGACCGATCATAGGATTGGATTGACCGTATACAATTTGAATGAAGTGCTTGATGGCGAGCTTGACGAGATAATCTCCGCCATGCGCAGGCATGAGATGCATCAACTGCTTGCAGCAGATAGCCACATTCAAGGCGAGCATTTGAGGCTTAAGGAAGGCGAATGAGTTATGGTGGTATGGTGAAGTGCGGTGGTAACGAAAAGCATTGCTTCGCTTAAGCGGCTCATGGGTATTTTGCTCTCATCAATGGCTCGCTATGTTAGCAGGTTTTGCAGGGCGCCATACCAATGGAGGTCAAATCGCCCTAAGAGGCTTTCATGTCGCATCGTCAGTAAGACACTCGCAAAAGTTTGTGAAGGCGATGACCACATTACAGTAGCCTTTCCCATGCCGCACGGCAGTTTGAGCTACGCGCGCATCCGGACATCTTCCACATCGGTTTTTGTGGAGACTAAGGGGACTGTTATCCTCTTGCGCCAACTCAGTGATGGGCAACACGGCGCATCCTTTTCAATAGATGTGACAGTGCGCCAAATAAGGCATTTGCCAGTCAGAGTGGATGCCTCACGGGGCTTTGCGACTATGGATGGAAGGCACAAGTTGCTATTGGTTCATTTGCCGAAAGCTGGGGCACGCCACCCAGTTTAGGGCTGCTGATGTAGCTAAAATTTGTTTCGGGATTTCGGTGAGATGGTTTATCCGTCGCCCTCACCAATTGCCTCCCGGGTTTGCTCCGCTTGTGTTTTTGCCTCTTCGCCCAGACCAGTGACTTTGGTTAAGCGTCTTCTTGTGGCGAGTTTGCCGAAGAGGATGTGTGGCAATATGTTGCCATGTTTAATTCCGAGTGCCCTCATAAATGCCCGGCGCTGCTGCCAAAAGCCGATGCAAAGGAGTGTCAGGAAGACAGCCCTCAAGAGCTGTGATAGCCCATGAAGCCCGACGAGTCCAATCGCCTCCCCGAAAGAGACTGCCTCAGCAATAGCAAATAATGCTAACGAGATTGTGAGTGTGCGCCACATACTTCCGAGCATGCCCGTGCTCAACAGCAGATAAAGTTCGGCGCAAAGTATGGCTGCAAGGATTGAGAGGAGGAAGATGGCAACAGTTAACATGCCGACTATGATGCTCCAAGGTGTCATAGAGGTCACCTCAGGCAGCGTGCTTTAGCACCGGATGCAACTCATATCGTGAGCATGTCTCCTGCAGCTCGTCGGGCAGTGTCTGAGTGAGCCTTTTAAGCAGTTGGCTGATGAAGGCATCGCCGAAGACCTTTGATAGCGCCAGCGAGATGTGCCACATTGCGTTTCGGTAAATCTTGGCTCGCTCATCCAAGCCTATTACCCACGGCGTTTCGTCAGCAATTTGTGCGTCTTCAATGGTAATCGGGATCCCATCCTCCTTAAACGCCTCGGACAGTTCTTGAGCGAGGCGTTGAGTCAGCAATTCGCCAATCAACCTCTTTACGACCCACATCAGCTGTTGCACTAATCCCATGAATGCGCTTCTCAGTCTCGCCGTCTCCGACGAGACGAATACCTCAAGCGGGACTGTAAGGTATTCGTTTCTCATGTGGGTCGGTATAGAACGCTCTACGACCTTGATAAGCGCCTCAACTACTTGCGGGTCAAGTTGTGCGTGGGCAGCCCACTTAAGCCTATCAAGCGCTTGAGCGATGGTGAGCGGTGGGCGGTATGGTGATGGACGTGTCATTGATGCGAACGCCTCTGCGGCAGCGATTATGCGCCCCTCAATTGGTATCTCAGCGCCACGCTTACCGTGCGGGTAGCCTTTCCCATCCCAGCGCTCATGATGATGTTCAATAGCATCTGCAGCACTGCTCGCAGACGGAAGGGCTTTGGCTATTCGTGCACCTATGATGGTGTGCCGTTTAACAGAGTCAAATTCTTCCGGAGTCAACCTGTCGGGCTTGTTGAGCAACTCCTTTGGAAGTTCCACCTTGCCAATGTCGTGTAACAAGCCGGCGCACTCAATCGTGCTAATGAGGTGGCTCGGCGACCGCCGCTCAATAGCGATTAAGGTTGCCCACCGAGCAACTGCCTTGCTATGCCCCTCGCCACCGATTTCAAGCGAATCAACTGCTTCAGCGAGTGTCTCATATGCGCTCTGACTGCCGCGATTCATCACCAACACCACTATGTGATTCTTGTTATCATGCTTCGTTGTGTCACCGACGCGATTGCTATCCAAACGCTGTTGCTCACTTCAGCGCTGCTCGGAAACAGACCGCTACCTTCGTAGCATCGGCGCAGCTCTTCGCTGAGCCATTGTTTGGCAGCCTCCGCTTCCTTTCTGGTCGCGAAGAGTCCTACTATTGTTGGACCGCTGCCGCTCATGACCACGCCCAATGGCTCTGTGCGCAATAGCAACTTTTTGAGGTAGCTTATCTCCGTGTGTGTTTCAGAAACCACAGCCTCAAAAGCGTTGTAGAGATGCTTTCCTGCAGCACTCAAGTCACCGCACTGCAATGCCTCAATCAACGGTGCTGGGTCTCTACCTTCCGGCTTGCCTTTCAAGTCCCAGACTTTGTATGCCCACGCAGTTGGGACTTCAACCGGTGGCTTAACGAGGAGCATCCAAAGCTGAGCCTTAATGTTTAATGGCACAATCACATCGCCAAAGCCTTCCACGAGCGCCCAGCCGCCGTGAATAAAGAATGGAACATCAGCACCAATTGACTTAGCAATCTCCATAAGGTCGGGTTGCTTTAAGCCCAAGTTCCAAAGCTTGTTCAATGCTACAAGCGCTGCAGCGGCGTTTGAACTCCCGCCGCCAAGCCCAGCTGCCACAGGTATCTGCTTATACAGCCTGATTAAGCCGCACATGGGCACATTAGCTGCCCTTGCAAGCGCTTCAGCGGCTTTCCAAACTGTGTTCTCATTCCCATTTGGTATGTTGGCATTGCTGACTACGAGCTTGAATCCCTCCTTTGGCGGTAGCAATGTTGCAACAAGCGTATCTCGCAGGTCAATCGGGCACATGACACTAACGATTTCGTGATATCCGTCAGGGCGTTTACCTCGTATGTCAAGGAAGAGGTTCACCTTTGCAGCGCAACGAACAGTCACATTTACAACCCTCTTCACCGTCACCATGTTCCGAGACTCACCGCCTTCATTCTCATCGTTAGCTGTGCATTTGGTTTAATCATTCGGCTTTCATGCATCACTCACTGGATCGTCCAATGAGTGTTTGCCATAAAGAGTCGCATTACAACACATCTTGCATCGCGCATGCCCTATGGTTGGCACGCCTTGCAGGGTCTATACCCAGCTTTCATTGATCCTTTGCGGCTTCGGAAGACGACGCGGTTTGGTTGTGAGATTTCCCTCGCGTATTTGCATGTTGGGCGATGGAATATTAGCGTCCTCTTGTTGCCAATATATGTTGCAATCCTATCGCGCTGTTCCCTCCATAACCCTTTCCCACTTCTAACTGCCTCTCGTTGAAGCCTCACGAAAAGATCAGCATATCTCACATTTGGTGGCACAGTGTATGCCATCGCGTAGCCGCGCTTTACAAGCTCCGCGTTGACGAAAATCTCTCTGCCACTTGTTTTGACGAAGACATAGGCAAGCCATCTGCCATGTTGGTCTTTCCTTTGGACATCAAACTGAAGGTGCACCCTCTTTCTCAACACCAATTTTTCGTTCTCCCGCTTTGCCTCCATGTAAAATGGTTGGCTGCGCTCCGGGGCATCAATGCCTATATAGCGCACGATGCGCCCATCTAAAAGACGCACAGTGTCACCATCAATGACTGAGATGACAACGCCATAACTTTCGCTTGCCTTCTTTGTCCGCCAAAGGCGTTGTGGTGCAGTTTTTGCGTCTGTGTGTCTTGCGAGTTTTAAAAGCGAGTGTATTGCGCCGAGCAGAATGGAAAGCAATGCGAGCGCCAAAAACAGCCTCGGAGATAAAGCTACAATGCCGCACAAACAAGTTCGTGTGCCGATTTTCACCATGCCCTTTAATGCTCACTCCCCTTCAGGACGGCACTCTCACCTGAGGGTTTAATCCTCTCAATCCTTAAACACGGTTTAAGTAGGCATTGAGCTGCTGTAGCCGGCAAAAACCTCCTTTCAATTCTTTGCGATGCTGATGAGCCAGTCGCATATGCACCTTATGGCACTCCAAAATGGAGAAGCATCAACTTCGTCTAAAGGTGGAACGCCAGTTATCGCCTGCCCCCAAATGTTAACATCAAATGGTATAAAGCACAGAAGCTGCACTTGCCTCTTCAATTTGCTGCACTCAGCTTCAACGAACGAGGCTATGGCGTTTGCTTCCTCATCATTGCGCACCTTGTTTCCAACGATTGCCACCTCTTTGATGCCCAACTCATGTGCGAGTGCGCATGCAGTGAGCGCTGTGCGCATGCTTGCAGCTGTTGGTTCTGTTACTATTAGCATGCCGTCAACATACATTGCGGTGCCCCTTGTAAGGTGCTCAATTCCAGCTGTCATATCCATTATCACAACTTCATCCCTCTCAAGCAGCAACCCCTGAATGACTGCCCTTAGAAATGTATTCTCACGGCAGTAGCATTCTGACGCCGCCTTCTTAACCATGCCCATTCGCATTAACTTGATGCCCTCGCGAACTACAACGAACTTCTCAAGGATGTCGTCAACCCTTGGATTGAGCACGAAATAAGGACCTACCCCACCAGTTCTCTCAATGATTAACTCTTTCAACTCAGCTATGGGTGCAATTTGGTCAACCTCTTCTGGCGGGAAGCCGAGCGCCATGCCAAGGTTGGCGTCCGGGTCCGCATCAACTGCATACACAGTGTAACCATACGAAGCCAGCATTCGTGACAGCGCTGCTGCAATTGTTGTCTTGCCGACACCGCCTTTGCCTGATATCGCAAACTTCAGCTTAATCACCCCTTTTGTGTTTGACCGATGGGAACTGCTGCAGGTCTGTGTGCGGTATAAAATTCGCCGATATGAACTCGCCCATGTAGCCTGGGTCAACGCTGAGTTCAATGTATGTCATCTTTGAAGCGATCCTGTGAGCCTCATCAAATGCAGCTTGTGAAAGCAAAGCAAGGCGAGCGCCTTTGACGGAACTGTTACCGAGAACGACGAACTTTTCTTCGGGCAAATCCGGCAGCAAGCCAATTTCAATAGCCCTTCTCACATTCAAATGGCTCCCGAATGCGCCCGCAACAAAGATGCGCTTTATCTCGTCAATCCTCAGACCGATTGAATTGAGCATAGACCTGAGCGCTGCATACACAGCAGCCTTTGAGCGTATCAAGTTTTTTATGTCGGCTTGCGTTATCGTGATGTCACGCCCTATGCCGGCATCTTGAGAGCGAACAAGCACAAACTCTATGTCGCCATCATCGTTTTGCCTCAGTTTGCCATTGCTTGGGTGTTCAACGAAATTGCCAGCCATGTCTATGATGCCGGCACGCTTCAACTCGGCGAGCAATTCAACAAGCCCAGAACCGCATATTCCAATTGGCTTTGCATCGCCTATGGTTTGGATGCTCACATCAAGCTCTGTTGGGTCAATCTTCACACCCGATATTGCGCCCCTTACGGAACGCATGCCACACTTTATCCCGCTGCCCTCAAATGCTGGACCTATGGAGCAGGCGCATGTCACCATGAAATCCCTGTTGCCAAGCACCATTTCACCATTCGTCCCCATGTCAATCAAAAGGGAGAGTTCGTCGCGCAGCACCATACCCGAGACGAGTGTCCCAGCCACGATATCGCCGCCGACATAGCTGGCAACACATGGGAATGTGAATACATACCCGTCCTTGTGTATGGCAATCTCAACATCGCTTGCCCTAATTGGTGGGAATGCAGTCACAGCCGGTATGTATGGTTCTATGCGTATGTTCGTTGGGTCAATTCCGAGCAGAAGATGCGTCATGACGGTGTTGCCTGCAACAGTTGCACAGGCTATATCATCGTGCGATATGTTAAGGGAATTTGCAGCGTGCCTCAAAAGCGAATTGATAGTCCTCAGGGCAGCCTCGCGCAATTCATTCAAGCCGTTAGCGTTGCGAGAGACATGCGCTATCCGGCTTATCACATCCTCTCCGAAGACAAACTGCTCGTTATACTTTGCCAGACGCTGAACCGTCTCAAATGTTTCTAAGTCAACAATATGAACGGTGACGGTCGTCGTCCCAACATCAATAGCAGCGCCGTAAACATGCTTTTCATCCTTCCCAGGGGTTATCCTTATGACTTCCCAGTGATCACAGCATTTAACCAGGGTGGCTGTCACTTCCCAGCCGCCAGCCCTTATAGCGGTTGGCAGTTGGCGAAGTGCATCTATGCTCACGCTTATTGGGCGCTCTGCGCCAAACCGAACTTGTGAAAATTCCCGTTTATCATTCAGCACTCGCTTCACAGCATTCAGCAGCCTTTTAAGATCGCTCACATTGTCAGTGAGCGATGGCGGATGCATTTTTAGGTGCACTTTTATTGCCATTGGGCTTGGCGGGTAAACATTTAACCCGACCTCGTGCTCTGGCACTTCAAGCTCAATATGCTTGATTGCTTCCTCGGCAAATGTTACGCGTGACTCAATGGGGACTTCAACCACCAGATCATCAATCGGGAATGTTTGGCATGCGAGTGTATATCCTTCCGAACGCAACCTCTCACTGAGCGCTGCGGCTCTATCTGTCATGCGTGCCCTGCCGGAGAGCACACGCACAAGGCATTTCTCACATGTTCCCTCGCCACCGCATACGCTTGCTATCTCAATTCCGGCATCCCTTGCAGCCGAAAGGACGGATGTGCTCTCATCAACAAATATTGAGATGCCTTCCGGAAGGAACCGTATCCTGTTGAGCCGCATCAATGTCACCTCGTCAGCGCATTAGCATCACTGTGCGAGAGAGCGTGCCCATGCATTTGACGATGTCAGATCTGAGCATCAGTGTTGGAGACAAGAATTGTCTTTTGGTGCCCGTCATATATCCATTTTTGAGCATGCTGAAAGGGCAACTTTAACATAACGGCGCCAACTATGGTGAGCAGTTTGATCTGAAGCCATTGGTCATTCAAATATTCGTTGGGCTATTTCGCACACGGCTTTATATGCAGGGCTGTCTTTTGGGAGTTCGGTCAATGGTCGTCCCTCAATGTCACACTTGGTGATAAGTTCATCCTCAGGGATAACCCCGGCAATTTCTAACCTGGTCTTTTCAATCTCCTTCGAGAGCGCCTCAACTGTTTTTTCTCCCGCCCTGTTTAGCACGAGGTATATCCTTCGCACATTCAGCTCAAGCGACTTAGATAGAGAAGCTATTCTGCTGGCGGAGCGTATGCCCTTTATCGTTGGGTCACTGGTTATGAGCAGGACATCAACATCCTGTGCGATTCGCCTGCTCAAATGTTCCATGCCGGCTTCATTGTCCATTACGAGGTAGGCATAGTTTGAGCGCAACCTCCCAATGAATTCGCGCAGCATCTGATTGGCAGCGCAGTAGCACCCTGGACCTTCCGGTCCTCCCATTGCAATTAGGTCAACATTATCTCCCTCAGTGATAACATCATGCAGTTGATATTCAACCATGCGCAACCTTGGTATGTTTGGCGATGGAGTTGCAGTGCGCGCCTGAGAGAGTATATCAGCTATATAGCCGCTGACTTCCATACCGAGAGCCTCGTTCAAGTTTGAATTTGGGTCAGCGTCAATAGCCAGTATCGGTCCTCTACCGTTTTCAACAAGCCATCTTATGAGCAAGGCTGCAAGTGTTGTCTTGCCTGTGCCGCCTTTCCCAGCAATTGAGATATGCATTGTCATATGTTCATCCCTTCTTTTGCACTTAAAGCCATCCGCATAATTTCGGTCTGTCTATGGTGATGAGCTGATTGTAAATGATGCCCGAATGTTCTCGCCAGAGCATGAAACAAGGTCCCATCAAAGAAAAGTTCGGCGCACTCTTAATCCCGCCCCCCATCACCTTTTGAGGATTGCAAGCTACGGTAGTCTATAACAATGCTTGCGTCGCTGCCACAGCCATAAGTATTGTGAGTGATTCCACCCTACATTTTTGGTTTGGCAGCAGCTACAAGTTTTTCGGCCAAGTGCTCTCCGAGCACTGCCACATCCTCCGTTGTAAGGTAGCTTGATATGGATGAGTCGAAAAGGATGCTGATGCTTGCTGGCATCTCTTCATCCGCTGCCCAAAAGGCGATTATGATCGGCACCCTCGGCAGTGCCCATATCCTCAATCCGACATCACCGTAGTTTACATCTTCTGCGCCAAGTTTCTTAGCAGCCTCGCGCAGCTTGCTTCCATCGTCATCCCCGAATACGCTTAAGAGCAGCTTCTTCACACGGCTATCAAAGCTCACATGATAGGCAATTCCTCCCGGAAGTTCCCTGAAATCAATTAACCTATCGGTGAGCGGCTTTCCGCTTGCTTGTGCAAGGTAGTGCAAAGCGAGTATCTTCAGGTGGATTGGGGCGCCTTCATCTGTCACGCACCTTACATCACAATCTGGCAGTGAGATCTCATAGACATCGCCAAGCAAATTTAAGCTCACCTTTTGCTCTGCCTCAACGAGTTGCGCCCCGGCAAGTTCGCACTGCAATTTGATGTCAAGCTTACCCAAGCTTTCTTTGGCAAGTTCGTAAGCTATCCTATGCCCCTCGTGTTCATCTTTTGGGACATCGTTGAAAGTCTTCATTGTGTTTTCTGCCCCTCGCAGCTTTGGGTGTAAAGATATAGATTGGCTTAGGGGGGCTTTGAACCGCGCCTTATTTGATCTACGGTTTCAATATTGCCATTTAGCTTTGTCGCAAAATAGAACACATGGGACACCGTTATAGCTTCACACTTCAAGCCACGAGTGTGAATAGACGACTTTACCCATTAGCACCAATGTCGTCTTTGCATATATGCGCTCTTTCTCAGACAGCTCATCCATGTTTGGCTTCTCTCCGTCCATTATGCGATGAACCAATTTCAGTATTTCCGGCATCTCGCCCCTCGCAAGCTTGATCAACTCATCGTCAAATGCGTTGACTATAGCGGCATCCAAACCATACTTCATGAGCATCGCAAGATATGTCCGATTCAGATGCGGGCGCAACTCGCTTGGAGTTCCATTTGAGACATTTGATAAGCCAACGATGGACCTACATCCGGGAACGAGTTCTTTGAAGGCACTCATAAACTCAATCACGGAAACAACTTGCCCTATGTCGGCTGAAACCGGGGTGACAATTGGGTCAATTAAAATGTCCTCCGGTGAGACGCCCGCATCCGTAGCTCTTTGGACAAGCTCAACGCATAATGCGGCTCTTTCATCCGCGTCTCTCGGCATGCCTTCGGTGCCCCAAAGCAATCCAACCATTGCGGCATTATATGTTGTGGCGAGCGGAAGCATCCTCTCAAGTCTCTCGGGTTGAAGTGAAATTGAATTGATAAGTGCTTTGCCGCGATGCACCTTCAAGCCGGCTTCCATTGCATCTGGATTTGTTGTATCAAGCGATAGCGGAAGCTCAACAACCTCTTGAACTGTCTTGACCATCCATTCCATAAGCTCTGGACCGTCTCTCCTCGCCGGTCCTATGTTGAGGTCAAGGTAATCCATCCCAGCTTCAGCTTGCTGCTTTGCAAGCTCCTGTATTGCGCTTGCATCACGATTCCTTATTGCAGCTCCTATCGTCTTGGACATGATGTTTATGTTCTCGCCTATAAGGATCATCTTTAACCACCCCTGTATAATGGTGATTTTTTCTCTACCCTCGCACTACATCAGCTATCCTCCCACAGGAGTGACTTTAGACACGGCAGGGCTTACTCAAATTTGCCCCTAATTTGCCCATAAGTTTTTCGGTGCTTATCCATCCATTCCGCTGGCTTCAGCCAGTGCTCGCTGGCGAAACGATGAGCGCAAATTCTCTCGGCGAGTTTTTTCATCGCACAAGGACGGTGCTCATGAATTTAGCGAGCGACCATGGTCTAAAGCCCATAGGATGGTTGTGAAAGAGTGTTCACCAACAGCATTTGCAGCAAAGAGCGTTTCACATCATCAAGAGCATCTTAAATTTGCGTTCGGCAACCTCTTCAGCAATAAAGGGGTGGCACAATCTCAGGCAGCTTGCCATATAGTGCGCAAGTATGCGGGTATGTTAGCTGCCTCCCTCGGACCAACGAGTATCTCCCACTCGCCCCCGAGTTCCTCTTCAAGTGCGCCGCTCTCTGGCGCAAGGTAGCCTGGTATGATCAGCTTGCGATGTTTAACTTTGCTTTCAATCCCGCACTTCCTGACGAACGGCGCAATCACATCGGCAGTGAGTTTACCACCAGCCCATGCCGTCATCACTGATAGCCCTTCGGTATCCTTAACCAAAAGCCATGATGGCACTCGGCTGTTTTCTATCTCAGTTGAGACGAGGAAGTATGTCAGTGAAAAATTGCAAGTCAAAAGCACCGGTGACTCTTCGTTTGGCTTACCTATCTCATAAATGCCCTCTTCAACCGCAAGTGGTCTTCTCGGGTCTGTGTAGATGTTCATCCTTGCAAGCAAGAGTGGGTATAGCGAATGCCCTTGGAAATCCGAGAGAACTATTATGCCACCATACTTGGCGATGAATATCGCTCCGATGAATGTTTGCATCAGGAGGTCATCGCTCATCTCGCATGCCATAACGATTGTCGGAAAGCCAAGCTCTTTAACCTTGCCTACAAGGGCAGCTCTCCTCGCCATTATGTGATGTGTAAATGCCTCCTTGAGCGAGCGTGCACCTGTGTCAATCAGCAGATCCTTTAATCCGGACTGCATCGCCATAGATGTCAACTTCGCAACGCCAATTAAGCCATTGCCCTTTATGGCAAGCGGGCATGTATACTCCTTTGCCAACTCAATCATCTCGTCAATATTCTCTTCAGTGGCTGCATAGATTAGCGGGCGCTTACCTTTGCATATTTCAAGTGCAGCTGCTTGTATTGATGGGTCGTAGCTGATAAGCATGATGCTGCAATCCGAACTGTTGGCAACTCGTCCAACCACATCGCCAAACCTATTAGGGTTGCCGGAATCGCACCTAAGCGCTGCCATTTCTGGGCGCAGGATAAACCCAGCCCTATCGTAAACCATCTTGTTGAGCTTATCAATCCGGGCATCAATTTCGCTATCGTCCATTGCATCGCTTATGAGCATTGCTATCCCGGGTGGGTTGACGAATGTTTTCTCATGCCTGAAGAGAACCGTCTCACCACCAACTTTCACAACCCTTCCATCGCTGCCTATCACGACTTCCCTGATTGGGGGGGCAGCAACTTCAGAGAGCTTTTCTCTCGCCTCCTCAGAGATGTATGGGCATGCATCAAGCTCAGCTTTCCCCTGTGCCAAGTTCATAGCAAATGCAAGGCATGTTGGCACACCGCATTCCCCGCAATTCTTTTTCGGCAACAGCTTGAATATCTCAATACCGCTCAATGGCATCGCTTATGCCCCCTTGAGTGTCCATGCAGAATGGCAGCACAGACGCTGTAAGTGGTGATAAAATGTGCCTTTACTACAAACTTTGTTGGTTAGGTTCGCATTTAGCCACCACCCGAAAGCGTAGTGGCGTCCTAAACCCGTTACTTGCCTCTTGTCCCGTTTCTTACCGCACTCCGCTTATCTCCGCACCTTACTACGAACCAACAAGCTTTTGAGCGAAGCACAAGAAAGCAAATACAGCAGCATGGACATATTGATGATTCAAGCGCTTAAAGCCCATGCGACTTTGATGCTCTCTGGCAAGATTGGTTTTTAAAAGAGCTGGCTCATATTATCCGATTATCGGTGGCATCTCAAGCGCTGGGTGACACTTCTCTTGCAAGTATGGCAATATCTCCTCCTCGGTAGTGCCGATTGTCTCATCGGCAATCATGTCAACCGTCATTCCTACCTCGGCGAGGCGCTTGACCAACCTCTCACCCAACTCTTCCTTCAACATCTTCGGCATCCATACGAGCCTCTTAATTCCGCCATCTCCCTGCAGCCATTTTCTTTGCACAATCCAAATCTTTGCGTGCCCGACAAATCCGGGCGTGCTAACGCCGCCACCTATTGTTCCAGCGAGTGTGGTGAACTTCATCCCGCATGGAGTCATTCCAGTGTATTCACGGTTTACGGTCATGACACCGTTGCACAGGGGCAGAACTGCGGTTATGCATTCGCAACAGCCGCATGTCGTCATAGGTTTATCAACAACACTGTAGAAGTTGTAGCCATCAATTGCACCCCTTGAAGCTTTCCTGACGAACTCATTCACGCCCTTCCACGAACCTTTGAGTGAGTCCACGCATTCACCATATTGAACCGGTTGGTTTGGTCCCTCTGGGTTAACTTCATACATTGCCTTCGCATCAAGCCATGTATATGCTCCGCACAATCCGGGACGCTCTGGGCTAATTACACATACATGCGTTGGCGCAAATGACTGGCAAAGCACACAAGAGTAAAATATATCCACATCCTCATCCTTCATGCCTTCCATGCGCGCATCCCTTGCATGGTATATTGTGCGTGCCTCGTCAAGCAGCTTGCGTACATCCTCTTCATTTGTGAATATGGTGACTTGGACTTTGTCCAATATGTTTCCGAAGTCCTGATGGAATCTTGCGTGCAATATCTCACCAATGTGCCTGAGCCTGAAGCCCTGGTTGAATGCGCTCCTGCTTATGCGCAACCAAACAATCTCGCGCTGCCCCATGTGGAAGACGCCCTGAGCGTAGTTGATGAAGTGGTGTATTTGCCGCTCAAGTATCGGTTCAAAGTCCTCCTGCATTTTTCTTCCGGCAACTTCAACAAGTGTTGCAAGTGGCATAGCGCTGCCTTCCTCAACTGCGTCAATGTCGGGGCCTATAATCTCAATCTTCCCGTCTTGCACCTCATCCATACGGCGCATCCTGCATAACTCAAGTGCGAGCGACCTTCCGCCACCAAATTCAACATACAAGTCGGCTTTGCGCACCCTTTCACCCTCAAATGCCGGTCCGTAAGCGACTGGCACTGGCACCTTTGTCACAGTTACCTTTAGACCGCGAACCTCAATTGCCTTTGAGACAATCTCAGAGTGCGGCACATTTGAAACAACATGCTCGTATGTGCAGATGCCTGTTGGCAGAACTTGAGGTATAGGGCTATCGGCTATCGTCGGGAAGCCCCAGTTTATTGCCCCAGCTGCATTAGCATACCATTCATCCGAAACGAAGCCGAGTGCAAGGACAAAAGCAAATATCCTGTCCTTATTGTAGATTAGGATGCGCCTATACTCACCTGGCTTTATCCCGCCAAAAGCCATTGCAGCCCTCGTTGCGAAGCCAACTGGGAACACAGTTGCAGATGTATCCGGACCAAATGGCACAAGGCGTGTTGTCCACCCAACCTGCACACCGGCTTCCACAAGCTGCTCTGCCATCCTGACACCGTTGTTATCCGAGCACATGAAGACATAGAGGTTCTTTTCCTGAAGTTCTCTGGCTATGAGAACCGCCGTCTCAACATCCGGTGGCGCACCAAGTATGGCTGCAAAGCCGGGCGCGGTGCCATCAACGAACTCAATGCCCCTCTTTCGCATGATGATGTCATCGGCTGCACCGAGCCAAATGTTCTCATCGGTTGGCTCCTCAGCGCCCGGCACATATGCATTTGGGTCCTCAAGATACTTGATCGCCTCAATTATTTCCTCGGCAAAGAATGTAGCCATGCCAGCATCAAGCGCCGGCGCAAGATATGGAAGGTGAACCTTCTCCCTGACAGGGGGTGGAAGCAGTCTCCTGCACAGTTTCAGGACTTGTTCCATATCGCCAAGCGTCCTAACAGGTATTCCAGTTATGCCATAAATGATCGGCAAGTAATATGCTGTGTTTGGGAAGCCAACCTCTTGCTTAGCTCCCCACTTATCCATTGCCTCACGCCACTTCTGCTCAGCCCTCGCCACTATCTTGTGTGCACCCCTAATTGCTGCAGAGCAGATCAGCTTTGACATCTTGAGTTCACCCCTCCACGATGAGTTGCTTTGAACTTGAGTTTAAAAACTTCCCGCTGGCTTAGGTATCAACTCACAATCTTCGCCCATCAAATTTCAAACCGCCTCTAACTGTCGCCTCATAGCCATATCAAACAGGATTCTCTCTCTCGCCTTGTCAATGCCCAATGCCTTGCGCCTCTCATCAATATGCTTTATCATCAACTTAGCCATCTCCTCCGGGTCTGGCTCAAATGCCCACTTAGCCTTGAACAGCTTTTCCATATCGCTGAATAGCCAGTTGGAGACAGTTTCGTTTCCAAGTGTGGGATAATGGACACCAAAGACCGTAAATACGCCCGAGGCAACAAAATACATCCCTATTGCTATCGCCTTCTCAGACATCCATTCAGGCGCAGCACCAGCTGCCGGTAGGTCACTTATGTCATCTCCTAAGCCACCCTCTTTGACCATTGCAGTTGCTGCAATCAATATTCGGCTGTTGTCAACGCATGAACCCATGTGCAGGACTGGCGGAATCCCAACTGCTTCGCAAACCTCTCCAAGACCGTCACCTGCATACCTCAAGGCTTCATCCGGATTCATCAATCCGGCTTTAGCACACGCCATAGCTGCACAGCCAGTCTCAAGAACAAGAACATCATTCTTGATGAGCTCCTTTACAAGCGTCACTATTGCGCTATCTTGAGTCACCCTCGGGTTGTTGCATCCAACCACACCGGCAACCCCTCTTATGCGCCCATTGATGATGTTGTCGTTAAGAGGGCGATAAGAAGCCCTGAACAGCCCGCCAAGCAAATAGGTGATTGTCTCATGGCTGAAGCCAGCTACAAAGTCAACGGCATAGTTCGGCACATAGCCGTTCCCACCGCGCTTTGCGAACTCTTCAATGGCAATCTCAATGAGCTTCCTTGCGGACTCAAGTGCATTGTGCTCGTTAAACTCAATGTGGGTTGCTCCGCTTATCTTCGCCTTTGGTGAAGTTGTTATGATGCGCCCGTGATAACATTCGGCTATCTCTGGCAGAGATTGCATTACGCACTGCACATCCACAACCATAGCATCAACTACACCGGTGAGGAGGGCAACCTCTTGCTGCAGGAAGTTGCCGGCTAATGGTATGCCGTGGCGCATCAGCACCTCATTTGCTGTGCAGCATATCCCAGCTATGTTGATTCCCTTTGCGCCCTTGCTCCTTGCAAGCTCAACAAGCCTTTGCTCCCTTGAAGCGAGCACGACCATCTCTGAGAGCAATGGTTCGTGACCATGCACGATAATGTTGACATGGTCTGGCTTCAGGACGCCAAGGTTGACTTGGCTCACAGTTGGGTATGGTGTGCCAAAGAGCACATCTTGAATTTCGGTTGCGAGCATTGAGCCACCCCAACCGTCAGCAAGAGCTACCCTTACAGCATGCAGGAGCAAGTTCTCATAATCTTGGTCAGTGCCCATGTGCGTCCTGTGCAGTGCTTCAGTTATCTCCCTGTCAATACCCCTTGGGACGACTCCAAGTTCTCGCCAAAGTTGTTGGCGGCGCAGCGGGGCTCGCTTTATGAACAGTAGTTCGCCCTCCTGCTTCCCATACTCTTCAAGAGCTATCTTGGCTACATCCCTTGCTATGTCTTCAATATTGCGCCCCGATATTTCAACCCCGAAGTCCATGGCGAGCTTGACCAACTTCATCTCGTCCTTGATTTGGTAATCCCTCGTCTCACCGTTAGCGACAGCGAGCAAAAGTCTGGCTGCAGCCCTTCCATGGTCTGCGTGCGCTGCGCATCCGGCTGCCACTATGCGAAGGTAATTCCTTGCCACAACTGTATCTTGAGTTGCGCCGCATACGCCTCTCGGTGGCTCCTCACCTTTGCGTGCCACCAAACGGCATGGCCCCATAGCGCACAGCTTGCAGCAAATTCCATCCCTGCCTATTGGGCATGGGCGCATTGCCTCAGCCCTGTCAAAGGCTGTCATAACGCCATCCTTTTTAGCCCGCTCAAGCATTTCAACTACAGCAGGATCTGCACTGTAATTGCTTTGCGACACCTTTAATCACCTTCCCTAACAAGCAGAGTGACTGCGCCAAAAGCGCTTCGCACGCTGCTTAAGCGTTCCTCAATTCGTTTAAAGCCCTTCGGACAAGCGCCACTGCGTCCGGGTGACGCATGATGAGTATATCAGCACCGGCAAGTGCAAGCAGCATTGCCGTGATTGCCTCCATAAGCACGCCTCTTTCTTTTGCTTTCCCAAGCAGAGGCGCTTCTTCTTCTCTCAACTTGGCTTCCCTTGTGCCCCACACCTCCTTTGCGACATTGCAAATCATTGGGAAGGCAAGCCTTTCATCCTCATGAAGCAATGCTGCAATCCTGATTCGTTCCATAACCGAGTATGAGTATTCAATTCCGTAACCGAGTCCGCCTACAGTTGGGTCAATCAATATCTGCTCATCCGGCACACCGAGGTTTGAGAGCAATATGTTTAGCTGCTTTGAAAGATTGATGTCAATCGGTGTGGATGCAGCCACAACTTGCCCATAGGCTATTGCCTGTGCTCCAACCCTTGCATAAATTTTCTCAACGACGGGTCCGACAACTATACGCTTTCCCTCGCACAACTCGCAAACAAGCCTGAGTGTCTCCATATCCTTTGCTTCATTGCCGCATCCCCAGACTATGAGCGGCACATCAATTGCATCAGCAACTTGCTTTGCTACCTTTGCCGCTTCCTCAGATGGTCTATCAATGCCATACGGGTCGGTGCTGACAAGCTGTAAGCAAATCATCTCAGCCCCAAATTGCTCAATGCATTTTCTTGCCCATGCAATCGGGTCATTTAGGACATCGCCATAGACTTCAAGCAAAGCCTCCGCCCACCCTTCTGGCGGATAATCATACACATCCATTGCTATTCGGATTGGGTTTGGCATCTCCCCCTCAAATGTGTAAAACGGAAGGCAGCTCTCACCGCCAACCTTTATAGCCCTATCATTGGAGCCGATCACAATTTCCCTTATTTGACCGATATAAGTCTCCTTTGGGATATTCAAGTCCATCGTTTTGCACCCCGCCTTTTTCACAGTTTGCTCTGCTATGAGGCAACGAAGGATGGGTTTGCAAGACTAAGCGGGTGTTTTGCGTTTCTCAGAGCCATACCATTCAGTGCTATACCAGTAGCGCTCAGCATAGCTAAGGTATTTTTCGATCTCTTCAATGGTCTGCAACTTACGCTTCCAATTGCCCTCCTCTTCCGGCTGTGGTTTTCCAGGTTCGTATGTCTCGCCAAGTATTTCAACATCAATGCCATCAAAACGCTTCCTTCGTTCTATGGGAAATTCCACTTGGGCTCACTCCCTTTCCATATGGTCAATCCGTTTTCGTCCCAGTTATTTTGCAACCTCATTGCCCATACTCAACAATAGGGGCACGGCATACCGTGCCCCTATCATCCTTCCGACCGTATAGACCCTCAATCAGTATAACGCGCAGGGTTTCTTGTTCCATTAAGCGTTAGTAAACCTTTGCAGCATCACAAAAGCCAGCAATGATGTGACTTCGCATACTTCAACGATTGCCCCATAGCAATCGCCCGTCAGACCGCCAAACCTTCTTACCAATCGCCAAGAGATGAGAATGCTCAAAGCAACGCATTGCCACATGCAAATATGTCCCGCATAGCTGGCACAAATTTGCGTTGCGGCTGCTGTGTATATCGTTGCAGCAACAGTTTGTCCTATTCTATGCCCCCTTAAGTGATAGGCTATGCCCTCTTCTGAGCGGGCATAGGGGAAAAGGAACATTGAGACCACAGCGCTATATCTTCCAAACATCGGTGATAACAGAATTGCAGTCCATCTCCAATTCGGTTCAAGCGAAACTATGAGCGCATACTTGAGCAGGAGCACGATGAATATGCCTGCAGCTCCGAAGGCGCCAATTTGTGGCTCTCGCATCACTTTGAGTTGCTCTTCACCGGACTTTCGGCTGCCAATTGCATCTATTAAATCTGCCAGCCCATCAAGGTGAAGCCCGCCTGTGATGATCACGAACATGCTAACAGTTATGGCGCTCACGACACTCATCGGCACAAGCGAAAGCAATACGCTGTCAGCTGTGGCTACGACAGCGCCGATGATTAGCCCAACGAGTGGGAAAAGCCATCCGCATACCTTTATGGCATCCTTTGGACATAGCCCGTGAACCGGCACGACCGTGAGGAATGAAACGGCGCAAAACAGGGCGCCCACATGCAGCCTAATTACCTCGCGCATTCGCAGCAGTATAGCTTTTAAGCTCATATGCTCATGCCACCGGACCTGAGACACCAGCCTCATCAAATGTAGCCATCTGAGAGAGCAGCTTGCACGCCGCATCAATCACATGCATGGCAAGGACAGCACCAGTCCCTTCGCCAAGGCGCATGTTTAGATTCAATATCGGCTCAAGCCCAATCCAGTCAAGCAATAGGCGGTGCCCCGGCTCCAACGAGATGTGCCCAGCGAACATGTAGCCCTGCACAAGCGGTTGCATTCTGAAGGCAATTGCTGCAGCAGCAGTTGTGATGAATCCGTCAAGCACAACCGGTATTCGCCTTGCCGCACACGCTATCACAACGCCAACAAGTGCTCCTATTTCAAACCCGCCAACTTTGGAAAGAACTTCAATTGGGTCATCTGGGTTTGGGCGATGCAAGTTCAAAGCAGTTTCAATGACAGCGACCTTATGCTCATAGCGTTCATCATCTAAACCCGTGCCCCTCCCCGTTACCTCTCTTGCTGGCTTTCCCATCAGCGCTGCCGCGATCGCCGCGCTTGGTGTCGTATTGCCTATCCCCATGTCACCGAGGGCAATCATGCGCACACCTTCATTGACGAGCATCTCGGTTATCTCAACGCCTATGCCGATAGCTTCCAAGGCTTGCTCACGAGTCATTGCTGGCTCGGTTGAGAGATCTCTTGTGCCCCACGCTATTTTCCTCAAGATGAGACCTTCATGCTGCGGCAGCTCCGCGGCAACCCCAACATCAATCACTATAAGCTTTGCGCCACAATGCCTGCTCAGCACGCTTATTGCTGCCCCGCCACGAACAAAGTTCATCACCATCTGCGCTGTAACTTCCTTAGGGTAAAGGCTCACGCCTTGAGCCACAACACCGTGATCGGCTGCAAATACAACTACAGCCTTCTTTTCCACATCCGGCATTGTCATGCCGGTTATTCCGGCAATGCGCACGGCAATCTCTTCAAGCCTGCCGAGGCTCCCAAGCGGCTTTGTGAGCTTATTCTCCCGCTCCCTTGCCTTAGCCATAGCGAGTTCGTCCAACGGCTTTATAGCCTCCAAAATTGCCCGAAGCCTTTCCTCCTTCATTCGTTCACCACCCCTCCTCCATGTCCACCTATACAGGGTTCATCCGTCAACGATGACCAGCGGTGAGAACATAGCTAACGGTATCTGGATATGCCTATTGATGCGCCAAAATCCGTTGTTAGGCAGCAGCCACAATGCTGCGAAGCGGCACCAAATTTTCATCCACAACCCTTCAAACAAATTGGTATGCCAGCACAAAGCCAGTAGACACAATCAGCACCTGAGGCAAGCTTTTGATTTGCTTCTCCCAGCAGGTCTCTGAAGCGCCTGCCAATAGGCGTTGCCGGAACAATTCCCATGCCAACTTCGTTGCTCACGATAATGGTATTGCATCTGCGCTCCTTACACGCTTTAAGCAGCCTCTCAACGGCGCACAATATGGCATCATCATCTGCCTCAGCTGCAATGAGATTGGTGAGCCAAAGCGTGATGCAATCAATGACCACAACTTCAAACTCATCGCCATGCTCATCAATCCATTCGGATACGCAAATTGGTTCTTCAATGGTCAGCCATTCTTTTGGGCGAGAACGCCTGTGCATCTCAATTCGCCTTTCCATCTCATCATCCGTGCGTGCTGCGGTGGCTATAAATGCCACTCTCGCATTGCCCTTTGCAAGTTCAACTGCAAATCTGCTTTTGCCGCTGCGCGCCCCACCAAGAAGCAATGTGATCAATCCCAAGATGCTCACACCCCGATATTGCAGCACCGGTGTTATGCTCCATTAGTATGGGAAACAAAGTTGGCATGCCCACGGCACAGCGTTGCTTGATCACTTATGCCCGTGAAGAAGACGATGTAGTTCAGCTATCCCCAGTGTGATTCTTGGTCCCGGTCTGAAAATCAAATCGGCATCAATCGCATACACCCTGCCTGTGCGCACCGCTTTGAGTTGCTCAAAGCCGACCCTTCCCTTCACCTCTGAGAAAGCCTTGGCTGAATTAAGGCGACCGTGCCTCGCCAAAATGTAGACATCGGGGTTAAGCGTCATTAGCGCCTCAAGGCTAACTGTTGGGAACTCACTCCTTGGCTTGAGTTGCCTCAGAATGTTGTATCCGCCAGCAAGTCCAATGGCGTCATCAATGAAGTTGTTAATCCCAACACCCATAAGGCTTGGTGGTGGTGATACCTCAATGAATACGCTCGGCTTCCTCTTGAGCTTTGATTGGGATGCCTTGATCCGCCTTATTTCAGAGCGCATTCTGTTGGCAAGCGATTTTGCCTCCCTGTATTTCCCGACAAGTTTTCCGATCCTCTCAACAGCGCTCGTTATGTCAATCACCCTTTTTGGGGACATGACGAATATTGGCGCACGGACTTTACCCTCAAGCGCTTCAACTTCGCTGATGGGGAGCACAACTGATGCCAGCACAATCAAATCGGGATTGTGCTTTACTACAGCCTCAATATTTGGGCGCATGAAAGGTCCCACCCTCGGCAGGCGGCGGACTTCAGGGGGGTAGTCAGACCAATCGTCAACGGCAACGACAGACCTTCCGGCGCCTATGGCAAATAGTAGCTCTGTAGTGCTCGGTGAGAGCGATATGATACGTTTTGGTGACCTGTTGAGTTTGATAAATCTTCCCAAATCATCCTTGACGACTTGCTGCAGCTGTTGTGCTTTGACAGTGTGGAGCCAGAAGGTCAGTGCCATCAAAACCTTCACTATACGCATGGGGGTTGATTGTTCTCGGCTGCTCAAAATTGCTCACCCTTTCTTGAACGCCCTTTATTGCAAATTTTTGGCGGGCATCTCTCGCCGACTCGCTTTTGGCTTTAGCCTGCCGGCGCTGAAGAACAATCTTCCCACAGCTATGTCGTGAACTTTCGCCCGTAATCGTTAGTGAGTTCTTTGGCGCCGGCTTCTGCCGGCAAAATAGGCAATGGCGGACGCAATCCACCCGCAACTTTTCTGGTGGGCTTCACTCACGCTCACAAAGCAACGCCACCTGCCTACCTCCTGTTACCGTTGGATAGAACCAGCCCAATGAGCTTTAGCCATTGGCTTAATACCAGCTGCCATAGCCCAAGCCCCAACGATCGCATTTTAGTTCAGGTCAAATAGCTCATCGGTGGCTAAGTTTCCGTCCTCATCAATATCGCCCAAGTTGTTCTTCCGAAAGTCATCTGCGTTGTATCCCCATCCGAAAGTCCCAGTTCGGTATACCGGTTTCCCTGCTTTCACATGTCCATCCAACCAGAGGACATTCCCCGTTTCGTTGTGGCGGGCGTGAAACCCCGGATAAGCATAGGAAGGTGGGTCAAGATAAGCATTGCCTTCTAAGGTAGGTTGAGGATAGCTCCATGTGTTCATCCTTGCCGAATCGGCCATGAGAACCGTCTGAGCTGGGTTTTGAACCTTGGCAAGTGCAACTGGGCTCACATCCCAACTTGGTGGTGTGAATGGAGAAAGGTATGCGTAGTTGTATGCATATCCGGTAAGCCCCAATGCAGCCCGCAGCGTATTGGGAAAAGATGGGCACGCTCTAATTTGTGTGTTCCTCATGTAAGGGTAGAGAAGCCCCTCTTGCTCGTTCAAGGCGCTACCATCCCAACTGCCCCACCAATAATATGTCTTTCCGACACCTCTAACCTGAACTGGCATCACTATTTCATCGTAGTCTTGGACATACATCATGAAAGCTAAGCCGATCTGCTTTAGGTTGGACTGGCATGAAGCCTGTCTCGCCTTTTCCCTTGCGCGCGCAAACACTGGGAACAGTATCGCCGCCAAGATGGCGATTATGGCAATCACCACCAGCAGCTCTATTAGTGTGAACGCTCCCAACACTGATTGGTTTCTGTTCCCGGTTGTGATGGAACACACTATCGCTTTACACCTTTCAATGCGCCTCATTACAGCACACCTCCATTGGCTTTGTTTTGGGTTATGCTGCACAACTTGCAGCCGATGGTTTAAATGGGATTATGGTTCCGACAGAGTGAGGGGCACTTATGCATAAGCTCGTTTGTTGCAGATAGCAAGCGACGATGGGGAAGCAGCTGCCCTTAGTTCACGAGGGAGCCAGTTATCTGTATCGCAATGCGGTGCACAAAATAACTGACCCCCGACAGCCACCCCCATCACAATGAGCGCCCTCAGCAGTCTGCCGGGGGTCTGCTAAACCATACCTTAAGCATGCTCATCGCCCTCCCGCGAGGCGGCACGAGCATTCCTGCGGGTGGACCGGTCTTCTGGCTCCCGGATCATCCTATTCCCTGCGCCTTCCCAGTTGGGGATCAGCCCCACCAGTGGCTTTTGGCAATGCAAGTTAATGCATCGCCTGCAGGTTTCGTCCCCGGTTACAGCTGCGGGGCAGCGACGGATTCTCACCGTCTTCCCGCACATCCACCCGCTATCGCACCGCATTTTGAAGTGATCAAAATCTCCTGATACAAGGGTGAGAAGCATTATAGCGCGCTAATAGGATTCTGTTTAACAGGTTATGGAGCCCTATACAATTTCCAAAAACCAAAATGCCCTCCAACCTATCTGGGGTTTAACCTGGCTCTTAGCTGCGTTGGTTTGCGGCACCCCAGTTTTTGATAAGGGCAGTTGCACAGCCGTGTTTGTTATGCCCTTCATTTCGGTGTGGATGCTGGCTGGAGGACTCATACAATGTCTCACGAATTGGTTGACGCTTTCATCAAAAGCTGTTATCTTTGCAAGTAAGGATACACCATCACAGCGTATGTCTTAAGCGAAATTGATGCGGCATCTTTTTCGGCTCAATTTAAAGACAGCTGCACAGCTGTGGTCCTGCAACGATTGGGTGGTGGATCAAAAATGCGCAAACGCGGGCTGGGTCGTGGACTGGATGCACTCATACCGTCAGCAATGGATGAGAGTTGGCTCACTGCGGTAACGCCAGAGACCACTAATATCGTTGAGATAGATGTTGACCACATAAAGCCAAACCCATTCCAACCGAGGCGGGACATGGATCAAAGGGCGTTACAGGAGCTCGCCGACTCCATACGGGCGCATGGGCTGCTGCAACCGATCGTTGTTAGGCAAATTGAGGATGGTTACCAACTTGTCACCGGTGAGAGACGATGGCGCGCTGCGGTGCTCGCTGGCTTGCGGAAATTGCCAGCCATAATTAGGCAATGTGACGATCAGGAAATGATTGAGTTTGCACTGATTGAGAATTTGCAGCGCGAAGACATCAATCCCATTGAGGAGGCAGAGGCATATTTCCAGCTTTCGCGGCGCTTCGGAATGACGCAAGAGGAGATAGCAGCGCGTGTCGGAAAGAGCAGGGCTGCCGTTGCCAATGCCATGCGCCTGTTGCAGCTTCCCGAAATGGTGAAGGAAGCCATACGCAAGGGTGAGATAAGTGAAGGGCACGGCAGGGCATTGCTAATGCTTGATGATGAGCGCCTCATCCTTCAAGCGCTCTCACTCATAAAGAGGCATAGCTTATCGGTGAGGCAAACTGAAGCACTCGCCCGACGACTCAAAGAGCAGCGTGAGAAAGTTCCCAAGGAAAAGCGAGAGATGGATCCCAACCTGCTTTCGCTACAGGATGCGCTTCAGGAACGATTGCAAATGCGCGTCAGAATAAAGCCGGGCAGGCGTGGGGGCACAATTGAGATACGATACCTATCTGACAGTGACTTGCAGCGCCTCGTTGATCTCGTCCTTGGAGAGGTTTTTTCGCTTTGACCGCGATGAGTTGCAACTCCGCTACAAAGGCATTGCTCCGGTGATGCGTATGGGGCTTGGCGGTGCACTTATTCTGTCGGCGATAATGATGCGATTGCTTCTTCAAAATCCATGTGAGCCAATTCTCCCATATGTGAATGCACTGGGTGCATGCGAGCGTCTCCTGATGGCGTTGTGTGCACCACTCCTTCCCAAGCGCACATCGTTAACTGAGGCGCTCAAGCAGCAGTTTGAGTTTGACGAAGAGGCTGTAGCTCACGCTGTTACCGAATATGCGATGAGGTTGAACAGGCAGCTTAAGCGAAGCCTTGCGGAGGAGATTGCATCTGCATTAGTTGATGCCGCAATGCGTAATGGTGTGGATGCATGCTTGCTTGCAGCTGTTGTGGCGCGTGAATCCTCTTTCCGCTGTGATGCTCGTTCACCGAGTGGCGCTGTTGGGCTTGCGCAATTGATGCCGCAAACTGCGGCAGCGCTTGGTGTGGTTGACCCGCATGATATTGCTCAAAACTTGGATGGTGCTGCACGCTACCTTGCAACGCTGATGCGCCGTTGGTGTGGGAGAGACGACGCCGTTGAGATGGCGCTTGCCTCTTACAGGCTCGGTCCAAGATTGATTGAGTTGCGTCTTGGGATACCGGATGTGGCTGGCGTCGCTTCATACTTGGATGATGTCCTAAATCATTACATTAAGCTGCGCAGCTTGGTCAGGAGAGAAAAGGAGAGCAATTGCAGCAGTGACGCCGAAGAGGGAAGGAGATGAAGGTTTGTGGAGGCATTGCAGCAATGGGCGCTGCAAATGCTTGACCGTTACGGTATGCTCGGGCTATTCACCATAGCATTCATTGAATCGTCTTTTTTCCCGATCCCTCCGGATGTGCTTCTGATCGCCATAACCACGAGGACACCAAATGCAGCCTTTTGCGCCAGCATCATTTGCACGGTTGGCAGTGTGCTCGGTGCCCTCTTGGGATACGCAATCGGGTTTATTGGTGGGCGCCCGCTGCTGCTCAGACTCTTCAGCCGAAGCAAAGTTGAGGCTGCAGAATCTCTTTACCACGAGTATGGTGCATGGGCAGTTCTAATAGCTGCCTTCACTCCGATCCCTTACAAGGTCTTCACGATTGCAAGTGGTGTCTTCAAGTTGAACGTGCTTTCAATGCTTCTCATGTCAGTTATTGGGCGTGGCGCGAGGTTCTTCCTTGTGGCGTATTCGGTGCGCCTTGTTGGGCAAGCGTTCGTCAAGCAATTAGATATTTTAAGCCTCCTGCTCGTTTTGGTCTTGGTTGGTTTCTTTGCGCTCGTTTGGTTCTATCACCGAAGGAGAGGGATATCTGTTTCAAAAGCTGGTTTTAAAGGCGATGCAGGTGAGAAATGCTTTAATTCCCCAAATGGGTTGCGCGACGGTTAAGTTGGCTTCTTAGAAAGTCTTAAAGTTTGGCTTTCGTTTCATTCCCGCACAGCCCTATGGAAGCAAATCCAATGAGTGTGAGTTTGAGGGTGTGGCAATCTGGATGCGCAGATGAGAGTGGTGTATTTTAATGGGCAATGAGCTTCAGCTATCCATGTCACCCCAATGGTTAACTTTGACGGCGTGTTAAAATGAGTGTGGCTATAATGCTCTCCCCGGTTTAACATGACAACTGTTGCAACTGGTGAGCACCCATGAAAGGCGACTTTGCGCACTATGCAGAATGGCTTTTGAGCATGTGGCATCGTCTAAGAGGCATCCGGAAGACACATAGCCGAGTGGAGGAACAGAAGCCACAATCAAAACGGCTCCGTAAGGAGGTGAGGGTGATGAGAGAAGAATTGCAGGGTGCATCTTCAAGCCATTTTAGGGATGACTTTGACAGCGATATAGCGCAGGGGGATTTGTTCCCACCGCAGCGAGACCATACATGGAGCATCACAAAGGATGAATTTGCGCCGCGCCCGCATGAGCAGCCTTGGAAGGTGGGCGTGTTTATAGATGTGCAAAATCTTTACCTGTGCATAAAGAGCGTCTTCAATCAAGCGAAAATAAACTACCGGGCGCTCAAAGAATTCTTGTCCCGTAACGGAGCCATCGTTAAGATGACCGCATTCACATGTTACGATCCGGACAATCGCTCGCAGCTTGACTTCATACATGCTCTTGCAATCATGGGATATAGGGTTGTGGCGAAGCCGCTAAAACGCCTCCCCGATGGGTCTGTGAAGGCGAGCATGGACATGGAAATGGCAATTGAGATACTTTCAGAGGCACCACACCTTGATGAGATAGTCATCGTGACTGGTGACGGTGACTTCGCACCATTGATTGATCAGCTCGCAAGGATGGGTAAGGTGGTCAAGGTAATCGGTCCGGATAAACTCACATCGCCCGAACTCATAAGATCCTGTGATGCATTCATCAACCTAACTCAGATTGATGGGATCCTTGATATCTGATCCAATTCAAGGAGGGCGTGCATATGCAGCGCGAGCGGTGGGCGACGAGGATAGGACTCATCTTAGCTATGGCTGGCAATGCTATAGGGCTCGGGAATTTCTTGCGCTTCCCCGGGCAGGCAGCTCGCAATGGTGGCGGCGCATTTATGATACCTTACTTTATCTCCCTCATCCTGATGGGCATACCATTGATGTGGATGGAGTGGGCGCAGGGGCGATTCGGTGGCTCGCGAGGCTATGGGACTACACCGGGAATGTTCCACGATATGTGGCGTGCGCGCATAAGCAAATATCTTGGCACCCTCGGCATATTCATCCCGACGACAATCATGATTTATTACACCTACATTGAAAGTTGGACGCTTGGTTATAGCTTCCTTGCGCTTATAGGGGAGATGCCGAGGGTCGAACCAAATATGTCACCAAATGAAGTGCTCTCCCGGTTTGAGGAATACTTCACCTCGTATGTTGGCAAAAGCGGAGAATGGTTTATCTCCGTCAGCCCAACTGCTTATGTCTTCTTTCTAATAACGCTTGCGCTCAATATATGGATACTTGCTCGTGGTGTTGCTCGCGGCATTGAAGCACTCGCTAAGATAGCCATGCCGTTGTTGTTCCTATTTGCGATTGTGCTCGTAATAAGGGTTTTCACACTTGGCGCTCAGGTTCATCCCGATTGGACACCGCTCAAAGGTCTTTCATTCCTTTGGGAGCCAAAGTGGGTGATAGAGCGCTCAGGACATCACATCATTACACTGCTTGATCCAACGATATGGTTAGCGGCGGCTGGTCAAATGTTCTTCACGCTGAGTCTGGGAATGGGTGCCATACAAACTTATGCGAGCTACTTGGATGAGAATGACGATGTCATGTTGACAGGTTTAACGACGACGGCAGCAAATGAATTTGCTGAAGTTGTGCTTGGTGGCTCTCTTGCCATCCCGGCAGCGGTAACATTCTTTGGCTTGCTTGGGGCGCTTGAGGCTGCCGGAAAGGGTGTGTTTTACCTCGCCTTCATCTCAATGCCGGCGATATTCAGCTACCTGCCCGCCGGAAATCTTTTTGGCGCCGTATGGTTTTTGCTGCTCTTCTTTGCCGGCTTCACATCCTCCGTCGCTATGTCGCAACCCATAATGGCATTTCTTCAAGAACACTTTGGTGTTAGGAGATTGAACGCAGCGCTCATGCTCGGCGTGTTTTACTTCGTCATGACTCATATTTGCATTTTCCTTCGCGGCGGTGTTGATGTGATGGACTTTTGGGCTGGCACATTTGGTCCCCCATTGCTTGCCCTAATTGAGGTCATCATCATGATGTGGATATTTGGCGCCGATAGAATGTGGGAGGAAATGCATCGTGGTGCTGAGTTGCGCGCGCCGCGCTTCTTCTACTACACGAGCAAGTATGTGACTCCGCTGTTCTTGATGCTCATCTTTGGCGGTTGGATCTGGCAGAATCTTCTGCCGCAGAAGGTTTATCGTGGCTCTATAGAGCGAGTTGAATTTGTCGGTGGGGAAGCGCAGGTGACGATTAAAGCTGATGATAGGGAGGTTGTCGGTATAGTTAAACCGGATGATGGCACCACATTGCTGCGCAACCGTAAAAATGTGGACTTGACAGAATTTGAGGCTGGTGAAGAGGTCTTTGCAAGCCACTTTAAAGGTAGCAAAGTATTCAGCTTCATCGCTGATGAGGATTCGTATTACTCACTCATTGCAAGGAGTGTTGAGGGACAGCGCCCGGGAGTGACCATATGGATAACGAGGGCAGTTCTTCTGGTCATGTTTATTTCAATGTGCGTTGCTGTCGGAATCGCGTGGCGGATTAGGGAGGACGCAAGAAAATGAGCTGGCAAGGTTGGTTGTGCATATCTATCGGTTGGGGAATAGTGATAGGCTTATTTGTGTATTGTTTTGCTCGCGTCCTTTCGCGCCCATAAGTTGGTGTGTAAACCCTGTGCAGTCCGCTTTTGGAACCAAAGGCAGCATCCAGCTCATCTGGATCAAATCCACCATAGGAGTTGCGCAATCGGCATAGCTTTGCAGGGGTGCGAGAAAGCCCGCCAGATAAACGCTGACGAAAACGAGTGATGTGGGCAGCTCGACAGCAGCAGCCGCATTCAACTGCGCAGCCTCACCCACAATAAAGTGAGCGAAGCGGTATAACGCCTCTTATGTCACCCTTATGCCGAACTTCTCCTCAGCTTGTGATGGGAGCACATAAAGCGGCTTAAGTTGAAATATATCATCACCGTGCTTTTCCTTCTCCCAACGAAGGCGTGCAAGTTGACCTATGCCCTCAGCTGTCGGGAGCACATGAGCAGCGCAAATAAAACTGCGAGATGCAACGACGTTAGATAGCAACCTGCGCCACTCATCTCTCAGTGCGCCGCAGATGATGGTTGGCACATCGCTGCTAATAAGTTCGTTCAACAATATCTCAACATCAACGATGCGTTCACTTTGCAGTGTTTCCAATTCGCCATGCGCCCTAACAAATGTTGCCGAGTATGCTTCAAGTGGGCGTGTCGGACGGGATGGGTATAGGACAACCAACCTTCTCCCATCAGATACGCACGCAAGATGTGCTATGCACTCAAGCGTTCTTATCCCCGTGATCGGCTTGCTGAGTGAATAAGCCATTGCTTTTGCGTATGCAACACCGATGCGTGTGCTTGTGAATGAGCCTGGTCCTATTGAGACTGCCACAAGAGATATGTCCTTAAGTTGACAGTTAGCTGCTTTGAGCGCTGACTGAGTCAGTTCGGGCAGCCTGATGAGCAAGTCACGATGCGTCCATGTTAGCAGCATTGCTTTTAAAGACGAGTTATCACACACTGCCACACTGCAAATTTCTCCTGTTGTCTCAATGCTTAGTATGAGCATGCTCAATCACTCCTTGCACAGCCGTTTCCAACCCTCGCGCACATCCAAAAGCAATTTTGAATGCCTTTCGCCGTGCGCCAAAAACTTGACATTTCTTCCAACGCTCTCATGTGACAGGAAAACATCCAAGCGTTCGTTCGGAAGAAGCTGCTTTATATATTCAGCCCACTCAATTACTACGACACCACCACGAGATATATACTCGCTAAACGACACCTGCCAATCAATGTCGCTTGGATCAATCCCCTCAAGGCGGTAGGCATCCACATGGAACAAAGGCAGTCTTCCCGAATACTCACGCACAAGCACAAATGTCGGGCTTATAATGCGCTTTGTTGTCTCAAGACCTTCAGCTATCCCCTGTATGAGCGTTGTCTTACCTGTCCCAAGCGGTCCATAAAGGGCGACAATATCTCCACCGCAAAGGTATGCCGCCATGCACCTGCCAAGCTTTACCATCTCATCGGCAGTTGCAACATGCACTTCCCACATGGCTCTATCGCTCCCAAGGTGATGAGTTGTATCTTTCAGCTGGTCACAACTGCATGATTTGCGATGCAGTGCCGAGATGTATTTTGGCATGCATTGCCGTTTTAGCTTTTTGTCGTCTCCCACTAACGGGTTGCTTGCCGCAACACAAAAACTGTAAAGCGCAAACAGGTTTGGTGACAGTCGCCGCGAACTTAAGCGAAGATGGCGTGCAGCTTATCCGCAGTTTAACCCATTCGTGATGCAAATGGCAGTGGCAAAAGCATTCCGATAGAAATTTTCATATTCAGGGCGTTGTTCGGAGATGTTTGTAGTAACGCACGGAACACAATGGAACGACATAAAAGGTGCTAAAGCGCCATCGCTTCGCGGCTAACCGCCAGCTTTTCCGAGGTCTATAATAGGGCACGAAATGAAGTGCCCTCAAGGAAGCCGGGGACGCTACACTGCTATCGCTTCACGGTGTGCTGTTAACTTTTAGGCGACAAGGTGTGTGAATCCATGGCTGAAGCTTCTCCTTTGGGATGAGAGCAAAATTTGGCGGGGATGACTTTATCTATGAGCTTTCTGATCTAAAGTTTGCAAGGCGCAAAGGAGAAATGCGGCGCCATTAAAGTGGAGCACGGGAAAGGAGGCATAGAGTGAGCTGAACGCCGCACTGCTACCGTTTCATGTCTGACTGCGAACTATGCCTTTGCAGGATGACTATGTCACATTGATTTTTGAGATGGCGTTACAGTTATAGCTTTCAATGTTAAGGAGTGGTGAATGATTTGCGATGGCTCCAGATCGGTTTGAAGCGTTTGTCGGATGAAGCGCTAATGCGAATAGCTATTTGGCTTACTCTGTTGCTTTGTGCCGCATTTGGTTTTATTGTCGCCTGTCCAGCAATACCTCTCGGTGTAGTTGGCGAGTGGGTATTGGAACGCAAACTTGCATCGCTTTCAAGTTGCATTCCTATGATGCTTGCAGTTGTGCTCATTATCTTTATCGCGTGGCGGCTCGTTTCATCATACCCGAAAAGCATCGGCTACTCCGTTTTTGCTCATATGCTCCTCTTCATACCTTTCATAATGCTCAAACTCGCTGCTCAAATGGCAGAGCCGCCGCATAGGAATCCGATATCTTTTGCGACATACATTGCAGTAAGCCCGATAGCCACATCTTACTTCACGGCAGCCCGTGATGCCGAGCGTGAGGGTTGGTTGAATGTCCTGCAAGGTTACGATGAGTTTATGCGCCGCCAGCCAGTTCACGCAGCAACTCATCCTCCGGGAATGCTCATGCTATACAGCCTCATCAGGGTCACAACTTACAACTCAAGTTGGTTACAGCATATGGCATACGATGTGCTTGGTGGCAGGTGGATGATTTACGATCATATCTACATTGTGCGCAGGTTGCTCGGGATATCGGTTGAGCCGTGGGAATTGGCAGCAGCATTCTTAAGCTCTGCTCTCATGCTGTTTATGGGGGCTTTGGCACTGCCGTTTGTTATATACGGAGCTTTGATGCTTTCTAATTGCGCCTTAGGTAATGCTCCCAATGCAAACGCTCCATCCTGTGACATTTGCGCCTGTAGAGTGTGGCTTTCGGGCGCGTTTGCAGCGATGCTATACTCGTTCTCACCGGGACAGCTTGCCTACGGTATTTCACCAGACCAAGCGCTCACATTCATCTCCGCAGTTGGTGCAGTGTGCATTTGTGTGTGGATGATTAAGCCCGAATTCAAGTTTGCGCTCGCGCTTTGTGGCGTGGTCAGCTTCGTCGGTGTTATTTGCAGCTTTAAATTCCTGCCCGTAGTTGGGGTGTGGGTGATTTGGATAGTCGGTGCGATTTGGTGTGCATCGTCCAATGATGCGTGGAATGTTATCTCAAAGGCTATTAAGTCACTCCTGTGGCTTGTCATCCCGATGCTCTCCCTTGCTCTGCTTTTTGCCATCCTCTTTAATTTTGATTGGCTCAGCGCATTCTCAGTGGCTATGCGTGCACATAGTGAGCAAGCTGCGTCCGCAACTCGCACTTACTGGAAATGGGCTATAGTCAACTTGATTGAATTTGGCATTTCGCTTGGTCCAGCAACTGTTGCGCTGCTCAAAATTTGCTTTTTGCGCTCCATCACGCGAATGAACTTGATGTCCTTTTTGCCGTCCCTTTCATCAGCTGCAATAATTCTCCTGCTTGATGTGTTTGGCGTTGTTCGCGGCGAGGTCTCACGAATTTGGCTCCCATTTATGCCTATGCTCATAATCGGAGTTGCGTCTGGCGCGAATTTTTACAGCCATTGGCATTTGCCGTTCATCATCCTTTCAGCATCACAAGCAGCAATTGGCATTTTGGTCAGGGCAATGGTTGATTCGGTAAGACCTTGGTGACGGCACTATAGCGTATGCATTCTGACCAAGGTTCACGGGTATGATGCAGATGCCAATTTGTTTTCTCATATTCAACACCGCCAGCACCGCCACTGTTTACCCATCGCTGTTTAAGCTCGTGGGCATGATGGGATGCTAATTTGGTTTCATAGTGCTGTTGGTATTGTCGTCCTTCCGTCACTTTTAGGCTAAGGGCATGTTGCTCTAGCTGCGGGCATAGTCGTCAAAATGGATAAGGTGGCATGGCATACAGTATGCTCATATGCAACTAAAACGGTGTTATGGCTGCGCAAATACACTGCCTCAAAATGGGAGGCATTTAGCCGTGGGAGTCCGATACATCACGATTAGAGGTGCAAGGCAGCATAACCTGAAGAACATATCGCTCAAGCTTCCGAAGGAAAAGCTCATTTGCATCACCGGCATAAGCGGCTCCGGCAAATCTTCGCTCGCATTTGATACCATTTACGCTGAGGGCGAAAGAAGGTATGTTGAATCGCTGTCAGCTTATGCACGCCAGTTCCTTGAGCGAGTGGATAAGCCTGATGTGGACTTCATAGACGGTCTATCTCCAGCTATCTCAATTGACCAAAGGGTTGCTTCCCACAACCCTCGTTCAACTGTTGCCACAGTGACGGAGATTTATGATTACCTTCGCCTGCTATACGCAAGGGTTGGCGTGCCTCATTGCCCAAGCTGCGGTCGAAAAATATCGCGCCAGTCAATTGATCAGATTGTTGACCAAGTGATGTCACTTCCTGAGGGGACAAGAATTTATGTCCTTGCACCACTCGTGCGCGGTCGTAAGGGAGAATACAGGCACTTGTTTGATGAGATAAGAAGGCAGGGCTTCGTCAGGGTCCGCGTTGATGGTGTTGTCAGGGATGTGAATGAGGAAATTGAGCTTGATAGATACAAGCTTCACTGGATTGAGGTTGTGGTTGACAGGCTTGTCATAAATGATCAGGTTATGGGCAGGCTTACAGACTCAATTGAAACAGCGCTCAAAGCCGGACAGGGTTATGTGATCATTCATCGGCTCGATGATGCCGATGGAAGCGATCTTATGTTCACGGAGCATTTTGCCTGCCCAGATTGTGGTATTAGCATCGGCGAACTTCAACCGCGCAACTTCTCCTTCAACAGCCCATATGGTGCGTGTCCGCATTGCGATGGCTTGGGGTCAATAGCTGAGTTTGATCCCGAGCTTGTGATACCTGACAAGCGCCTCTCAATTGCCGAGGGCGCTATTGTCCCTTGGAGGAGTTACACGAGCAACTACAAGCGTGAGATACTAAAAGCCCTTGCAAAGGCTTACGGCTTCTCCATACACACCCCTATAAAAGATCTCACCGAGGAACAGCTTAACGCTATCCTTTATGGCGCTGACAGGGCTGTGCAAGTTACTTATGTCAATCGCTATGGCAGGCTGCGCACCATCACCACTTACTTTGAGGGCGTCATAAACAGCTTGCAGCGGGATTACGATGAGGGTGACGATGAATGGCGTGAGCACTTGCGCAGATTTATGAGGGCAAGACCCTGTCCAAAGTGCAATGGTGCAAGGCTGAAGCCAGAGAGCCTCGCTGTGAAAATAAACGGTTGGAACATAGCCGACGTTTGTAAGCTAACCGTCAAAGAGGCTTTGAACCTATTTGAGAATTTGGAGCTGCCGGAGCGGCAGCAAATTATAGCGCATGAGATGCTCAAAGAGATACGCAACCGCCTTCGCTTTCTCGTTGATGTCGGCTTGGACTACCTCACGCTTGACAGGGAAGCTTCAACGCTCGCTGGCGGTGAGGCACAACGCATAAGGTTGGCAACGCAGATAGGTTCTGGGCTTACAGGTGTCCTGTATGTGCTTGATGAACCGAGCATAGGGTTGCATCCGAGAGACAACAGAAGGCTGATTGAAACTTTGAAAAGGTTGCGTGACATGGGAAATACCGTCATCGTCGTTGAACACGATGAGGATATGATTCGCAGCGCTGATTTCATAGTTGACCTTGGACCTGGTGCCGGCGAGCACGGAGGATATGTTGTGGCGACCGGCACAGTTAATGACATCATCAGCTGCGAGGAATCAATCACAGGAAAATACTTGAGTGGCGAATTGCATATACCGATACCTGAACGCCGTCGCCAGCCAACTGATAAGTGGCTCATTATCAAGGGCGCAAGGGAACACAACCTCAAGAACATAGATGTGCGCATACCGCTTGGTCTGTTCGTTTGCGTGACGGGTGTTTCAGGCTCCGGCAAAAGCACGCTCATGATTGACATCGTTTACAACAGGCTCGCATACTTGCTTCACCGCGCAATAACACGCTGGGGCGACCACGATGAGATATTGGGCATCGAACACATTGACAAGGTGATAAACATTGACCAGTCGCCAATTGGTAGGACACCGCGCTCTAACCCAGCAACATACACCGGCGTATTTACTCACATAAGGCAGCTGTTTGCGCAAACGCGTGAAGCAAGGGCAAGGGGATACAAGGCTGGCAGGTTTAGCTTCAATGTTAAGGGTGGTAGATGTGAGGCATGTCAGGGTAGTGGTGTCATCAAAATTGAGATGCACTTCCTGCCCGATGTCTATGTCACATGTGATGTTTGCAAGGGGAAGCGATACAACCGTGAGACACTTGAAGTCACATATAAGGGCAAGAACATCTCAGATGTGCTTGACATGACCGTCGATGAGGCACTCCAGTTCTTTGAGAACATCCCTCAGATAAGGCACATACTGCAAACACTCAGCGATGTTGGATTGGGTTACATAAAGCTTGGGCAACCGGCAACCACACTCTCCGGCGGCGAGGCACAGCGTGTCAAACTCGCTGAGGAATTGTCGCGCAAGAGCACGGGTAGAACTCTTTACATCCTTGATGAGCCAACTGTTGGATTGCACTTTGCCGATGTGCATAAACTTTTGGATGTGCTTCATCGCCTCGTTGACGCTGGCAATACAGTCGTAGTCATTGAGCACAACCTTGAGATCATCAAGACCGCCGATTGGATAATTGACCTTGGACCCGAAGGTGGTGATGGCGGTGGATATGTCATCGCTGAAGGTCCACCAGAAGCCGTAGCTGAAGCCGAAAATTCATACACAGGGCAGTTCCTCAGGCGCGTCCTTAAGAAGCATTGCAAGCTAAGAACAAACGAGAGAAAGAAGAGCAAACAGCCAACAGACGCTCACAGGCTCAGTGCAGGCTAAACAGCAATCGCTCTTTACCACAAACCTTTTTGTAAAGTTCGTAGTTAGCCACGAAGCGAAAGCGAAGTGGCAGCCTAAATTGTCCGTCGTCTAATTTTTGACAGCGCTACGCTTTGCCTCGTGCCTTACTACGAACAAGTTGAACAAACAAACTTTCGTCACTTAGAGGGCGAGGTTGCTTGTGAGCCAAAAGCTTTGTTTGTTAAGGTTCGTAGTTAGCCACGAAGCGAAATGGCGTTAAGTTGGTGCAATGTGCGGTGTCATCATTTCACTTTGCGCTCACATTGACGGCGCTGGCTTTGCTCCGTGCCTTACTACGAACCAACAAAAACAAAAACTTTCGGGTGAAGAGAGCAGGTTCGCTCTTCACTGCAAACTTTGTCGGTTAGGTTCATAGTTAGCCACGGCTACCGTCGGCTGAGCCGACGGCTTCTTATGGGCACGCTGATGGAGTGCTATGACCCATTTGTGCTTATAGCGTGTGGCGGACAATTTCGTCCGCTCGTTCTGAAGCGGTAGCGTGCTCTCACGGCGTGCGCTGCAAAATGTTTAACACACCAAATTTTGGGGAGGTGAAAAGGGCGCTCTACACTGCGCCCGTTATTCTATGGGTGATAATGTCTTGAGAGCCATCTTCAGGGGTAAGGTTTATGAGTTTGAAGAGGAGAAAATGAAGGTTAGGGAGTTGCTTAAGCGGCTAAACCTATCACCAGAGAGCACACTTGTAGTTCGTGACAATGAAGTGCTCACCGAAGACGAACTTTTGAAGCGCGGCGATGAGGTGCGCATCATAAGCGCCATATCGGGAGGAAGTTAATAAGAAGCCATTGGGGCATATAATGCTCCATAAGAAGGGGTGGACTATTTTCAATTCACACTTACATTGTCTGTATGGTCACATTGCTCGGGAGGACAGACGATGGGCTACAAGTGCAAGCTGTGTCCAAGCAAAGCCGTCATTTACATGCGCCAGCATAGGCTCGCGCTGTGCAGCGGTTGCTATGTGCAATGGTTTGCCAAGCAGACACAGCGCTCAATATCGGAGATGAGGATGCTCAGAAGGGATGAGCGTGTTCTCGTGGCGGTCTCTGGCGGGAAAGACAGTTTAAGTCTATGGTATGTCTTAAGCGAACTCGGTTACGATGCCGAAGGGCTTTACATTGATTTGGGTATCAGCGATTTGGGCTATTCGGAAAGAAGCAAGACTTATGCGATGCATCTTGCGGATAAGCTCATGCGTCCGCTGCACATTGTCTCTGTATCTAAAAGCGTGGGCAAAGCGATACCGGAGTTGGTGCGCCGAAGTGACCGCTCACCATGCTCACTCTGTGGCTTAATCAAGCGATACATCATGAACAGGTTTGCTATTGAGGGCGGGTTTGATGTGTTGGCTACTGGTCACAACTTAGACGACGAGGCTGCAACTTTGCTTTCAAATGTCCTTCACTGGCAAGTTGGCTATCTGGCGAGACAGTCGCCTATCCTCATGGAGCGAGACGGCTTTGTAAGGCGCATCAAGCCATTTTATCGGTTCACCGAGAAGGAGACAGCGCTTTATGCGCTGCTAAATGGCATTGCTTATATTGAGGATGAGTGCCCATACTCGGTTGATGCAACAACTATTTTTCTCAAGGGCATTTTGAATCAACTTGAGGAGCGCATGCCCGGCACAAAGTTGCAGTTCTACAATAACTTTCTTGCACACGCAAGGGAGCTGTTTGAGCGTGAGCAAGCCCCGAAGGTGCAACTTAGGCAGTGCTCAATTTGCTCAATGCCAACTGCTGAATGTGTGTGCGCATTCTGCAGAGCGATAGAAAGGGTTGGAGGCACATTTGTTGGCTTGAATGTGGTGCGATATGAGCCGAAGCAGTGTGGGGCATCTTCTCAAAGCACAAAGGCAGCAATGACAGCTGAAGGTGATGACAATGGTGAGCAATGCCGATTGGCATAATAAGCGTAGTCGTGGAGGGCGAGCGCACAATGGGAGTGAGTTCTCTCACTATTTTGTTGAGCGCCCGCAGGTTGAGCATCGTCCAAAGGTAATATGCGCGCGCCTTCGCGGGAGGATGTTTTCATTTCACACCGATAAAGGTGTGTTCGCAAAGGACTATATTGACTTGGGGACAAAGAGGCTGATTGAAATGGTGGAGTTGCCGGAGGAGGGTGACATCCTTGATTTGGGGTGTGGGTATGGCGTTATTGGGATTGTGGCGGCAGCGTGCAATCCGAAGGTAAGGGTATGGATGGTTGATATCAACGAACGAGCAGTAGCGCTTGCAAAGAAGAATGCTAAGGCATGTGGTTTGAAGAATGTGCACATACTTCACGGCGACGGTTTTGAGCCGCTGCCGGAAGAATTGAAGTTTGACGCCATACTATCAAACCCGCCAATGAGAGCCGGTATGAGGGTCGTTATGGGGATGCTCCGAGGGTCGCACGAGCGCCTCAAGCCAAACGGCACTTTATGGATAGTTGTAAAGACAAGTCAGGGTGCAAAGCGCTTGCAACGCATACTCCAAGATATGTTTGGCAATGCCGAAACCGTAGATAGGCATGGCGGTTACAGGGTGATTAAGGCGACGAAGCGCAGTTGAAATTTAACACCCAGCGCCATTGCCACAAAATTTGGATACCATACCAGCAGCTGGCAGCCATCGCAGGATAATTATATCATTCAAAGTCGATGCCACATGTGCGTTCTGCACATAAAGGCTTTTGGAAAAGGGATGGATAAGATGGTTTACAACTTACCGCCGTTGGAAGAGTCGCATCGGTATGGCGGTTGGCTAAATGCGTTCGTTCAAACATGGCTTGGTGCCTGTTTTCGCCCACTGGATTTCTTTTACTCAGTTGGCAGGGGGGTTAGCTTAAGTGAGCCACTTCTGTTTGGGATGATCATGGGATGGGTAGGTGCGTTTCTATCGTCGCTCATTTCGCTCATCTTTAACATCCCGATGTTTTGGTTTTTGAGGGCGATTGGTGGCGAGCAGGTATCAACTGCTCATGCCATGATGTCTCAAGTTGCATGGGTCGTAGTCTACGCGTTTTTTGGTTGGCTATTTGCCCTGCTTGGGATTTCGCTAAGTGGTTTGATCCTGCATCTTTTGCTTTATCTCCTTGGCGGCGCGAGCAAAAGTTTGGCTACAACCTGCCGAGTAATTGGATACGCATGGGCGCCTCAAATCTTCAACATAGTGCCATTTGTTGGTCAATTGGTCTCGTTCATCTACATAGTCATCTTGGAAATCATTGGCTTAGCACACGCTCACGAAACGGAATACTGGCGTTCTGCCATCGCTGTTCTTTTGCCGATATTGCTTGGCTGTTGTTGCGCAGTTGTTCTGATAGGTTACCTTGCAGTTTTATTTGCGGGGCTCGCAACCGCACCGCATTAACTGTCTTGGAAGGCAAATCAATTGTATTGTCGTGGCTTACCCAAGACGGTCGTTAACGGCCATCGCTAAAAGAGGATAAGGCTACAATTTGTTTTTTCAGAATTCCTCCGCCCACAAGTGGCAATGCTACAAGATGAGCGAATGGTTTTGGGTTTATCCACAATGGTGGCGTAAGAATCCCGCATTGTCATGATGTAAAATCATGCCTTATATTGTTGAGCTGGGGCGCATGTTGATGTCAAGATGCCTCTCTGTATCGCTTATCACAAGTTGGAATGTTGATTGCGGCATAGCTCGCTATAGTGCCGAGCTTGTCGGGGCGCTCCGCAAGCTCGTTGACATCATCATCATTCCATTTGGTCCTCAGGTCTGGCAACGCCTCAATTTGCCAACAGATACTGCTGCGCAGCGCACAAGAGCTATTGAAGCCGCCAATTTAGCATCTCACACTAACATAGCGCATATACAATTCCAACCGCAATTCTTCGGCGGCATGCACCCTTTAAGGTGCACATTCCCAATGCTTCTTATGAGTTTGAAAGTGCCAGCTGTGGTCACAGTGCATGAACTTGACATTCATGGTGCTTTTCCAATCTCCTCAGTGAAGCTGCTTATAAACATCTGGCTGTTCAGGAGGCAAAGAATTAAACACTTTATCGTCCATAACGAATTCACGAAACGCTGCCTCGGTAAGCTTGGCATTAGTCAAGAATGCGTGAGCGTTATACCGATGTGGGCACCAAAGGTTAAGCAGTCAAGGTTTAAAAGGCAAGAGGTCCGCAAGTTGCTCGGTTTAAGTTCTCGGCATGTGATCGGCGCGTTTGGCTTCATAGTCAAGAGGCGAGGATACGATCTATTGCTTGAAGCACTTGAACCATTCCCAAGTGATACTCTGCTTGTAATAATAGGTGGAAAGCACCCTCTTGATAGAAGCGGTTATTATGAATCCTTCATAGAGCGCCTCACGAATTGGCGTTGGAGTGATAAAGTTATCGTCAAGGGTTTTGTGAGCGAGGACGAATTGCCACTGTGGTTTTCCGCCATTGACTTTGTTGTGGCACCGTTTACTCAGTTAACTGCCTCGGCTTCGCTGCTCCGTTGCATTGCCTATGGCTTGCCGATCATCTGTTCAGACTTGGAGCCACTCCGTGAACTCCAAGAGATGTCAAAATGTATGCGCCTCTTCGGGGTTGGCGATGCTGTCAGTTTGCGTGGCGCCATCCTTGAACTGCTAAATGATGATGCTCTTAGAGAATGCCTCTCACAAAATGCGCTTTCATTCGCCTCGTCATACACAGTTGAGGATGCAGCCAAGTTAACCGCTCAAGCTTACACCCAAGTGTTGCGTCATGGATGAAGCTGCATTCATCGCGTTTTGATATACTATCATTCCACAGCATCAAGCACGGCTATGTAGAACACTATGATGGGCACCTTGTAAGGGCGCATAAATTGGGCTTGAAAAATTGGGCTGCCTATCGCCCCTTTAACTTCGCGCCATTTGCTATATTCACGCTACCAATATGCTGCTTACCACTGTGGATTAATCACTTCGGACTGTCAGCTGTCGTAGTTCAACCATTCTTAGCCATTTAACATGCCCATCGTAGAAGGCAAAGTTGGCACCCTCGTTGTGCCTTGCAGCGCCAACTTGACTTGCATAGTAGGTATGGTGTGGCGGAAGTGTTGTGCCAGTATCGCATGTTCTGCCGCACCTTCTGTATGGGCAGGTGACTAATGCGTCACCACCGTAATCTCCGCAGACAATTGTATTGCCGGGATCTTCAACATAGGAATCCTCACGACCAAACCAACCGCCTTTGACACCATCGTTGCTGCTGATCAAACCGTATCCGAGTCGCGGCGGATTGCATCTTGCTGTTCGCCTGGTTGTTCCGTTGCGGTCAGGTGCACTTGGGCAAACAAAGATTTGCAGGTTTTTAATATATGGCACAAGCATAGAGCGCCACGAGTAGTTCCCAAGCGGTCCTGGCGTGCCATCAAAAGGAAAGTTATCCACATCCCCAACAGGACCACCACAAGGGTCGCCACCTGCACATGGTCCACAATGATGCCTTACATTTCTCTCGTCATAATCCTGACGATACATGACCATAGCTTGTGCTATTTGCTTCAAGTTTGAAAGGCAAGCTGAGGCACGAGCTTTCTCCCTCGCCTTCGCAAATACAGGGAACAGGATAGCTGCCAAGATCGCGATAATCGCGATCACAACGAGCAACTCAATTAGCGTAAAGCCACATCGGTGCCTTCGCAATATTAGTGTCACTCTATCACGCATCGTTCATCATCCCCCTTTGAGTTTGTTAACATCTTGTGCGTTTCCTGAAAGGCTTATCTCACAATTCCTTGCGAGTTATCACCCCCTTGCTGCTTGGTTCCTAACATTGCTTCCAATAAACATTATAGCGAAAAAACTCTCGTCAACCTGCTTATGGGAGTAGAAATTACGGTGCGGGGCACTGACAAGTATATAGCTGATGGAGTCACAAAAGATGTTATAAGCTCGCAGCGGTGGACACAGTAGCCCACCGCTGCTAATTCTTCGCCGGATCACCATTCGTCAGGGTATTCCGATGGTGGCGTTGTCTCCTTTTTCTTTTCTGGTATCTCAACAACAGTGGCTTCAGTGGTGAGTATCATTGAGGCAATGCTTGCAGCGTTTTCAAGGGCGAGTCTCACAACTTTTGCTGGGTCAACTATGCCAGCTTCAAACATGTCCACATACCTTTCGTTAAGCGCATCAAAGCCATGCCTCTCTGGCAGCTCCTTGACTTTCTCAACGACGACCGAGCCATCGTATCCAGCATTTTCTGCGATCTGGCGCAATGGCTCCTCAAGTGCTCGCATAACGATTTGCACACCGATGCGCACATCACCGTCTGTCTCTTTCCTCAACTCTTCAAGTGCAGGCAGGCACCTTATGTATACCACACCGCCACCGGGAACAATACCCTCCTCAATTGCAGCCCTCGTTGCCGATAGAGCATCTTCAAAGCGATGTTTCTTTTCTTTGAGCTCGCTCTCAGTTGCTGCACCAACTTCAATAACCGCTACGCCGCCCGCAAGCTTGGCTAACCTTTCCTGTAACTTCTCACGGTCATAATCGCTCGTCGTTGTTTCTATCTCCTTCTTGATCTGCTCAATGCGTCCTTGTATAGCTTCCTTCTTCCCGGCACCCTCAACTATCGTCGTTTCTTCCTTCCGGACGATGACACGCCTTGCCCTGCCAAGCATTTGAAGGGTGATATTCTCAAGCTTGATTCCCAAGTCCTCGGTTATAAACTTGCCGTCAGTCAATATAGCTATATCCTGCATCATTGCCTTGCGCCGCTCACCATATCCCGGAGCTTTAACAGCGCAAGACTGCACAACGCCTCGCAGCTTGTTGACCACAAGCAAGGCAAGCGCTTCGCCTTCAACATCCTCCGCTATGACGAGCAATGGTTTGCCAACGCGAGCAATCTGCTCCATCAGTGGCACAAGCTCACGAGCCGAACTTATCTTCTTCTCGTAGAGCAGGATATACGGATTCTCAAGGACGCACTCCAAGTTCTCCGGGTCGGTGATGAAGTAAGGCGATAAGTAACCTCTGTCAAATTCCATTCCCTCAACTACATCCACTGTCGTTTGGATCCCCTTTGCCTCCTCAACTGTGACAACGCCGTCTTTGCCGACCTTGTCCATTGCGTCTGCTACTATCTCACCTATCTCAGTGTCATTGCCAGCTATAGCAGCAACCTTCGCTATATCATCCTTCTCCTTAACTTCGGTTGCCATCTCCTTTATGCGCTCGCATGCTCTCCTAACAGCCATTTCAATTCCCTTACGAACCATGACAGGGCTTGCACCAGCTGACACTGCTTTCAAGCTCTCGTGTAGGATGCGTTGTGCAAGCACTGTTGCAGTTGTCGTCCCATCACCGGCAACATCATTTGTCCTACGGGCAACTTCTTTAAGCAGCTGTGCGCCCATATCCTCATCTCTGTTTTCAAGTTCAATCTCCTTTGCGACGGTGACACCGTCTTTCGTCACCGTTGGTGACCCCCACTTCTTTTCAATGAGCACATTTCTCCCCCTCGGACCGAGTGTCACTTTAACAGCATCGGCAACAATATCGGCGCCCCTTTCAAGTGCTTTTCTTGCTTCCTCACTGAACAGCAACCTCTTTTTCGCCATAGTGCCTGCACCTCCTTCAACGATTTGTTTAAGACTGAAAATAACATTTTCGTGAGCTCACACTATGCTTGCAATCGTTAGCGAGAGCCAACTGACAGCTGCTCCTAAATGGGGTTAATTGTAGCTGCCCCTCTTGCCACCACAGCCATATTTTAGCACTCATAAAATAAGAGTGCTAACGAGGCTATCTTAAGCTCCGCACACCTTATGTGATCCCGTAGCGCGCTTCTTGCCGGGTGCCTCTTTTGCCTTTTCTTCGTTGAAGGCGTGCCCTCATTTCAAGCTCTGCCAAACGCGCCACAATTGCTTTCACCACATCCTCTGGTGAATCAACGACACAAAACAGCTCTGTGTCTTTAGGTGAGATATATCCCTCCGGAAGCATTGCTTCACTTATCCACTTGACAAACCCGCCCCAATACTCGCTTCCATATAACACGATCGGGAAGTTAAGTATGCGTTTCGTTTGCGCCAAACAAAGGGCTTCGGTAAGCTCGTCAAGCGTTCCATAGCCTCCGGGGAAGATGACGAAGCCAAAGGAGTATTTGACGAACATCATCTTGCGGCAGAAGAAGTAATGAAAGAGAATCGCTATGTCCTGGTATGGGTTTGGCTGTTGTTCGTCTGGCAGCTCAATGTTAAGTCCAATTGATAGCCCACCGCCAAGCTTTGCGCCCCTGTTTGCGGCTTCCATTATTCCAGGTCCTCCACCTGTGATTATTGCCAAGCCTTTTCGGGCAAGCAGTTCGGCTGTGCGCATCGCTGCTTTGTAATACTTGTCCTCAGGTCCAACCCTTGCAGAGCCAAATATGGCAATTGCAGGTCCCACTCGGGAAAGCACTTCAAAGCCGTGAATGAACTCGCCCATGATGCGCAGGACACGCCATGTGTCAGTCTTCGTGAAATCGGGTGACTGTCTTGATGAGTCAAGCAACTCAAGATCGTCAAGGACGGCCCTTTCAAACTCATCGTCCTGTCTTCCGGTTGTGCTCTTTCCCCTAATGCGTCTGTCGCTCACTTGGAATCACCTCGCTATGCTTAATTGGAAACTCTTTTCGGCTACAGTGCAGCTACCGTGAGCAGTCAATGGTTAGCAAACTTACCAGCGAGCCAATCTGTTTGGTGATTTATACGAACTTGTGGTGAAGAGCGATCGCATTTATGATGCCTCACAAAAAGGACAATTGGAAACGGATGCTTAACATGATCAACTGCCTGACCCGCTGCGAATGCCTGGATACTTATCGCTGTGCCGTAAATGAAGTCCATAGCGATGTGCGGTTGGGCATGATGCAAACCTTTTACACTGGCACTCTAAAGTTTTAAGATTGGCTATAGCGTGGTTAATGTGGGGCGAGAGAAGGGCATCACACTGCACCCAGTTGTCTCCTTTTAGTGCTGTGCGTTTGTTTTAGCGCCCATGAGGCGTATATCACGGCAAACGCAAATGGGGTGGAAGGAATGCACCTTAGCATGTGGATATTTCCGTGGGACTTAATGGATGAAGGTGTTGAGACAGTGTTGAAGCGCATACATGATGAGCTTGGGATTGATACCGTCAGCGTAGCTCTTAGTTATGATGCTGGGAAGATGCTCTTGCCGCACAACCCGAGGCGAAAGGTTTACTTCGCTGAGGAGGGCGTGGTTTATTTCCAACCTATGCCGGCTTGGTATGCCGGCTTAGATTTGCAGCCAACAGTGAGCAGCATATGCAAGGAAAGGAATTTGCTCGCCGAGGTCATTGATGCCTCTAACAAACTTGGTATGAGAGTTGTTGGGTGGTTATTATGCTGCCATAATACAAGGCTTGCCTCCCAGCGAAGAGATTGCGCAGCTGTAAACTGTTTTGGTGACACTTACATAACGCATCTTTGTCCGAGCAACGATTCCGTCAGGGAATTAATTTCGGCTATAGTTGGCGACCTTGTCACGAACTACCCACTTTATGCAGTTGAGCTTGAGGCGTTTGAATATATGCCTTTTCAGCACGCCTATCACCACGTGAAGATGGAGATTGAATTGCCACCATTGGTTGACTTCCTGCTCGGCTTGTGCTTCTGTCACGCGTGCGAGAGAAGGGCAAGGGAGAGCGGTGTTGATTTTGAGGCTGTGAGGAATTCTGTCCGAAGCGAACTTGAAAGCTTCTTCTCATCCCCATCTTCATATCCCTGTGAGAAACTCAACTGGGATATGATTACAACGAGGTTTGGGACGGAGATGGAGGGCTACCTTCAGATGCGCATAACAAGCATGGATTCTCTGCTCAAGTTCCTTCATGAGAGAGTGGGATTGCGTGGGCGGACAAAGCTGCATTTGTTTGGTGAGGCTCATCCAACCGAGCTTTGGCAAATTGGCTTGGAGCCAAGCTTACTAATGGAGCACGCAGACGGTGTGATAGTCCTTGCGTATCGTTTATCACCAGATCAGTTGCGTATATCGCTAAGGGTCAACAGGGTGATGCTCAAGGAGAAAACATTGATTGTGGGGTTGCTTCCATCCGAGAAGTATGTTGGCTCCTTTGACGGCTTCGTTGAGCGCATAAGGATATGTATTGAAAACGATGTTGACGGTTTGTCCTTCTTCAATTATGGTGTTCTCTCACGCCATCACCTCAAGTGGATAAATTCAGCGTTGGAGTATGCTGTTACGGGAAAATGATTCAGTGCCCATCGTGATTTTATGATGCATTGTAAGTTCGCATTTGTTAGCTTTGCGCTTTGTAGCTTGTAATGTCCCGCCGAAGATTGTTACACTATTTGAAGTGGTATTGGACTTTGGGTGCAACGGATGTGGATAGCATGTATGGGCATCATAGAGCCTTGGCAGTGTGGGAGGTGTGAAAAATGATTGGCGGTCTGTGGGTGAGAGGTTTTACGCCGTTGGCATTTTTGGCAACATTCGTCGGTGTGGTGCTACCCTGTGGTGCTCTCTCGCAGGAACAGTGGTTTGAGGAGTCAAGGGACAGGAGGATGAAGTGGTGGCGTGAAGCCAGGTTTGGGATGTTTATTCACTGGGGAGTTTACGCAGTTCTTGGCGGCATATACAAGGGCAAGCAAATACCGGGAATAGGTGAGTGGATAATGCATCGTGCTCGTATACCTGTGGCTGAATACAAAGAATATGCGAGGCAATTCAACCCGGTAAAATACGACCCGGATGCGTGGGTGAGCCTCGCAAGGGAAGCCGGCATGAGATACATCGTCATCACATCAAAGCATCATGATGGTTTTGCGCTGTTTGATTCAAAGGTCACCGATTGGGATATTGTTGATGCAACACCGTATGGTAAGGATTTGCTTAAGCCGTTAGTTGAGGCGTGCAGGAGACAAGGGGTAAGGATTGGCTTTTATTATTCACAAGCTCAGGACTGGTGTCATCCCGGTGGTGCTGCAGCTGGCGGTCACTGGGACAAAGCTCAAGAGGGTAGCTTTGATGAATACCTGCGTAAGATCGCAATCCCGCAGGTGCGTGAGTTGTTCACCAACTATGGTGAGCTTGATATCATCTGGTGGGACACACCCGTGAATATGACGAGGGAGCGCGCCGAACTGTTTTTGCCTTTGCTCAAGCTCCAACCAAATATAGTGATGAACAACCGCCTTGGCGGTGGCATACATGGTGACTTTGAAACGCCAGAGCAGCATATACCCGAGACAGCAATTGTTGGGAGGGATTTTGAAGTTTGCATGACCATGAACGATACATGGGGCTATAAGGTGTATGACCAAAATTGGAAATCTACAGCGACTCTAATACGCAACCTTGTGGACATTGCAAGCAAGGGTGGAAACTACTTGCTCAATGTCGGACCTACACCGGAAGGTGAAATACCGCAGCCATCAATTGAGCGGCTCAGAGAGATGGGGAAATGGCTTAAGGTGAATGGCGAAGCAATTTATGGGACGCAGGCAAGTCCATTCAGGCGACCAACATGGGGCAGATGCACAAGTAGGGAGTTGGGTGATAAGACGATACTTTACTTGCATGTGTTTGATTGGAAGGAAGGCGCAAAGATTGATGTGCATGTGAACAACGAACCGATTGCATGTTACTTGCTTGCTGACAGGAAGCGCAGATTGCAAGTTGATAGGGCAGAAGAGGGCTTAACGGTTCAGCTTGAGGGTGACGCTCCGGACAAAATTTGTTCCGTCATTGCGCTTGAGATTAAGGGTAAGCCAGTGGTAATCACTCAAGCGATAAGGCAAGGTGCTGATTTCTCTGTTGTGCTAAAAGCTGCAGATGCAACTGTGCACAATCCGCCTGGTGTTAGCATACCGGCAAGATATGAGTATGGTGGACCAAAGGATAACATTGGTTTTTGGTTTGACCCTCGCTCAACGGTTGAGTGGAAATTTAAGGTTACAAAACCACTGGAGTTTGATGTGCATGTTCAAGTCGCAACGCCATCAACAAATGTTCAAGCGAGGGTGCTTATCAACGGTCAGGCACTGCTGATGAGGGTGCCCACAACGGGGGATTACGACAAGTATACAACTGTGGTGATAGGGCGAGTGAAATTGGAGAAAGCCGGAGAATACACGCTAAGGGTTGAGCCGGTTCAAGATGGCTGGCGCCCGATCAACCTGCGCTCTGTAACACTTAAGCCAGTTAAATGACGCTGTGGATTTGTAGTGCTGTCGCGAAGCTGCGCGGACCATCAGCCTTCAAACTTAAGCAGGGGTGCTGCCATTAGATACGGTGGACTTAGATGGCACTCGCTATTTCATCAAGGACTCGCATGAGTGCATCCCGTCTGTTTTCGGCTCTCAATATTGGTCGTCCAACAATGATGTAGTTTGCGCCGCGCTTAATTGCCTCAGCCGGTGTTATATATCGGCGTTGGTCATCAGCAGCTGCCCATGATGGGCGGACTCCGGGGACGAGGATGAGCAAATCATTTCCGCAGGCTTCTCTGACATCATTTATTTCTCTGCCGGACGCCACAACACCATCTGCTCCAGCAAGCTTTGCAAGCTTTGCCATCGTGACAACATACTCGGAAACTGATGTCTTGACTTGCAGCTCATCGTTGAGCTGCTGCTCTGATATGCTTGTTAGGAGCGTTACGGCGAATACAAGCGGAGGCTTATATGATGTTTCCATTGCACCGTTGCGTGTTCCTAAGATGCAGGCTTTAATCATTTCAAGTCCGCCGCATGCGTGCACCGTCAACGCCCATATGCCATACTTTGAGAGCGCAAATGACGCCTCATAAACTGTGTTTGGTATATCGTGCAACTTCAAATCAATGAGCACCGATGCGCCCATTTTGGTCATCTCTATGGCGACATTAAATCCGGCGCTGCAAATCAAAGCACACCCTACCTTAAACTGCCTGCAAAGTGGCATCAACTCCTCGGTCAGGAGGGTTGCCTCATCCCTTGTTCGAACATCAGCAGCTATGATGAGCCTATCAGACGGGCTTTGATTTGCGTTTTTCATTTAGCCCACCACCTTTTGCCCGTTGGAACCGCTCCAATCGCATGGCAAAAGGAGCATGGTAATTTTATGTGCTATAATGCTTTAACAACCATAACCTGCAATGATTAGGTCATGCTGCGTTAATTGTGCCATAGCGCTCCTGAATGATGCAGACAGCCTTGTTACATTTATTTTGCTTTTGGAGGCGAGGAGATAGTGGATGAGAGAGAACAAGGTGAGACAAAGGGCGGTGCGGCAAAAACGGTGGACGACAGGCTTTCTAAGCCTTTGGAACTGCTCAATTCAATGCCGCCAAATCGCATCCTGCTTGGAGCTGGACCAAGCGATGTTGACCCGAGAGTTTTGAGGGTGCTTTCACATCCGCCAGTTGGTCACCTTGACCCTTCGTTCCTTTGCGTGATGGACGAAGTGAGAGAGATGCTTCGCGTCGTCTTTCAAACGAGGAATAAGCTCACCTTCCCGCTGTCTGGGACTGGCTCTGCTGGTATGGAAGCATGCCTTGCAAATGCGATTGAGCACGGTGACAAAGTCATGGTTTTCGTCAACGGCTATTTCGGAGAACGCATGTGCGAGATGGTCAATCGTCTTGGCGGGGAGCTTGTCAGGGTGGATTGCGAGTGGGGGAGTGGATTTGACCAGGACGAGATGTGCAGGTTGATAAGACGGCACTCACCAAAGGTTGTTGCAGCGGTGCATGCTGAGACATCAACTGGAGTCCTTCAACCACTTGATAAGGTCTATGAGGCGGTGCGGGATGTGGATGCGCTGCTTGTTGTTGACTGCGTCACTTCGCTTGGCGGAGTGCCAGTCTTTACCGATGATTGGGGTTGGGATATGGCGTATTCCGGGACGCAAAAGTGCATTGGTTGTCCGCCGGGGCTTGCCCCTATAACATTTAATGATAGGGCGATTAACCGAGTGAAAATGCGCAAGCGAAAGCCCACAAGCTGGTATTATGATGCGGTTTTGATATCAACCTATTGGGGTGAGGATAGAGCCTATCACCACACTGCCCCGATAAATATGGTTTACGCCCTCAGGGAAGCCCTGAGATTGCTCCTTGAAGAGGGTTTGCAGAAGCGTTGGCAAAGACATGCTCAAAATGGCGAAGCGCTTGTTGCTGGGATTGAAGCAATGGGTTTAAAGTTGCTTGTCCAGAAGGAGTTTCGCATGCCATGTTTAACTGCTGTTTGCGTTCCTGAGGGCGTTAACGAAGCTAAAGTCAGGAATTGCTTGCTCAGCGAATTCAATATAGAGATTGGTGCGGGCTTAGGCGCTTTGAAGGGGCGGATATGGCGCATCGGGTTGATGGGATATTCTTCTCAAAGGCGCAATGTCTTGCTTCTCCTATCGGCGCTCGGTGCAGCATTGAGGATGGAGGGCTTCAATGCCGATGTCTCATCGGCTATAAGCGCTGCCTCTGAGGTGTTTGCGAAGTATGATAAGCTATAACGGGTGAGCAAGATGAGCCAGCATAAGATGAAGCTATTCATCGCAACATCAAATGCTGGCAAGCTGCGAGAGCTGTTGCTGCTGGTTGAGAGCGATAGCAGGCTGAGGGAACTCGTTGAACCTGTCACCCCAAATCAAGTTGGCATAGAGATTGAGTTTGAAGAGCATGGCGAAAGTTATATTGAGGTTGCAAAGCACAAGGCTTTGCAAGCCGCGAAGGTCAGCGGGATGGTGTCGTTGGCTGAGGATTCGGGTTTAGAGGTGGATGCACTTTCTGGCTTCCCGGGAAGCCGCTCAGCAAGATTTATGGGCAAGGGAACATCATATGACCTGAAGAACCAAGCCATATTGGAGATGCTCTCATCCGTGCCAATTGAAAAGCGCTCAGCCCGTTACAAATGCGCTATGGCGCTTGCCACCCCTGAAGGGCTTGTGGATGTTGTTGAGGAAGAAGTGGAAGGGCTAATTGCATTTGAGGCAGTTGGGGAGGGTGGTTTCGGATACGACCCCATATTTTACCTTCCGGGGCTGGGATTCATGATGGCACAACTCCCTATCATCGTGAAGAATGCAATTAGCCACAGGGGAAAAGCTTTCAGGCGCATAGCGCATGCGATAAAGATGGTGGCAGCTCGCATCTGAGTTTCCGGAAGTGATCAACATGTTGCGTATTCTGCTCGTTTCGGACATGCATGGTGATTTGACACATCTCTTTTCAGCACTGGATGCCGAGCAACCGGATTTGCTCATATGTGCTGGAGATTGGGGTGACCCGAAAACTATACCGAGGGAGAAATACGAGCAATTGCTCAGCATGTTGCCCGTCTTCACTGTCTATGGAAATCACGATGACATTGACCTACTGAGCCAGTTGCGTAACGCTGATGGGACGCCGGTTCTTCTGCGCAACGGCGAAGTTGTAAAATCTGGGGGTATCACTTTGACGGGCATAAACGGAATATGGGCAAAGTCAAAGCGCAAGCCATTTTATGTTCTTGATGAGGAAGTGCACATGGCTGCTAACATGGTGGCTTCCTATGGTGTTGATTTGCATGTGCTTGTCACTCACGCCTGCCCCATCGGGATTGCCGATATGACTCCCAAAGGGACTCACGGTGGGCAGAGATGCTTCCTTGAAGCTTTCAAGCTAATCCGTCCAAAGCTGTATGCGTGTGGGCACTTGCATCTGCCGCAACACCGGAAACTTAAGGATGGGACACTTGTCATAAACATTGGCTATACGAACCTCGGAGATTACGCGGTTGTGGCAGTAGGGAATAATGAATGTGTATTTGAGAAAATCGTTGTGAGGAGCACACTGCAATAATCCGCAACATGCCCCTGATGAGGTGAAGCACCAATGGTAGCCATTAGGGATGCATTGACAAAGGCGTTGCTCAAAGCTTTGGAGAAGGCACGCTCACATGGTGAGATTGAGTTTTGCGAGCTGCCAAGGTTTATAGTGGAGCGCCCGCCACATCAAACATTCGGCGACTATGCGACCAATATAGCGATGATGCTTGGCAAAGAGTTAAAGAGGGACGCCAAGGAGATAGCGGATATCATTCTTAAGCATCTGGATTTGGATAGCGGCTTGGTTGAACGAGTTGAGGTTGCTGGGACTGGTTTTATTAACTTTTACCTTCGCTCCGATTGGCTGTGCGACATGGTCAGGCAAGCTGTTGCTGAAGATGAACGCTTTGGACATAGCAATATTGGCGATGGGCAAACGGTTCAGGTTGAGTTTGTAAGTGCAAACCCAACAGGTCCTTTGCATCTCGGGCATGGTAGGGGTGGAGTCCTCGGCGATGTAATTGCGCGTTTGTTGAGCGCTGTTGGATTCAAAGTCCATCGTGAATTCTACATAAACGATGCAGCCACAAGCACTCAGATGCGCAAGTTCGGGCAATCCCTTGAAGTCCGTTACTTGCAATCCTTCGGTCACCCAGCACAGATGCCAGAGGATGGATACAAGGGCGAGTATGTTGTGGATATAGCGAGTGAGATACGAAAGGAATTTGGCGATAAGTATCTTCACATACCATCCGGTGAGAGAGTATCCATATTCACTCAACTTGCAATGGAGAAAATGCTCGCAAGACAAAGAGCTGTTCTTGAGCGCTTCGGAATAAATATGGATAGCTGGGTAAGCGAGCAATGGCTATATGATGGCGGAAGGGTGAGAGAAGCAATAGAGAGGCTGATTAATAGTGGGTGGACATATGAGCAAGATGAAGCCATATGGCTGAGGACAACATCTTTTGGCGATGATAAAGACAGGGTGTTGGTTAGGTCCGATGGCACACCTACATACCTTGCAGCGGATGTTGCTTACCACATTTACAAGTATGAGCGTGGCTTCAAATCGCTCATAAACATTTGGGGACCAGACCACCATGGCTATGTTGCGAGGTTGAAAGCCGCTTTAAAGGCGCTTGGCTACGATGTCAGCAAGATGCATGTCATCGTCTACCAAATTGTCAGGCTGTTCAAAGACGGTGAGCTTGTCCCTATGGGGAAAAGGGAGGGCGAAATGATCACGCTTGAGGAGTTGTTGGATTGGGCAGGGGTGGATGCAGTGCGTTTCTTCCTGCTGATGCGCAGCGCCGACAGCCCAATTGACTTTGATGTCACGCTCGCAACGAAGCAGTCACAAGAGAACCCGGTTTACTATGTCCAGTATGCTCATGCGAGGGCGTGCAGCATTTTCAAGCAGGCAAGCATTGATAGGCATCCGGCGTTGACAGTTCCGAAGGACAAAGTTAACTTATCGCTTTTGACGCACAGTTCCGAACAGCTCTTAATGCGGGAGGTGGCTGAGTTATTGGATATTGTTAGTGAAGCGGCTTTGCGCTATGAGCCGCACAGGCTCACAAGCTATGCGCATCAGCTTGCTACGGCTTTCCATAGCTTCTACACCTCCTGCAGGGTGCTGGGCGACGATGAGATGCTGAGCGCGGCTCGCCTGATGCTTACAGATGCTGCAAGGATTGCAATAAGGAATACCCTTGCCCTAATGGGTGTATCAGCGCCAACTCAGATGTGAGTTTGACGAGCATAATTGGATACGCCGCCCCAAGCAGCATGCATCTGTCTGATTTGCCTAAGGCGCTTTGATGAAGGAGTGAGCAAGATGGCAGATGTGGTTTGCCTCGGCATTCTCGTTGCGGATGTAGTAGCAAAGCCTGTTGATCGCTACCCGGAGAAGGGAAGGCTTGTCTTGACCGAGAGAATGGAGACACACATAGGCGGATGTGCAGCAAACACAGCAGTGGGGTTAGCCAAGCTTGGGGTAAAGGTGAAGGTGGTCGGCAAAGTCGGCAACGATGCCCTTGGCGATTTTTTGAGGAAGGCACTCTCTCAAGCCGGCGTTGATGTCAGCGGGATCATTGTTGATGATGCTGTTGGAACTTCAGCGACGATGGTTATGGTGCATAGCGATGGCGAGAGAAGCTTCATACACTATCCGGGTGCAAATGGCGCTTTGCGCCTCGAGGAGTTTGACATTGACGAGATAGCTAAGGCAAAGGTGCTTGATATCGCTGGCACATTTGTCATGCCAGGATTTGATGGCGAACCAACTGCAAACCTTCTCAAAGCAGCAAAGGAGAGAGGTGTTACAACATTTCTTGACACAGTTTTTGATGCGACTGGGCGGTGGATGAAGTTGCTTGCGCCGTGCCTGCCATTCGTTGATTATTTCATCCCAAGTTATGAGGAGGCGCGCCACCTGACGGAGCGGGATGACCCAAGAGACATGTGCAAGGTCTTACTTGAACACGGTGTGAAAGTAGCCGGAGTTAAGCTCGGAGAAAGAGGATGCTATATTACCGATGGCACCGAGAGCCATTACATTCCCGCATTTGATGTGGTCCCAGTTGATGCAACCGGCGCTGGCGATGCTTTTATGGCTGGATTGCTTGTTGGAGTGTTAAATGGTTGGGACTTATACACGGCTGGCAAATTCGCTAATGCAGTTGGGGCGCTATGTGTTATGGCAATTGGAGCAACTGGCGGCTACAGGAGCTTTGAAGAGACAATCAGGTTTATGGAGACTACACCGATGAGGGAGACAAAGCTTTTTGTTTAGTTGTTACGAGGTGATGCCCATTGAAATTGATGATGCTGGTAAGTGAAGCTGAGTTAGATGGTTTGAAGGCAGAAGGGCTTGATGTGTTGGTTGATAGCCTTTGGCTTTCGGGCATGAGCAGCGCCGAGATAACTCATTGGCAAAGTATGGCAGAGCATCTGGTGAATGAGTTTGCTTGCGATGTTATAGTTGAGTTACCTGATGCAGATGCCCGTTCTCTCTCAGAGTTAGCCGATGCAATTTGTAAATGGCAGCCTAAGCTCATCCCGCAGTTCCCGATTAATAAAGATGGCTTGCTGACTTGCAAAAACTTTTCATCCGCTGGGTCAAAAACGGCAATAGCTGTTAGCGAGATGGGTCAGATAGCGATTTCGTTAAAGGCGTTGCCAACGCTATTACGATTGCCAATATCAGTTACTTGTGGGACTACTAAGGGCGGCTTTGTTGAATTGGTTCAAATTCTTTCATCAGTAATACAGTCAATCAAGCATGTCCGTGAGAGAGAACATGTCCCTCACATCGTTCTTGAGGTGGGGTCAAAAGAGGAACTCAACATCGCCACTGTAGTTTCCCCAGATGGCTTGTTGTTGCCATTGTGCCTGTTCCGTGATATGGTGGGCGGATTGTAAGTTGTGGGGAGGACACATTAGATGCCGCCACAAAATAGGTGGACTGCTGCCTGCACTCACATCGCTTTCGCAACGCCCAACCTGTCTGCAATAGGAGTTAAGCAGTTGAATGTAGGTGCTTCGCTCACTTTTTCTTTTAGCGTTACAAAATTCGCTCTTCATTCAAGATTCAAAAAATTGTTGATGTATCGGAAGGGCGGACTGCTGCCACATCAAAAGTTTGCAAGTAGGTTTCATCTGCCCCTTATGGAGCTAAAATTCAGCGCTGCATCACCCTACGATTTATCAGCGACTATTGATGTTGCCGAAATTTGTTGGGCTGGCAACATTGCTATGAATGCCTCCGTGTAACACCTTTTTCAAAAAATAGGTAGTGTCTACCCACAGAAGCCTATCACAACAGCATCGCTCTCGCTTTGTTCCTGCTTTCTTATCGTCCCCTTTCACGAAATGCTTCTGCTCCCGGTGGGACGATGTCTTCAAGGATAACTCTGTTCTTTAGCTGCAATGTTTCGGCGTCAAACTGGTAGAGCACATTGCCGCGCACAACATACACATACTTCTCATTTGCGTAAATGGCAACGGGCAATGCTGCTCTAAACATCATGCGCTGGAACGCTCCTCTATCAAATCCACGAGGACCTTCACGCTGTTGCTGTTCACCACGCTGGAAAGCCCCCGGTTGTTGCACCTGTTGCCTAATCTGTGGCTGATCTTGTTGTGGCGGTTGAGCGGTTGATGCGCGCAGGCAAACAGCAATCAGGCATGCTACAAGCGGCAATGCAATAAGCGTTACAGGCATCACTCTTCTTGCCCTCATGGCATTGCACCTCCTTCAGGTTCTTTCATAAGTTCTTTCGTTTGTGTTCTCATTGTGAATCATTGTGCGAACAGGTCATTGTCTTGGCTGTGCACCCGGCTGTGGGAGTGGTTGAGGCGCAACTGTCCCTGGAGCTGGTGGGCGAGGTTGCCCCGGTGGGACGATGTCTTCAAGGATAACCCTGTTCTTTAGCTGCAATGTTTCGGCGTCAAACTGGTAGAGCACATTGCCGCGCACAACATACACATACTTCTCATTTGCGTAAATGGCAATGGGCAACGGCATCCTAAACATCGGTGGGAAACCGAAGCCCGGCGGCTGCCCCGGGAAGGCTGGCGGCTGACCTGGTTGGAATTGTGGCTGCCTCGGTGGCTGTTGCGGCTGAGGTTGTTGAGGTAATTGAACCTGTTGAGGCTGTTGAGTTTGTGGTGGCTGAGCAGTTGATACATGCAGGCAAACAGCAATCAGACATGCCACAAGCGGCAACGCAATAAGCATCATTGGCACAACCTTTCGTATCTTCATGACATCTCACCCCCTTGATCTAACCAACGCGCTTTGCGTGGTCACCAACTTAGACGAAGGCGCATTTGATATGTTCACGCATTGAGACGCACCTTACAGTGCGCAAGGTGAGGTGGCAAACTAAAGTAACCTATGCGCAGGTGAAGAGCGCTGTCGTCCTATTGCATTGCTACATAATACGCTTTGTGAGGTTATTAGTTGACCTTTGGAGGTGCAATCTTTCATGCCGAGAAAGCGTCGTGATATGTTTGGCGTGATGAACTGCCTGTCATCGCTATCTTCGGTCGGAATCGGAATATGTATTGTGCTGATCTCCCTTGTGTGTCCTCCCACCAATCTGTCCTATGGTGCACAACCTGAAGTCAAAGCCGAAGCGCATATGGATACCTCAGCCATAAGGCGTAACGGTAAAGTCAACATTATGGTTCTTGTTAGGCTCCCAAAAGGGTTACATGTCAATTCACACAAGCCAAAGGAAAAGTGGCTCATACCAACAACGCTTTCTCTCAAGCTGCCAAGTTGGCTCAAGGTTGAGCGCACATATTATCCACCAGCGAAGGTGCTGCACACTTCATTTGGCGAGCTATTAGTTTATGAGGGCGAGTTTGCGATTGTCACAACATTGATTGCCTCTCGTGATGCACCTTTGGGCGTGCACCGCATATTTGCAGACCTGCGCTATCAAGCCTGCGATGAGCGCCGTTGCTACCCGCCAAGCAGCTTGCGGTTGCCAATCACAGTCATAGTTGTTAGTGAAGGTGCTAAGGTCAAGCCAACAAACAGCGATTTGTTTAGGCGGTATGCAAGCCATCTCAAGCTGCCGCCTGAAGTTGAACAAAAGGAAAGCACGAGCATCATTGGTGTTGGGGCTTCGGAGCGCATCTCATCGCTCATTCGCCGTTTTGGTTGGACAGCTGCGCTTCTAATCATATTTGCCTTTGGTGTAGCACTCAACTTGACGCCCTGTGTTTTCCCGCTCGTGCCGATCACTATCGGATACTTTGCGAGTCGTTCTCACGGTAGCGTTTCAAGGCTGGCAACTGAAGCATTGCTATATGTGCTTGGCATAGCCATCACTTACTCATTAATGGGCGTTGCAGCCGGACTAACTGGCGGATTGTTTGGCTCAGCGCTGCAGCACCCAGCTGCTCTCGTCATCGTTGCCAGCATTATCGCCATTTTTGCCCTTTGCATGTTCGGCGCATATGAGATTGAGTTGCCATCACGGCTCCTTGGTCGCCTGCACAACTTTGCACAAGCAGTTGGACCATTCGGATTGGGCATGGTTGCCGGATTCATAGCAGCGCCATGTGTTGCTCCGTTCACAGCAGCATTGCTCGCTTTCGTTGCTGCATCAAGGAGCGCAGCTATAGGTTTTCTCTGTTTCTTTGCGCTCTCACTCGGTCTTGGGCTGCCATATATTTTCCTTGCGCTCTTCTCAGGTTCGCTGCATCGTCTTCCAAAATCCGGTATTTGGATGGATTGGGTGAAGAAGGCGCTCGGGTTTGCTTTGCTCGCTTTATCCATTTATCTTATCATCCCTCTTTTGCCGCACCTTGTTGCTCCATTTGCGCTCCCGTCATTGCTTCTGATCGCCGGCATTCATCTTGGATGGTTTGTTTCGCCACGAGATGAGCAAGGGCGCTTTTTCGCTTTCAAGAGGGTTGTCGGGGGGTTGATGGTCATGGCTGCCATCGGATTGTTGATGCATTCCAGCTACACCGTCGGCTATGAGCGCGGTTATGATGCAGCGCTTAGCGCATCGGCAAAGAAAGATGACTACTTAATTTGGAAGGATTACTCGGCGAGGTTGTTCAAAGAGGCGCTCAAAACGGGCAAGCCGGTTTTGATCAAGTTTACAGCCAAGTGGTGTCCCGAATGTAAAAAGCTTGAGCGTCAAACCCTTTCACATAATGATGTTCTGAAGGAGCTCAAGAAGATAACTTGCCTTCGTGTTGACTTGACCTTCAAAAACAGCGTTTCAGAGGGACTCAGGAAGCGTTACGGTGTTTTAGGTTTGCCGACGCTTATCTTCATCGGCTCAGATGGGGAAGAGTTGCATCACTTGCGAGTTGAGGGCTTCGTTGATAAGGATGAGTTGCTCAACCGTTTACTTCAGTTGAGGTGATAAAGCTGAAGCTATGCTCAAACGACCGAGCGAAAGGGAATGTCGCCCACCGCTATCGGAGGCAAGGAACTGTGTGCGCCTTCCAATATGCGTCATCCTTGACAGCATAAGGAGCCTCTACAATGTGGGCGCTATATTCCGAATTTCGGACGGCGCTGGGATACGAAAGCTTTATCTGTGTGGTATAACCGGCTGCCCACCGGACCCTGAGATTGAAAAGACTGCCCTTGGAGCAACACTAAGCGTGTTCTGGGAATACCACCAAGATGTGGCATTCATTATTGCGAGCCTGAGAGAACAGGGTTGGAAGGTTGTTGCCTTAGAGAGAACTTATGAGAGCCTGCCATACACGGCTTTCCCGAAGGAAGCGTTTCCTGTATGCTTGGTCGTTGGCAATGAGGTTGATGGTGTGAGTGATGCAGCTCTCAAGCTATGTGATTTCGCGATTGAAATACCACAGCTTGGTTGGAAGCGATCTTTAAATGTGGCGGTCGCTTACGGAATAGCAGTATATGAGCTTGTGCGCAAATGGATGGAGTGCAAAGGCAGCGAAAGTGCATGGTCGCTATAATCCATTTTATGGGATCGCAAAAAAAATTTCTCTGTGAATGTTGAGGTCTGCAGGCTTGCAAGATTGGCAGTGGTGGATGCAGTCCGCTTGAAGAGAACCGCTGACGGGAAGAAAAGATTTGGTTGGCTTAGCAGTCATCCATTGGTTGCGTCTGTCACTAACCAACCTCATTTCATCAATTGGGTTGGCATTAAAGAGGCACTATGAATATTCGGGGGTGAGTATAGTGAGCAATACTTCGGCAGGAGAAGTTGTAGTTGAGCTTCGCAATGTGCGTAAAGAGTATCCGACTGGGTGGGGCGGGACAATACTGGCACTTGATGATGTTTCATTTGAAGTCTATCGTGGCGAGATATTCGGGCTTGTTGGACCAAACGGTTCTGGTAAGACTACAACGCTTAAGCTTATACTCGGGCTTATCTTCCCGACATCGGGCGAGATAAAAGTTTTTGATTCAAGCCCATTTGACATAAGCGTCAAGAACAAAATAGGCTTCCTTCCCGACGGTCCATACTTTTACGACTTTCTGAACGCCGATGAGCTGCTTGACTTCTATGGACGGCTCTTTGGATACAGCAAGTCGGAGAGAAAGGAGCGTATTGAGCAACTGCTTGACCTTGTCGGTATGAAGCGCTTCAGGAAAATGCCGCTTCGCAATTACTCAAAGGGCATGATGCAGCGAATCGGCTTAGCGCAAGCTCTTATAAATGACCCAGACCTTCTCTTGCTTGATGAGCCAACAACCGGAATTGACCCAATAGGGGCTCATGACATTAAGCAACTCATGCTAAAGCTCCGTGAGCAAGGCAAGACCATCTTCCTATGTTCGCACTTGCTTGCCGATGTCCAAATGATATGCGATAGGGTTGTCATTCTCAACCTTGGCAGGGTGATACGAAAAGGGACTGTTAAGGAATTGCTTGAGCCAACTGCTGTGACCGAGATTGTTGCTCGTGAGGTGAGTGAGGAGGTCTTCAAGTATGTAAGTGAATTGGGAGCCACTGTTGAAAGAAGAGATGGCGATGTTGTCTTTCGCCTATTAGACCATGATCGTGCTCCCGAGGTGATTGAAACCATACGCTCGCACAATGGGCATGTTGTTTCAATAACTCGCCTCACCGAAACGCTTGAAGATGTATTTATCAAAGCCGTTAAAGAGGCTGGTGCTCCGCAGATAACATAGAGTGGCAAAAATACACGCCCAATGTCGCTGAATAATCCACAGTCGGGAGGTGTTAGGAGATGAGAGTTGTATGGGTTATCGCAAGGAACACATTCCACGAAGCCATCAGGCGGAAGTTTTTCTGGGTCATATTTCTGTTTGCGCTCGTGGCTATAGCCTCAGCCAACTTGTTCAGCGGGATAGCGCCCGGTGAGGAGAAGAAATTCGTCTTTGACTTTGGGCTTGGCTCTATAACCCTATTTGGGATGCTCATCGTTGTCTTTCTTGGCGCAACGATGATACCCAGCGAGGTTGACCGAAGGACCATCTTCACCATCCTTTCAAAGCCTGTCAGGAGATGGCAATTCCTCATAGGGAAGTTTCTCGGGTTGGCTTTGACGACTCTCGTTACAGTTGCGTGTATGGGTGCTCTGCTTATAGCCGTTCACTCCTATATCGCTAAGGGTTTGGATATTAATGTGGTTAAGGCAGTCGTGCTCGCCTTCTTTCAACTGCTAATTGTTGGAGCAATAGCCCTCGCAGCATCAACGAGGGGTTCCCTCGCATTTAATATTGTCTTTGCTGTGCTCGTCTATTTTGTTGGTGCTCAAAGTTCTTCATTGCTGACGCTTGCCGAGCCGGAGAAACACCTTGCGCATGCACACACGCAGCATGTTGAGCCTGTCTCTTGGAAGGCTTATGTATTTCGTGGCGTCCTTAAGACGATTTATTGGCTTGTGCCACACCTTGATAACTTTGATGTGAGACAGGCTATCGTTACCGACTCAGTCGTGCCATGGCAGACTATTTTCAACTGCATCCTTTACGGGTTGCTATATTGTTCCGTGTTGGTTATCGTGGCAATAGTCCTGTTCCAAGACCAAGAATTTTAAACCCAAAGTGTGAGGTGATGGGCGTTGCGCAAGTTATTGCTGATATTATCGCTTGTTATCCTTATATTGGCGCAAGGTCCATTGCAATCCCTCATTTACAAGCAGCGTGAAATTTATAAACTACTTCCGCCGATTGATGTGCTTGTGCTTTACCAACTTATGCCGGCTGAAGCTATAACGATAACGCTTGTAGGGACGATGCTCGGCGGCTTTCGTGGCGTTGCTGCAAAGATGCTCTGGCTCAAATCGGACGAGTATTGGCATTCAGGGCGTTGGTATAGCATGCTCCCGATAATGCGCACTATAACATGGCTTGACCCAAGTTTCGTTCAGGCTTGGGATACAGCCGGTTGGCATGTGGCATACAACCTTAGAGCCGAGGCTAAAACCGAAGAGGAGCAAGATGAGTATGTCAGGAGGGGTTGCGAGATACTTGAAGAGGGAATAAGATGGAATCCTAAGTCTTGGCAGCTTCTCTTCCAGCTCGGTTGGACACATTATGATAAATCGGGCAACCTCGCAGAGGCGATCAAATGGTTCAAGCGTGCTCGTCCGCTTGAGGACTGGAAACCGGGCGACCTTCCAAGGACTCATCACATGATTGCGCATGCGTATGAGCGTCTCTCAGATATACCTATGGCTCTCAAGACATGGAAGGATGACTTCAAGTATGAGCACTACTGTGGCGCAAACAAGGGTGCTGTTGAGACAATAACAGAGCGCTATGTTGTCCCTTGGAAGTTGATGGAACAGGGGAGATACGAAGAGGCAATCGCGTGGATGGATAAACTCCTTGAGAGGGAGGAGTTAAGGCATTCAAGCATAGTCAGGCATGTGCTTGCCGAGATATACCGTCGCATGGGCGATTTAGAGACAGCTCAAGCAATAATGGAGCAGTGGTCAAATAAGAATAAGCTTGATGCTGGTGCCCGTTACAAAGCGAAGCTTTGGAAGCGCATGCTTGAAGAGAAGAAAAGCTCAAAGGGCGGATTGGCTGGGACTCAAGCGCAGCCTTAAACTTTGGGGGGAGGATAATGTGCGCAAGCGCCACAGGGCGAGGCGGATAGCGCTTCAGGCATTATTTCAAGCCGATGTTGGCGGTGCGCCAATTGAGGAGGCGCTTGAATTTTTATTTCAGGACAAGCAATTGCCTAAGGATGTGATTGAATTTGCCACGAGGCTTGCGTTGGGCACATGGCAACACAGGGACGAAATTGACAGGGTGATTCAAGAATGCGCCCCGCATTGGCCGATTGAACGAATGGCAAATGTAGACCGCAACATATTGCGCATGGCTACCTATGAGATACTTCACATGCCGGATACCCCACACAGCGTCTCCATAAATGAGGCAGTTGAGCTGGCAAAGCTTTTTGGCACTTCTGAATCCGGAAGGTTCGTAAATGGCATCCTTGGCGGAATCGTTAAGAGACATTGCACGCCGCAACAGGAGAGCGACACCGAGAACAATTGAGAGATGGCGCCCCATCCGGCACATAACTCGTTTTAGGAAGCCAAAATTTTGAATGGTGCAGGTGGCTCTTTTGAGAATTGCTTGAAGCGAGTGAAGTGAGAAAGTTAAGGCAGGTGCAGGTTGAATGAACAGGTATGTTGGGAATGAAAACAGCATGTCGCCACTTGGCGTCGTTAGGAGATTGCGTCTTGGGATGCCGCTTGAAGAGGTCGGGATTTTAACTGTGAGCCAGCTTTCAGAATACATCAAGCGGATGATAGATAACGATGAATTGCTCCAAAATGTGTGGGTATCTGGTGAGCTGTCAAATGTGAAGCGCCATTCATCCGGCAATCTCTATTTCACTCTCAAGGATGTAGATCAATCGCAAATTGAATGCGTTATGTGGGCTGAGCATACATTTAAGCTCTCCTTCCAGCCATCCGATGGGCAGCATGTCATCGCAAAAGGGTATGTTAAAGTCTACCCGCAGAGGGGGCGTTATCAACTATACGCAAAGGAGCTGCACCTTTGTGGTGTTGGGGTGCTATGGGAGCGTTTTGAAGCGCTAAAGCGCAAGTTAGAGTCGGAGGGATTGTTTGACCCGTCAAGGAAGCGCTCGCTACCGAAGTTCCCGGAAGTCGTTGGTGTAGTCACGTCACCTGACGGTGCAGCAATAAGGGACATAGTGCGAGTTTGCAGGAAGCGTTGCCCAAGTGTGCAACTTATACTCATCCCGACGATGGTTCAGGGCGCAGAGGCAGCACCGCAAATTGCGGCAGCAATCAAGTTCGCAAACGAGCTTGGCATGTTTGATGTTCTGATTGTGGGGCGTGGTGGTGGCTCAATTGAAGACCTATGGGCTTTTAACGAGGAGGTCGTGGCAAGAGCTGCTGCTGAGTCACGGATACCTGTAGTGAGCGCCGTTGGGCACGAGACTGATTTTACCATCCTTGATTTCGTTGCGGATGTGCGTGCTCCAACACCATCTGCAGCTGTGGAAATGGTGGTGCCTGACTTAGCAGAGTTGCAGAATCGCTTCCGGAAGCTGCTCGGTAGACTCGTCTTCGCCATAGAAGCATTGTTCAACAGCGCCCGCCAAAGATTGAGGGCACTCACAACAAGGCGGGTGATGACAAGTCCGGAGGAATTGCTGGATATAAAGAAACAGCGCCTTGATGAGTTGCATCAGAGGTTGATCCACTCGTTTCGCAATGCACTTCTCAAGCATAGGCATAGGCTTGCGTCAATTGAGGGTAAATTGCAAGCGCTCAACCCAAAGGGCGTTTTGGAGCGAGGCTATGCATATGTCAGGCAGCCTGTCACTGGCGGTATCGTGAAGAGTGTGTATCAGGTGAGCCAAGGCGAGAGGGTGGATGTAGTGCTCGCCGATGGAGAACTCAAATGCGAGGTTGAGGCAATTGTGCCCAATGGGGAGTGAACGGCTGTGAATTCTCTTATAAGGCGGGATGACTCTCACGGGCAATCGTGCCCGGATGAGGAGCTCTGCGGGATGACATTTGAGCAGGCGGTAAAAGAGCTTGAGGAGATAGTGCAAAAACTTGAGGAGGGCAAAGCGCCACTTGAAGAAGCGCTTAGGCTATTTGAGCGCGGTGCAAAGCTCGCCAAGTTCTGCGAGCATAAGCTGGAATGGGTTGAAAAGCGTTTGCAGATGGTTGTGAGAACACCGGACGGAAGAATTGAACTCCGTGATATTGAAGTCGCTGAGGAAGTCACACAGGAGCGTGAAGCCAAGTTAGCACCGAATGAAGTAAGTGGCGAGTTTTTACCCACCACGGATGAGGACGAGGGATTGCCAATCTAAATGCACTTGCAAGTTGAATGGCTCTTGATATTTCTGAAAATGGGTAGATGACGGGATGCGCAGCAACGGGCTGAGGATATATGTGAGCGAAAGCCACAATAAGGCATGATGCCGTTATAGCCGTTCACCGCGATTAGATGAGCATATCACCTTGGGGTGAGTGGCGCAGATGAGTGACTTTGACCTTGAGAAGCACCTTTGCGTTCGCAAGTCTTTGATTGACGAAGCTTTAAACAAGCTGCTTCCGACTGAGGATGAGCCGCCAAAGCGTCTTCATCAAGCCATGCGCTATGTAGCTCTCAATGGTGGCAAGCGTCTTCGTCCAACGCTCCTTCTGGATGCATGTTATGCAGTTGGCGGTGATGAAAAACTCGCCTTGCCAGCGGCATGCGCAATTGAACTCATCCATACTTATTCACTCGTCCACGATGATATGCCTTGCTTAGATAACGATGATCTCAGGCGCGGTAGACCAACATGCCACAGAGTCTTTGGAGAGGCAATAGCTTTGCTGTGCGGCGATGCTTTGCTGACGCTTGCTTTTGAAGTTCTGGCAGGTGAGCAGGTTAAAGTTGGCGTCCCTGTGAATGTGGCTATTGAAGTCACGAGAGTGATAGCCGAAGCTGCAGGTCACTTTGGGATGGTCGGCGGGCAGGTGGACGATATTGAGGCACAAAGACAGCTGGCTAACGGTGAGATGTTGCAAGAGCAACAGCTTTATGAGATACACCGGCGCAAGACAGGTGCGCTTATAGCTGCCTCGGTTGAGGTTGGTGCCATAATTGGCGGCGCTTCAGAGAAACAGCGTGCAGCTTTGAGAAAGTTCGGTGAGGAACTCGGGTTGGCATTTCAGGTCACCGATGACCTGCTTGATGCAGTTAATCCATTTCGGATGAAAAGGTGCGAGCCAAACATCGTCGCTGTGCTCGGCATTGATGGCGCAAGGCGGGTCGCATCAAAAGCGATTGAGCGCGCGCTCATGCACCTGTCTCAGTTTGACGAGCGCTCGGAGCCGCTGAGGGCAATCGCCAAGTCCATCCTTGAGCGGCGTGAGTAAAAGGGGTGATATCCATTCATGCACAGCTCGGTTGGGCGAAAGACGGTCTATGTGACAGAGGAGCAAGTTCGTGAGGCACTCACGATGCACGATGCAATTGAAGCCGTTGAATTGGCATTTCGCGAGAAGGCACTCGGCAATGCCATTATGCCACCAAAGCTAATCGTGCCGCTCCCAAACGGAGATATACGGGCTATGCCGGCATATCTTAAGGGTATCAATCTCGCCGGCGTCAAAGTCGTAAACTCGCACCCTAAAAATAGGGCGCTTGGACTGCCTACAGTGATGGCTATCCTAATTGTCGTTGAGCCCGAGACTGGTTTCCCGATCGCTTTGATTGAAGCAACTCATTTGACAGCTATGCGCACAGCTGCAGCAGGCGCACTTGCTACTAAGCTACTGGCGCGCAGCGATTCAAGGAAGGTGGGGTTAATCGGAGCTGGTGTTCAGGCGAGGTATCAATTGCTCGCGCTGGACGCCATCATGGAGCATTTGGAGGAGGTGCACATATGGAGCCTTGAAAAAGAGCTTGCCCATTCACTTGTTGCGGAGATGCAAGGCAAGGTGAGCGCTAAGTATTTTGTGCATGATGAACCGAGCAAGGTTGTGAGTGAGGCTGATATCATAGTAACTGCCACACCATCTTGTGCTCCCATTGTGATGAACGACTGGGTGAGGAATGGAGCACACATAAATGCGATTGGCGCAGATGCCCCCGGGAAGCAGGAGTTAGACCCGGCGCTGCTGAAGCGAGCCAAAGTATTCCTTGACGACTGGGCTCAAGGGACTGAGTCGGGTGAGGTAAATGTTCCCCTTCGCAGCGGCTTGATGAGCAGGGACGAAATTTCGGGCGAGATATGTGATGTGCTTGTCGGGAGATTGCAAGGGCGCACGAGTGACAGCGAAGTCACGGTCTTCAGCTCTACTGGGTTGGCAATACAAGATGTCGCAACAGCCTTTGTTGTGCTTAGGAGATTAAATGTAGCGGGGTTATAACTTGGAGTGATGTGTGCGCTTGTTGGTAATTAATCCGAAAAATTTTGAGAGCTTTCGTTCGGCACACCCTCCCGAGTGGCAAACCAGTGAATGCGCTGGCGGGCAAGCGGTTTGTTCTTTACCCCAAAAAGTCGTTGATGAAAGGCTATAAGGGAGGGCGAACTTAAAAGTGAGCCACAACGCCTGCCCGGATTCTGGTTCGGCAATAGCCTCACCCTAACAAGCAAAAGCTTAACGCCTCGCACACCGTTTAGTTCGGCAGGGACCTTGCCCTCCAATCTAACTTTTTGGCGAGACGCGGCGCTCCTGACTTGCGCAAGCAACAAACAAGCTTTGCGGCGAGGAGCAGCCCCCGGTAGTCAAACGCAAAACACATATTCACTTTGAGTGACTGACTGTGTTGGCAGCCTCAATGAGGGCAAGATAGTTCTCAGGCGGAGTCCCAGGAAGGACTGCGTTGCTTGAGCCGAGTATTAGGCGTCCGCGCTCCCTGCACTGCTCAATTATTTGTAACGCCACATCTTTCACCTGTGATGGTGTGCCCAGCCTTAGCAAGCGGCAGCTTATGTTTCCCCAACATGTCAGTTTTGGGTAGCGCTCTTGAAGCTCTGGAATTTTCATTCCAGCATCGTAATCAATCTCACCGTAGCCATCAATTGAAGCTTCAATGAACAGGTCGTCAGTTATGCTCCATAGGTTGCCGTCACTCCGGAAAAGATATTTCAAGCCCAGTTTGTGGGCGTGTTCGGAAATGCGTTTGTAGCATGGCAGAACATAGCGCCTGAAAAATTTAGGTCCGTAGACGGGACCGTGGTTGTCAGCCAAGTCGCCGCCGCCCCAGACTATCCTGACTCCGAGTTTCGCGAGGCTCTCAAGCTGCAAGCATCCCAGCTCGGCTTGTGCCTTCAGGTATTCGCCAACAAGTTCTGGGACAAGAGCGCATGCCGTCAGCCACCTCTCATTCAGTGGCACTGAAAGCCCAGCGGCGTTCCAGATAAGCTCAAATTCATCCCCGCCAGCCAGCTTCCATTCGGCGACCTCATTCTCAAACGCCTCTTTACTGCCCTCGTTCCAACGCTCAACAGCCCTCCACATCACATCAACTGCCTCTTTTATCTGTCCCTCATCCCGCCAAATTGGTGGGTCGCTATATGCGATTGGGGCGTAAGTTTTGGCTACCGGGTCATAGCGGCAGATGAACCAGTAGCCGTCCGGGTCGCCGTAAAGAAATTCAAATTCGCTCACCTGCTTTGTCGGGCGCCCATACAACCATGGTTTTGATATCGCGCCAAAACCGAGTAACTTGTGAAGCTTAATTATGTCGTGTTTCACCTTTTCAATGAATTCCTTATGCGCTCTTTCCCCACTGATACCTGCAACCGCTTCTTGATAGCGCAGCATTGCGCCGCCAGTGGCTGCCTCATACCCAAGTATCTTTGAGGCGACATCAGAGGCGAAAGCCTGCTCATAAACCGGCGTCCTTCCCTTTGCCTCACCGTAAAATGCGGCTACAAACAATTCCTTTGGCTCCATCATCATTCCCTCCGGCTGCCATCCTTGCATTTCAGCTTGCTCATCAACTAAAGCGTTACAATTTGATGCAGCCTTAGCAACTCAAAAAGATGACACAAGCTGAAGGGAGCGATTAAGTATGAGCGTTATGGTCACTGGCGGTGCTGGTTTCATTGGCTCACACCTCGTTGAACGATTGCTCGGCGACGGCTATGATGTCGTATGCGTTGATAACTTTGATGACTTTTACAGCCCCAGTTTGAAGCGCCAGAATGTAGCCCACTTGCTCCCCAACAAACGCTTTCATCTTGTTGAGGCTGACATTCGTGACATAGCTTCAATGAGAAATGTGTTTGAGCGCTATCGTCCAAGGAAGGTTGTGCACTTAGCGGCGTTGGCTGGTGTGCTCCCATCGCTTCATCGCCCGCTTGATTACAACTCCGTCAACATAACTGGCACTTGGGTGCTCCTTGAACTGTGTTGTCAGTTCAGTGTTGAGCAGTTTATCTTTGGCTCTTCATCTTCGGTGTATGGCGCATCGTCAAAAGCTCCATTCAAGGAGGATGACCCAGCCGTTGAACCAATATCGCCTTATGGTGCGACAAAACGCATGGGCGAAATACTATGCTACACCTATCATCACCTTTACGGTATCCCGATCACATCGTTGCGCTTCTTCACTGTCTATGGACCAAGGCAGCGTCCCGACCTTGCAATACACAAATTTGCGAGGCGAATAATGCTTGGTCAGCCAGTGCCGATATATGGCGACGGGACCTCGCTGCGCGATTACACCTACATTGACGATATCGTTGAAGGCATCATGGCAAGCCTTGAGAAGGTCTTTCCATTTGAGATTGCCAACTTGGGCTGTGGGCATCCAGTCGTGCTGATGGATGTTGTTAAGCTGCTCGAGGAGAACATCGGTCGCAAAGCCATTCTTGACTTTCAACCAATGCCGCCATGTGACCCACCATTAACACATGCCGACATTGAGAAGGCTCAGAAGTTGCTCGGCTACCACCCAAAGGTTCAGATTGAAGAGGGCATTAGAAGATTTGTTGAGTGGTTTTTAGCGCACTGGGAATGGTTGCGTGATGCATCGTAGCAGTCTCGTTAAATTGTGCCGCAGCAAATTAATCGGTTGGTTCATTTGCGTCATCTGCGTCAAATGTTCTTGCCGTCACCATTCTCGCTATCGCGCTGTTGTTGTGGTGGATAATCGTAGAAGCCACCCATCATTTCTATGCGCTTGCGTTCCTCTTCAAGTGCGGCTTTAAAGCGTCTCCAACGCCTCACAGCGATAATGCATAGCGCTACTATGATGGTGATGCAAAAGCCGGTTGTGAATGCCGATGTGTATCCGAGTGTGAGAAGCCATATTGAGCCAATGGCAATAAAGATGATCACCGTCTCAACAACCTCTCCTCTTCTCATTACCGTTCACCTTCTATTTGGGGCGTAACTCAGCTGCGAGAATTTTTGTTCGCGGCTAAAGCCCTCTCCTACATGGTGCATCGTTTGTAGAGCTTGCGCTGCATAAATGCGATGAATGTCAGCGCACTAAGCCTTCGCTCAAAGCCCCCTTGTAGCTTGAACCATTTCTATACGGCAATGTTTTCTCATCCCCCAATGCTTGCATCCCCCGATAATGAAGTTGCCCCCTATGTGCATGAGACATGCAAGGTTACCCAGTCATATTGATAGTGGCGCACAGATTAATCAAGGATGCAATTGCGTAGCGAGGTCAATGATTAGCGAGATTAAAAACCATAGCCCTTGGACTATGGCAAACCCACTTAGCGCTTGTATCAGACCAGTGTTCCATAGCACCTTAAAGAAATGCAAATGCAAGCTCGGTTGGTGGTAGTATCTCGCCACCAATTCTTTACCGGCTCTCAAGGCGTTCTCAAGTTGCCTTTTAGTTGGGTCCTTTGTCGTGAATACGGCTTGGAGGAACATGCCCAACCGTCTCCATGTGAGCAGAACAATGGCGATTAACAGTATCATCACCAAGACATTTGGGCGCGCCACATAAATGCTGAGGAGTAAAAGGAATACGACGACAAGGTTTGTCCCACACCTTGGATGCACCCTCGGCATGCTCATCACTCTTTCAAGTGTGAGCATCTCTCCACGCTCAATTGCGTGCACAACTTTATGTTCGGCACCATGCCACCCAGACAGCGGCAGGAAACGCATCATGGTGAAAAATAGAAGGATTTGCAAGATCAGCCCGAGAGCACCAACGCTTATTGGGAATTTCGCAGATACAGGCAGCCAGTTGGCATCAAGATAAATTGAAAGCAAATTTGAGCTGGCGGCTATGTCAATGATGTGCAGGGCAAACTTCAAAAGTATTTGTGACAATATGAGCAACGCCCCTATTGTAGCACCAGTCAACAATAATCCTAAGTCCCCTACGCCACTCCTGTGTGTTCCACATGTCAAATAAACGCCAAGCGGCGTTGACATGCCTGCAACTCTGCTTGGACGCAGAGCAGCGCAGAGTGCGCTTGCTATGTCAGAACGTGAGACTAAGCCGCGCAACTTACCATTGCCATCAATGACTGGTAAGGTTGGCAGGTCAGTCATTGCAAAATATGCTGCTGCATCTTTTATGCTGGCGTTTGCACTGATTGCTGGTATGTGCGTTCGCATGACCTCTCGCACGCGCATCGTCATCGGGTCATCCATATGGGTAATAGTATCGGCGCGATGAGCAGCCATGAAGACATCGTTTTCTAAGACCAAGCCGATGACGCAACCTGAGTCAACAACGGGCAGCGCATCATGAGTTGAGCGGCGAAGCAACTCAGCGGCTTTTCCTATAGGGTCGTCTGGTGAAAGTATATGTGGCATCGTTGCGATGTCACCCACATTTGGCATGACTGCTCACCATTGCCTCAACTCAACTTATCAACGGCTGTCTAAACGCACAGCTATTGCAATGATGCCACAGCTATACCTTAGTTGCAAGCTAAGCGTTGCCAATAATCTGTAGCTACACTGTTTAGAAAACACGAGTTTGAATTTATGGGCGGCTTTCAAGCCGCCCGCATAGTTTGTTTTGAGTGATGGTCATACCTTAAATGACACATTCAAGTGGGAATGGCTTCAGGCACGAATTTTTAAAGCCACAAGATTTTGTTATGGCTAAAGCCCCCTCATACTTGAAATAGCATCGGACAAAAAGCGCCAATGAAACCCGTCGGATAATCAGTTTCGCTCTTTGCTTCAAATGCTGTTGGTATGCGCTTTTTCAAAACCATGCTATGGGCTTTAGCTCATGGTCACTGACGAATTCTCTTAGCGCCGTCTTTAAATGGCGAGGAAAATTCTTTTCGGCTCGACAGTAGCCTTTCCCTACGAAGCAAACTTTGAATTCAGAACCTTGAACTCAACATTGAACTTGGCTTGGTAGGGCAAAAATTGAAAATGATTATCTGGCAGCAATGAAACTTGTATTTCAAGTTTTCTTCGTCTATTGAGTTGTCAGCTAACTTTGGCTGTAAGCCTAATGCCTGCGTAGGCTTTTCGCACATTAAATGAGCCAGTTGCACAGTGGTGACAACTCACATAGCGATGCGGCATCATGTAGGGTTTGAATGTGACGGTGGAGTCATGCAACGATAAAGTAAGGGGGCAAGACAAAATGCCATTGGTTGACTGCGAGCGTTCAAAGGATAATTTGGCAAGCTGCATTTGCAGCTACGAGCCGTGTTCAAGGAAGGGCAACTGTTGCCTTTGCCTTAGCTATCATTTGTCGCATCGCGAAGTGCCTGGGTGTTTCTTCCCTGAGGAAGTGGAACGAACCTACAACAGGTCGCAGAGGCGCTTCATTGAGCTATACAGGGGCGGGTTCAGACCGAAAATGCCAAGTGTCTCATACGATGGTGTGGAGTGCCCACGGAAGGAAGAAAACTTGAAGACATGCGCATGCACATATGAGCCATGTCAAATTCGTGGCATATGCTGTTTGTGCATGCGCTCACACATGTCAAAGGGTGAGCTGCCAGCGTGTGCACGCCATTTGGTTTGATTGCGCCATTGCCTGGCTAATCCCGAGATAGCCACACCAATTGTGAGTGGGCAAGGGAGAATAAAGTGTGCCAAGAATTTGGGCATATGGTAGCCCACCTATACTTTTGCATGGCTTGCAGCACCTGCACCGTTAGTTGATTGGGGGTGATTCAATATGGCGCGAAGATGTGAGATATGCGGGAAAGGTCCAATGATGTCATACCGAGTCAGCCACTCAAACAGGCACACGAAGGTTAAGCTCCTTCCAAACTTAATTAAGGTTAAGGCGAAGATAAATGGAGAGGTGCGCAGGGTGCGAGTCTGTTCGTCATGTTTGAAGGCTGGCAAGGTGCAAAAGGTTGTGTGAAATAGTGATCAAGCTGAGCGAGGTGGATTGCTCGGTGAGCGAGATCGGGTTCGCTGTAGTTGGGCTCGGCATGGGCGCAGTCAGAGCAAGGACGATTGCCAGCACGCATGGGGCAAGGCTTGTTGCAGTTGCCGACATACGGGAGGACAAAGCAAGGGCAGTTGCAAGTGAGCTTTCGTGTGATGCGGTGACTGACTACCGTAAGTTGCTTGAACGAGATGATGTTGATGTGGTCATGGTGATGACTCCGTCTGGCATGCATGCCGAGGTAGCAGTTGATGCGCTCAACGCTGGCAAGCATGTGATAGTCACGAAGCCGATGGAAGTGACACTTGAGCGTGCCGAAATGATGATACAAGCCGCTGAGAGGAATAACAGACTTCTTGCCGTTGACTTTGAAGCACGCTACTACCCAAGTATGGTTCGCATAAAGCGGGCGATTGATGATGGCATGTTTGGCAAGCTCATCCTTGCAGAGGCACGCCTTAAATGGTATCGCTCTCAGGAATACTATTCGGCAAGTGGTTGGCGCGGCACTTGGAGATATGACGGTGGCGGTTCGCTATCCAACCAGACCATACACCTCATTGACTTGCTCTTATGGTTCATCAGTGAAGTTGAGGAGGTGCAAGCAGCGCACATCGGCATATATGCACATGAGATTGAGACAGAGGATTTGGGCATAGCGATGCTCAAGTTTAAGAGCGGAGCGGTTGGGACAATTGTGGGGACGACCACATTCCCACAAGATGCATACTCTGGTATTGAAATTCACGGCACGGATGGTGGGGTTATAGCGCATGTGTTTGTGGGCGATATTGAGCGATGGTTTTTTAGGGATGCAACAGTCAAGCCGCCAGATGTGCAGCCGAGGGTGAAGAATGTCATTGAGGATGTAGTTTCAGCACTCCTTCACGGAACGAGCGTGGCTGTTGATGGTAAGGAAGGCAAACGCTCACTTGAGCTGCTCACAGCTATCTACATGTCAGCAATGCAAAATCGCAGCGTGAGATTAAGCGAGTTGAATCCGTAAGTGCACGCTAAAAGCAGGGTGCAAGCTACTCAATTGTTCGTGGTAAGCAATTATGCGAAATGGCATTAACTTGCTCACAGTTAGCTGCGAGGGCTGAGTGGCGTCTTGAATTTTTGGCAGCACTCCGCTGGTGCTTCGCGCTTCACTGCAAACTTCACTCACTGGTTGTGATAAGCCACTTGAGGTTGTGGTGAGTTCTGTTGGTGCATTGTGTGAATGGCTGCTGCCCTACCGATAGCTTTCAGGCGGATTTCATCCGTCCCTACAAGACGATGCCACCTGCGCAGCTTCTGCATTAGTTGTGATAAGCCAATGGATGGCTCGCTGTTAAAAGTTTTCATGGGTAGGATGCCACTTCCGCATTTAATTCCTTGAAACGGCATCGCTACGAATTTTCAGGGCTTTATCCCGAGCAGGTCGTTGAGGATTGACACTGTAGCTTTAAGGTTGGAGAGAAATCCAGCCCTCAAAATCTCTCTTATGCGTTCTTCAGCCTCTTCCTTAGTCGGGCCTGTGCGCTTTTCCTCCGGTAAAACGAGGCTGAGCAGGCGCTTGTGCAAGTCTGCCTTTGCTTGCTTTGGTTGTTCAACAGCGAGTTGCTTGAACTTGATGAGCATGATGGTGATCTGGTCAGCTATATCTTTTGGCGCATTTGGATTGTGCTCTCTTGCGGCATCCCTCAATTCGTTAGCAACTGATGTTCTCCAGTTCACCCATTCATCCTCATCAGCCTTAACCATTTCAGCGAATTCGTTTGCGACCTCAACCAACCTTCCCCACACAGTCTCATCAATTGCCATCTTTGATGCCTGCTCATTGCTTAGCGCTTTGCGCAACTCATTCAGAACTTGCTCGTGCAGTTCCCAGAACGCCTCTTCAAGCTTGCTCGTCAGGTTGCCTTCAAGCTCATCAACCTTCTCAAGCCACGGTGTTGCATCTTCTCCACGAAGCATTGCCATTCGCGCTTGCCACAACAGCGCAAGCAGCTCCGGTGAGTTGCGAGCTTTCTCAATTTCATTCTCCGCTTCATAAAGCTTCATCACCAACTTATGCGCTAACTTGAGTTGCTCCTTATCAAATCCCCAGCGCTTAATGAACACAAGAACATCAATTTCGCTTCTTATGTCGTTATAGCTTTTTCCGACGGGTGGCTTTAGCTCCTGAGCTGGCGGTTGAGTTGCAACACGGTCTAAAAGGTGCATGAAAAAGGTGACTGCCAAAGTCGCAATTAAAGTTATGCGATACATTAAACCCACCCCCAACTTGCTTCGTTGCTTCTCAAACCTCAAATTCAATTATTGCGCTGACGGCAACGGCACGGCATTGATGCAAAAAATAATAGCACAAGGTGGCAAAGCCAATGGGCATTGGTGAACATGAAAAGCTTGAGCGCATTTACTCAACGCTTCATCCAGACGAGATACCTTGGGTGAGTGATGAATTGCCCGAGGAGTTTGTTGAGCTCATTGAGTCCGGTTTTGTTAAGCCGTGCAAGGCAATAGACCTTGGATGTGGCTTGGGGCTGCATGCAATCCACCTTGCAAAGCTTGGCTTTAATGTCACTGGCGTTGACATTTCGCCATCGGCAATTGAGCGGGCAAGGAAGAATGCGCGCATAGCTGGGGTAGTAGAGCGTTGCAGGTTCATTGTCGCAGATGTGCTCTCGGATTTACCGAGCATCATTTGTGAGACGTTTGAGTTTGCCTATGATTGGTATTTGCTCCATCACATCCACCCTGAACATCGTGAGCGATACATTGCTAATGTGAGTGCACTGCTGTGCAGCGGCGGCAAGTATCTCTCCGCATGCTTTAGTGAGACGGACGCACACTTTGGTGGCGCGGGAAAATACAGGGCGACGCCGCTTGGCACTGTGCTATATTTCTCGTCCGAAGAAGAACTGCGAGAGTTGTTCAGCAGGTGCTTCTGCGTGCTTGAGCTAAAGACAGTTAAGGTCAAAAGCAAATTGCCAATGCCGCATGATGTCATCATTGCTTTGATGGAGAAGCAATGATGGGCGAGTTTCAGTTTGGTGTGCGTTGCTGATTTGCGCTTTCACGAACTGCAAGTTCTGCCGGAGGCGAACCGAAGTGGTCACGATAAAGGAAAAGGTTGTAACGGCTCAGCTGATTAAGCGCCGCAAGTTCACCAAAGCCGAATACTATCGCATGGCGGAGATGGGTTTTTTCAGCGGGCAGAAGGTTGAGCTGATTGATGGTGAGGTGGTTTTGATGGCACCGCAGGAGACTGAACATGCTACTGCAGTTGGATTGACTGCGGATGCACTTCAAGCGGTTTTTGCGGATGGTTTTGTTGTCCGCATCCAGCAGCCTTTAGACTTGGGCGAAGCTTATGAACCCGAACCTGATGTTGCAGTCGTTGTAGGGCAAAGGCGCGATTATGCCACTGCCCATCCTAAAACTGCGGTGCTTGTAGTTGAAGTTGCTCTTTCATCGGTTGACTATGACCGATTTGTCAAAGGGAGCCTTTACGCCAAAGCGGGCATTCAAGAGTTTTGGCTTTTGAATTTGAAGGACAGGCGCCTTGAAGTTTTCCGTGAGCCAGTTTCAATGTCTGATCAACCTTTTGGCTTTGGCTACCGAAGCCTTCGCATCTATTTGCCAGATGAGGTTGTCTCACCGTTGGTGAAACCTGACGCCATGATCAGGGTTATGGAATTGTTGCCTTAGGGCGGAATGGAGGTGGTGAGTTATGGTCACGGTGGAAAAGAAAGCATTGATAGCTCCAACGATTAAGCGCCGCAAGTTCACCAAAGCCGAATACTATCGCATGGCGGAGATGGGTTTTTTCAGCGGGCAGAAGGTTG
>JANXAS010000090.1 GCA_025062195.1 Armatimonadota bacterium
GGTGCGCCTGTGCAGTGATACGAAAGCACCATACCCATTGCCCAACATGGAGAGTGACGGGGTCTGCCACCTAACGATGTGGCTTTACACTGATAAGCAATTGCCTGTTTTGCACATCGCCTATGGTGCTTATCGGACCTACAAAATTTGGACTGGCAAAGATTCTGGGCTTGCCTTCCGCAAGGATAAGGATGGAAAAGGCTACACACTTGAAGCGCGCATCCCTTGGGAAAGATTGAACGCCAAAGCGAATCCACCGAGTGCCGGCGACCGTATTGCCTTTGTCGTCCAGCCACTTTGGAGCGATTCAACTGGCTGGAAGCAAGTTCTCACATTTAACGATGTCATTCGTGAAGCTGGCTTTTCGTTTCAGAATGCGGGCATGTGGGGGCAAGCAATTTTCCTGCCACAGGGCAAGTTGCAACCGGTTGAGCGCCCAAAGCCGAAGGCGGAGCAAATTTTGCCACTCACATTGCGCCTACCATTACCTGATTTGCAGGCGAGAGTTGTCAGCGTTGCAATCTTCAATTCCGATGGCACTTTGGTGCGCACGCTGCCTGTTGTGGTGCGTGACGAGAAAAGCATCAAGCGCGGAGAAAAGTTTGTCACCATCCGCTGGGATGGTTTGGATGATGATGGGCAACCGCTTCCTTCTGGGCGCTACATCGCCAAGTTGCTAACGCATCGTGGCATCGGGCAACGCTATGTGACTTCGCTTCACAATGCTGGCAACCCACCGTGGCGCACCGACGATGGCACAGGCAGTTGGGGTGGCGACCATGGTGCACCGATTGCCGCTACCTCCGATAGTGAACGAGTTTACCTTGGTTGGACAGTTAGCGAGGCGGGTTGGGCAATCATTGCCGTTGACCCTAAGCTGCCGTCAGACGATGGCATTGTCTATCGCATCGGCAAAAAGTATTGGGGTCAACATCAAGTTTTGGAGATCGGTATCTTGGTGACGGCATTAGCGAGCGATGGCGAACGGCTCTTTGTGGCACAGGATGGCAAGAGCTGGGGTGGTGACTGGGCAGACCCTAAAGTGCTCAATAAAGCGGGTGTTGTTTTGTGGGAGGCTAAGACGGGCAAGCCCATTAACTTCCCGTTTGGGAAGCGCGCGTTGATCTTGAGCGAGTGGTCGGATGAACTTAAGCCGCCCGAGTTGAAACCGTATGAGCGGTTGAGCGTTTATCATCCACTTGTGCCAAGAAAGCGCACATGGGAACGCTTCCGTGACCATGACTTTGGACCGCAGGAATTGGGCTTGAACTTGCTTTCCATTGCGATTGATGGCGATATCCTTTACGGCTCGCTGTTTTTGGAGAACAAAGTTGTCGCCGTCAACTGGCGGACAGGTGAGCGACTTAAAGAGTATTTGCTGCCACGACCTTGTGGTATTGCTGTTGCCAGCGATGGGCAGCTCATCGTCGTCAGCGAAAACCGCATTGTGCGCCTCAATCCGAAGACAGGCGAAGCGACGCCGTTGGTCACAGAGGGTCTTTCTGCGCCTTGGGGTGTAGCGCTGGACAGACAGGGCAACATTTATGTCACCGATTGTGGCGAGGCAATGTGCGTGAAGGTGTTCGGGGGTCAGGGACAATTAATGCGCATCATTGGCAAGAGTGGTGGGCGACCCTGGGTTGGGCGATATGATCCTGAAGGGATGTTGCGCCCCTCAGGGATAACTGTTGACCGTGAAGGCAAAGTCTGGGTTTGCGAGCATGACAATGCACCGAGACGAATCAGCGTTTGGACAAGCGATGGCAAGTTGGCAGCCGATTTGCATGGTGCAGGACACTACGCTGTCATGGGTGCTGCCGATGAACAGCAACCACAATTTGTTAACACCCATGCAACGCTATTTGAAGTGGACTATTCGACGGGCAAATGGCAAACGCTTGCAACGCTCATTCGCCCGCAGATGAATGGCTTCACATTCACGCCTGATGGTCTCACCGACCGCGACTACAAGTTTCGTCATGTTCGTGGTCAAACATTTCTTGTGCACTGCGGGCGCGGTGGCGTAGTTATCTACCGGCTCGGCAAAGACTTCGTGGCGCAGCCAGTTTGCGCGCTTGGGCCTGGTGGCGCTTTGTGGCTGCATGGTTTTGCAAAAGACGATCTGCCTGTGCCCGAAAAACAGCGTGATGAGTTTTGGCGCAACACGCATGCTTTCGCGTTTTGGTGGACGGATTTCAATGGCGATGGCTTAGTGCAACCCGACGAGTTTGCGCTTGAACAAGTGGAGAGATTCTGGGGGTTGTATTGGGGTGCATGGGTGGACGAAGATTTGACAATTTGGAGCGCAACGCCATATGGCACTGGTGCAATTTGGCGCATACCAGTTAAGGAGTGGCTCCCAAATGGCATTCCAGTTTATCCAAAGCCAAGTGAGCAGACGCCATTAATGTTCGCTATGGGCAAGAGCACAATTCATAGCGTAATGGTTGACGGCAATCACCTGTTCGTTTTGGAACAGGAAGGTGGCGATGCATACGGCAAGGGCGCAAAATGGCAGGCTATCTCTTGCTATCAAATTCCCAAGTCACCGGCACAAAGTCCACAAGCCTCAAAACGCCTATGGGCATATCGTCGTGTCTGGCTCGGTTTCGGTCTGGAAGCGCCATTGAGCAAGCACGGCGATGTCGTTGGAGCAATGAAGTTCATCGGGAAGGCAAAGCTGGATAACGGTGTAACCATAATCGGTGTCAACGGTTATTTTGGACAATTCAATTTGCTAACGGATAGCGGTCTTTGGGTGGCATCGCTTTGTAAGGACAATCGTTACGGTCCGAGAGCTGACGAGACAACAGTTTGGCCGGAGAACTTCTCCGGCTTCCTTTTCCGCAACCGCAACGATGGCAAGGTCTATCTGATCGCAGGCGACACCGATTGTCGCATTTGGGAAGTTACAGGTCTTGAAAGCATCCGCACGGGGCAAGTTGAGTTTGCACTTACGGAAGCCGACAATAAACTCGCTATGAAAGCAGCGATGATGCAACGTGGCGTTTCTGTTGAGCTACCACCAATCCATATGCGTAAAGTGCCGGTGGGACGCATTACCGTTAACGGTGATTTGAGCGACTGGGACATGAGCGCAGCCATCACGATTGATGCTGGTGCGGGACGAAGGGCGAAAGTGGCTCTCGCTTACGACGATACACACCTCTATGCCGCCTTTGATGTCACTGACGATTCGCCAATGCTAAATAGCGGAAAAGATTTTGCCCTGCTCTTCAAGACTGGCGATGCATGCGACCTCTTCCTTGCTGTTGACCCATCTGCGGATCCAAAGCGCACCCGCGCTGTTGCCGGTGACATCAGGTTGCTTTTCAGCGTGATGGATGGGCAACCAATTTGTGTGCTCTATGAGCCGGTGGCGCGAGATGGTGAGCGTGTGGTGCGTCTTTTCACATCCCCGACGGGCGCTGAAGCCTTTGACCGAGTCGTTGCGATCAAAGAGGCGCAAGTTGCTATCAGGCGCGTGAAAGGTGGCTATACACTTGAGGCATCCGTCCCTCTCTCTGCCATCCGATTTGCGCCTAAAGCTGGCGCAGCTTACAAAGGCGATGTGGGCGTGATTTACTCCGATGCAGGTGGCAGCCGAAATGTCCTTCGTGCATGCTACTTCAACAAGGACACTGCCATCGTCAACGATATCCCAACGGAAGCGCGCCTGCAACCACAAAACTGGGGGATAATCTTGGCTAAGTGATGCGCCGGATTCAGAATAAGGACTTTGAATACCCATTTTGGGGTGATTCTCATGTTCGGCGAGATGTTCGTCGTTGGGTTAACATTAGGGGTGTTGGTTGGCTTCATTTTGGGCATCATCGCTGCAGCGTGGTTGAAAAAAGCACCAGATGTGGAGCGGCTGTCGGAAACTGTTACTGAGTTGCAGCGGCGCTTGGATGAATGGCAAAGGACAACAGCAACGCAACAGCAAGTGGAACAAGTCCGCAGCGACTTAAACAGTGCTCAAAATGCTCTGGCGCAAGTTGACCGCTCACTGCAAAGCCTTTTCAGCTTCACTCAAAACAACTTCCAGCCACAAGTCAATCAGCAATTTCAGCAGGCATTGGGCACACTGAGTAAACTACAACAAGCGTTGAACAATGCACAGCAAGCCCTTTCTGAGCAAAGCCAAAGTGGTGAGCAAAGGCACCATCAGTTGCTTGAAAACTTACAGCAAGCTCAAAAGGCACTAACGGGCTTGCAAATGCTTTTGGGCGAAGTTAGCGAAAACCTGCGTGCCGGTCAAAAACAGCTCAGTGGTGAGTTAGGCAAGCTGCGTGAAGATGTAAGTGTGGCTAAAGAGACTGTCCAATGTGTTGCTCAGCAAGTGAGCATTCTGGCATCGTTGCAGCAAACGGCAGAAAGAGTTGAGCACAGTGTCAGCGAACTGACGAGGATTTTGACGGGGCGAAGGAGTGGGCAAGTTGGTGAGCAAATTATTGGCGAGCTTTTGAGAGCTATCCCCGACGATTGGCTGGAGCGCAATGCCAGATTGGGTGACGGTGAGGTTGAATTCGCCATAAGAATGCCCGGCGGTTACCTTATCCCATTGGATAGCAAGTTTGTCCAACCAGAACTGGTTGCGCAATTGGAAAGTGGTGTAGATTCAGGTGAGCGTCGCAAAGATTTGTTCAAGCAAGCAAGTGGTGAGGTGGAAAGGAGGGCAAGGGAAATCGCTGAAAAGTATGTCAACGATGAAAGAGTTTTAGGTTTCGGCATTGCTGCTGTGCCAGATAGCATTTATGACCTTTGCCGTAACGCCGTCAAGAAGGCGGCACAAAGCCATAAAATTGTCGTAGTGCCTTACAGTTTGCTGTTACCTTTCGTTCTCAGCCTCTACTTAATGGCACAGCGGTTGGGCATTTCAACGCGGCTGGGTGAAACTGAGCAAATTGTTGTGACAGCACAGACTGCTCTCAAAAGGGCAAAGGAAATTTTAGAAAATCGTGAAAGCCACCTAAAATCGGTAAGTAGCGGATGGTCTGATGTGACAAAGATGGTGAGTAGAGCACTTGATGAAATGTCTAAGCTTACCTTGGGTGAATTGTCTTTACCTGAAACGCAATCATCTGCTGATACGAGCCTCCAATCATCGGAGGCATAAAAACTGGTGGTGATAAGCCGTGCAAAGGTGCGAGCTTTGCGGGCATAGAACCGTTTTGGAAAAATCTCGCTAAAATTGAGGAAATTTTCCCATAAAGCGTTCGGGCGGGAGGGTGGAAAATGGAGTTTATGAAATGGCAAGGGAACGAACTTACCGATAACTTTCCCTCACAATTGTTGCCACATTTATGGCAATAATTGTGGCAATCTTTGCATACATCTTCAGGGATAACCCAACCGTCAAGTTGCTGGTTATAACTGGCGGTGCACTCCTTGCCGTCATAATTTCTTCGGAATATTTTCGGATATTTGCAGGGCTATTATCAATGTCGCTAATGAATTGGGTGAGGTTTTGGGGCGTCGTCCCTTTGTAGGGGCAATTTTGTGCTTTACGAGGGCTAACTTCTTTGGCGTTAAAAGTGTCGGAAATGCGAAAGTTATGCCAGCTTCTGAATTGTTAGGTTTCTTTAGCGGAAAATTTGCGGAGGTTTTTAGCGATATAGATGTTGAGCGAATTAAGGCATGGATTGCCGTGAAGCGAAGGCAAATAGGGGAGGGCGATAACGATAGGCGACGGAAAAGCTTATCCCGGGGAAATTCCAAATGAATTCGTAAAATTCCGGAATTTCTTCGGGAGCCAATGCTTCCTTTGGTAGCTTCGCAGTTTTCCCATGATGGTCTTCAGTATACAACCTAACTTATTTTCCAGAACAACTAAAAGCTGTGAAAAGAATTCCATTGCCCTTGTGCATATGCTCTTTATCACAAAGTTTTAGGATATTATCGCTCGTGATGCTTTTTAACGCTGCTTCGCTATTGCTTTGTGGCTAACTGCGAACCTTACATCACTTGAATTTGTTTTCACTATACGAATGGAGGCGATATGGATGAATGTGGTATTGTTGTTTCTCCTCTCCCTTCTTGGCGGTGCTGCTTTTGCTGCACGGATTGAGCCAATCGGTGTCTTGGGAAACAGCGGTGAAGGCAGGGCAACTTTAGTTTATGTTGGCAATATGCCATTTGAGCGATGCTCAACTGGTGTTGCTATTGACCGTGACATGACGCTCTGGGTCAGCGGTGGCGATGCCATCAACCGTATCGGCTTAGATGGGAGATTGATTGAGCGTATCCCAATTGAGCCAAAAGGAAGCATCGTCAACAGTCGCACATTCGCTGTCGTTAATGATGTGCTTTACTTTCTCGGCGATTTGCCGAGCGGCAAACAGGCTCTCTTTTGTGTCAGCATGAGGGGCAATACAAATAGATTAGCAAAGCCTCTCCCAATCTCCCTTCCCGAACGAAAACGAGATTACATTCCGTATTGCCTTGCGCCGCAACCAATTGATGGACAGCTTGTGATTGCGTGTGAGCCAAAGGAATTTCAAGATGCACGCATCGGCGTTTACCTCGTTCGTCCACCAAGCGATGCAAATCCGAAAGGCGACATTAAACTTGCGTTCACAATTTCCGGTGAATATCCGCACGGCGTTGCGGTGGATGAGCCAAAAAGGCATATTTACATCGGTGGCTTCTTTGGCTTATTCATTGGTGGTGAGACACATCAGGCTGCCTATGCTATAGCTGCATTTAAGCCCGATGGTGCTATGCTTGACGGCTTTCCAGTTACATGCACGAAGACGCCAGCCATACCGACACAGTTTCGTGGCGTCATATCTCTTGCTGGGGACGCGCTTTGGGACACAGCATGGTATGGCTTTCTATCACGGTTAGATTTGCAAGGTCATGGCGCGCCTGGGCGGATTGTTGAATGGCATCATGAACTCGGCTACCCAACGCAAGTCATCTGCATTGCTGAAAGTGCTCAAAAACAATTGCTCGCCATCACTACGGCGATGCCAAATGCTCTTTATCTTGCTCACTGGGACAAAAATGCGCAGAGTTTGAGTTTCGTTCGCCGTATCGGTTGCTTGCCAATCATATCCTCTTTAGGCTTATCTGATGATGGTTGGGTGACCGTTGGGACCGAAAGAGCACAGCTTTGGTGGCGGTGGGAAGATGATGCCGATGCGCCACCACGAAAGGCAGAATTGCATATCGCTGTAACGCCAGTTTATTTTGATGGTGAACGATGTTTTGCACTCGCCGCACAATATCGCTTGGATGATTTGCAGCGCCGTTCACCAGTGCCCACAATATTTAGTAGGCGTGTTGGCGATAGGAATGAAGCATGGCGTGTTGGCGAGCCGGTGCCAATGAAAAAACCTACCGGGCTTTCGGTGCGAGTTGTTCCCGGCAAGCCAAATGCTTTCCTGTTCGTCACGGATGCATCTGATGGGCAAATTTGGCGAACTGATTTCTGGCTTCCTGAGTTGCGCCCATCAAATGACCGTTGGAAGCCAATTAATGTTGAAGGTAAAACGCTCAAATCACCAACCGATGTAGTCGCACTCACCGACGGAAGGTTGCTCGTCGCAGATGAAGGGCGCATATTGCTGCTTGCACAAAATGGCGATGTCTACCGCATATTGAAGGAATTTGCAACTTGGGGTGCGCATGAAAGCCAATGCTTTGGAAAGAAGATTCGCATGTCGGTTGATGGCAATTGGATGTTGATTAGCGACACAGAAAGACATAGGCTGATTTGGCTTGACTGGCATGAGTGGAAGTTCATTGCTCAATTTGGAATGACAGATAGAGCGGGCAATGACGCTACACACTTAAACGAACCGACATTGGTTTCGCTCAAGGGTTCAAAGGCGGTAGTTGCCGATAGCGGCAATCAACGGCTGCTCAAGCTGAAACTAATCCCTTGAGAACTATCTATCAAACAGCGTGAAGCAACTTTTTGATAGAATCCTTGGGAAAAGGGGTTGGTGGGCTTAAGGAAAGATAGAGGTGCCTGATAATCGGCGCAAAGTGTCTGTGAGCGATCCAAGCAACGGTTAAAACTTCACTTTTGCTCATTTCTTGCTGCTTGTTCCCTTGCATTCCTAAGGCTTTGATGACATCGTCAGCGATGCAGAAAGCGATGAGGATTTCATCTTTGCCAGTTTCTTTGTCTAAAATTTTTGCCACCTACGAGAGTGGGCTTTTAGGCTACTTTCGGAGATACGCTATATACTGTTGTACACTCTGTTGGCGCTTGG
>JANXAS010000091.1 GCA_025062195.1 Armatimonadota bacterium
GTGAGAGTGTAGGGTCGTTATCTTACTTTGCATTTTGCACTCAATTACGGCACTCCACTTCGTTTCGTGCCTTACTACGAACATCATCGCTCGTAGTTAGCCACGAAGCGAAAGCGTAGTGGCGTAAAATCAGTGCAATGTGTGGAGTGCAGCGTTGTTGTCCTATTTTGCACCTTACACTCCATACCTTGCACTCAATTATGGCACTTTGCTCTGTGCCTTACTACGAACTAACAAGCTTTTGAGCGAAGAGCAGGCGCATTTTTACGCGCCTCTACAGACAATCACTCCCACCATTGCAGTTTCGTGAGCGAGCTGAGCATCCAGCCGATTATGAATGGCAACAGGACGAAACTGCCACCCCAAAGCATGATGACATTTACGCTCTCGGAGAGCAATGCAAAAAGGAGCGTGATTAGGAAGCTCAATCCCAGTGCAACGAATAGCGACGCTTCCCAGTCGTCATTCCACCAGGAAAGCAAAGCTGCAACAATGATGGAAAGGTAAAAGTTGAGCAGAGCGCTTAGTGCTATTAGGACACCAACTGGCGGACCACCCTTTGTGAAGAGTGCTGGCTCACCGCCGTAAAAAAGGACTCTGTCAGCGGACTTCAGCCAGCCACCGTGGCGAAGTAACCAACCGCATAGCAATCCGCAAAGCGGTGCAAGCCATGTGAAAGGTAAAGGCAGCGGGAGAAATTCGGAGAGCGGTTCCTTCGGAAAGGTGTGGAATGCATAAAGACAAAGCGCCACCACGACCACACTCAAGTTAAGCATCAATGCCTTTACTATAGGCGATGGCTCAAGCACAACCTTTGCCTTCGTTGTGCTTGCAGGATGTTTTGTGTGCCCGCCAAGAAGACGCTCAACTTGCATCCTGTAGTAGGGGTTGCTTGGAGCGAGCTGCGCAGCGTAGGAGAAATACTCAATGGCTTTTTCAATGTTGCCCATGCGCTCAAATATCTCAGCAAGTAACTCATACGCCTGTGGGTTCTTTGGTTCAGCTGATATTACTTCACGGCAAAGCTCAAGTGCCCTTTTGATGTCGCCACGCAACATGTGCTGTTCTGCCTCAATGAGCAACGATAGCGGTGTGCGTCTGCGTCTCTCCTCAAGCCATGAAAATGGCGCAGCTTCAAAATCAACCTTCGCCTCAGCTTGTGCTTCTCCAATTGGGATGCCAAGCTCACGGCTGAGCTTAGCATCGTATGCGGAGCGCTTAATTGGGTCAACCAAAGTTTGGTATGCGTCAACGATTTGGACAAACTTCTCGTGCGCAGCGAGTTTATCAACCGCTACATCGGGGTGGAACTTGCGCACAAGTTCCCTATATCGTTTCTTTATCGCCGCCACATCAGCATCATATGGGACTCCAAGGATCTCGTAGTAGTTAATGAGCTTATCGCCATCCATCTGCGCATTCACCCTAAAACATTACCTGAGGGAGAAGGGAGTCAGTTCCTTTGCCAGCCGCAAAGGTTTGCACACCTTTACAAAAATTTGCCACTACAAGCTCGCTGCTGCTCGCTCACATATCACGTTGAGCATGCGCCGTTAAAAACAGCTCATCCGGACAACTGAAATAGGTTGACAGTGCATTGTGTAATGTGTTCCAAAAACTCAATTAGACTATCGCCAATGGAATTTATGTAGTCAATGGCACCGAGTTTCAAACGGTTATTGGCTGCTGTTCACCACCGAAAGCGGTTTTTGTGCGCTATTTACAGCACGAAGTGAGCCTATGAAAGAGGATACTATGACTTACGACTCATGTGCTGGAGAAAGCTTAATTAACGCAAGTTCGGCAATGGGTCAAGTGCCCAACGATAGTCGTCGCTGTTAACATGAAGTGGAGGGGAAAAGTGTATGGCGTGCGCAATATGCAATAAAGTGGGTCAACGCCGAGGAAAACACCTCAGGATTTTTACAGAGAAACGGCGGCGAATGTGCTCACCTTATAAAAATTCACGAAGAGGTCTCCTGTGGATAAGAGGCATCAACGCTTTCGCTACAAAGGTGATGGTTGTATCCAAACAGGAAGTCGTTAAAACCAGTTGGACTACTTGAATGTGGGGTTAGGGTTTCGTGAACTGCTTGATTAGGCTGGAGGGGATAATGCGAGAAGATTAATGCGAGAGGATAATTTCTCTGAAGAGGACTACGATGTTTTGCGCGACATCGTTGCTCGGTTGGGTTTGGCGGATGTTATGGCGTTTGAGTTAACTTGGGAAGAGCGCGTTTCAATGCTGCGGAAGTTGGGCGACAGTGTCAGCGTTAATGTTAGCCCGATCTGGTGATGTCAGAAAGGCTCAACTTCGGTCGTATTGCATGCTTCTCTTCTTTGTCTGCTCATCGCCTTGATGAACGCCATCGCTACGCTATCGTTGCCAACGCTCCACCTATAGATATTCCGCCATCACTTTGTATTGCCTAATCCATGTGTTAGCATTACCATGAGAGGCTGCTAACCTGAGGTAACCCAACCATGAACAGACTTACACGGCAAGGGAAGTTGTGGAGGTGAGTTGCAATGCGCTCAACAAAAGAGAAGCTCGGAGTAGGAATCGTCGGGAGCGGCTTCATGGCGCGCTTTCATGTGCAAAGCTGGGTCAATGTGAGAGATGCTGACATCACCGCTATATGCAGCACGAATGAGAGAACAGCCTATGAACTCGCGGAGCTGTGCAAGCAGCTTGATGTCGGGGAGCCGAAGGTATACACCGACATAAGAGAGTTTGTGCGAGATACAAATGTTGAAGCCGTTTGGGTGGCTGCACCAAACTACGCTCGCCTTGAGATTGCCGAAGCTATAGCCGACGAAGTCAAAAGCGGCAAGGCTGAACTTAAGGGCATAGCGTGGGAGAAGCCGATGGCTCGCACAGTCTCGGAGGGAAAACGCATACTTGAGGTGATTGAATCGGCAGGCATCAATCACGGCTATTTGGAGAATCAGCTTTATGCGCCCTCTGTGGTAAGGGGTAAAGAGTTGATTTGGAGGAGAGGCGTTCCAATAGCTGGTGCACCATACCTTGCAAGGTGTGCCGAAGAGCATAGTGGTCCTCACCGCCCATGGTTCTGGATTGGCGAGAAGCAAGGTGGCGGAGTGCTCAATGACATGCTATGTCACAGTGTTGCAGCCGGTTGGTTTTTGCTGACGCCGCTTGAACAAAGATTGGATGCGCTCACACCGAAGACTGTGACGGCAACAATCGCCTGCCTCAAATGGTCGCGCCCGCAATACATTGAGAGATTAAAGGCAATGATGGGCAGTGAAGTTGACTACGCTAAATCGCCCGCAGAGGATTACGCAACTGCCGAGGTTGTGTTTGAAGCGCCAAATGGAGAACATGTCATTGTTCAAGCCACAACATCTTGGAGCTTCGTTGGTGCCGGCTTGCGCCTAACATTTGAAGTGCTCGGTCCAGAGTATTCTCTCTTCATCAACTCGCTTGATACCGAAGGGCGCGTATTCTTCAGCAGGGAAGTGAAAGGTCCAGCTGGTGAGGACCTGGTTGAGAAACAAAACGCCGAACAAGGTCTTATGCCATTCCTTGCCGACGAGACATTCACCTACGGTTACATCGCTGAGAATAGACACATGGTCAAGTGCTTCCTTGAGGGCACTCGCCCATTCAGCACGCTCCATGAGGGCTTACGCATAACCGAACTACTTATGGCATGTTACATGGCTGCAGAGTTGAGACGCACTTTGCCGTTCCCGCCAGATGGGCTTGATGAGTTTGTGCCGCAAGTGGCAATGGGCACATGGCGTCCAGAGAGCATCGCACAAGCTGCGGCACCTTAGGCTATTTAGGGCAGCGAGTTGGTGTGGGATTGAAAGCGCGCCAAATAGCGTGAGCATCACGCGAGGCGTGGGCGGACGGATGTCCAACAAACTTTTGCGCATTTTGTTCGCACCGCTTCCGCTCGTTAAACCATTTTCAAAAGCTGTGTGGCATCTTAACCCAATGCAGCATTGATTGTTTTATCTACGGCGATGGTTAAATAAGAGTTGCCATAGCCTTGATGATTCCAGATGACCATCGCCCACAAAGGACAACATTACACGGCGGCGTTTTTGGAGCTTAGCAACACGGGGTGATGAGAAGGGCATAACTACCAAAGCTCTCTGAGGGTGTATTAGGTATGGCTTTTGCCAGCGCATTTACTCGGAGAGCATTTGGCGCAGCTTGTCAAGCGCTTTTCTTAGCAGCCTTGAGACATGCATTTGTGAGATGCCGAGACGCTTTGCAACCTCAGTCTGCGGCAGCCCCTCGTAAAATGTCATCTCAACTATCTTACGCTCACGCTCATCAAGCCTTTTCATCGCCTGCTCAACTGCATACCTTAGCATTATCCTGTCCCACTCAATTGCATCGTCGCTGCTAACCAATTCCGATGCTGGCTGTCCCTCATCCTCGTCCATCGTCCTCACCTCATCATCAAGCGATCCCAAATCGTAATAGCGTGCAAGCTCAAGTGCCTCAAGTGCCATCTCTTCATCAACACCGAGCGCTTGAGCGAGCTCCTTAATTGTTGGCGAGCGGCCAAGTTGCCTTGCAAGCTCATTAATCATCCTCCTTGCCTGATGATTTAGCTCCTGAAGTTTCCTTGGGACACGCACATCCCAACCCCTGTCACGGAAATAGCGCTTTATCTCGCCAAGTATTGTTGGCACTGCAAAGCTTGTGAACTTGCTACCCCTACCTGGATCGTATCTGTCAACGGCTTTAATAAGTCCATACCATGCCACTTGAACTAAATCCTCATACGGCTCACCCCTGTCTCTAAAACGCCTTGCGATAGCATGGACCAAGTTTGAATGCTTCTCAATAATTTTCTTTCTTATGGCTGGGTCGCCAGTCTCCCTATACTGCTTAAACAACTTTTCAACACCATGCCATACTGGCAACCCTTCAAAATCGCTCCCCAAAAGCTCCTCCACAAACTTTTCACCAACTTGCCCCACATCTCCTCTTCGTCTCATTTAACTTTCACCCCTAAAAGTGATCCCTAACCCTCTATGACACCCATTCGCTTGACCATGCGCACTTTCGTCCCACCGCGCCTTCCGACCTTTATCTCAACCTCATCCATGAGCACCCTCATGAGCATTATCCCGAGCCCCTCCGGTGACCTCATGCCGATGCCCTTGTCACTCACTTCCACAATGAAGTCGTTCCCGTTGACCCAGCAGGTTATGTGAACTGTGCCTACACAGCCCATCTCCTTGTATGCGTGTTGGATTACATTTGTGCAGGCTTCCGTCACAGCCCGCTTAATGTCCTCAATCATGCTTATGGTCATATTCAACTCCGTTGCAAAAGCCGCGAGCGCCTGCCTGACAACTTTCAAAAGCTCCGGCTGACATGGTATTGTTAGCTCAAACCGCAATCGTTCCATATCTTTCACCTGTGGTCACCCCCTCGCCGAGAGAATTGAATTGACCGCGCTGACAAGGTCGTCATGAATCTCAAACACCTCGTCAAGGCGAGTCATTGAGATTATCTTTCGGTCATGTTCACTTGGCGACGCAAGCACAAATTGTATCCCTCTTTCTTTAGCGCGCCTCATGGCACCAAGCAATATGCCGAATGTTACGCTATCCATAAATGTCACATCGCGCAGGTTAACGATGACACCAACTCTTGCCGACAAAAGCGCTTCGTTCAAACGCTCTCGCAATGCCTCAGCTGTTGAGAGGTCAAGTTCACCATTCGGTGAGACAACAGCTATTCCATCCTCACGAAAGCTAAGAGATATATCCCTGTTCATAATCTCATCTCCTCCTGAGCGAAGGAGTTCTCTTGAGTCACCTTCGCCAATTGCAATTTGCACTTCACCCCCTCCAACCTCTCTGTTTCCCCTCATTGTCGTTTCCTTCAACATCTTCCAACGCTCCATGCGTTTTCCAATGACCCTCTCAAAGCCCATATTTGTCGGAATGTAATATGGCTGCGACTTTGCCCCCTCGGGCAAATACTCCTGAGGGACATAATGCTCTGGGTAGTCATGTGGATAGAGATACCCAACGCCATGTTTAAGCCTCTTTGCGCCGGCATAGGATGCATCCCGCAAATGCTTTGGGACTGGCATTGCGCCCCTCTCCTCAATGTCCTTCATAGCCCTCCCTATGGCGAGGCAGCATGAGTTGCTCTTTGGCGCTGTGGCGAGATAAATCGTGGCTTGGGCGAGCACAAGCTGCGCTTCAGGCATGCCGACAAGTTCAACAGCCTGCGCAGCTGCACTCGCAACGAGCAACGCTATCGGGTCTGCGTTGCCAATATCTTCCGATGCGTGGATGACCAACCTGCGCGCTATAAACCTTGGGTCCTCACCGGCACACAGCATCTTTGCGAGCCAATATAATGCAGCATCTGGGTCTGAGCCGCGAATGCTCTTTATGAAAGCCGAGATTGTATCGTAATGGCTATCACCAGCCTTGTCATATATGACGGCGACCTCTTGAAGCGCATCCTCAACCAACGGCAGCGTTATAGTTGCGCCACCTTTCGTATTTGTATCACTTGTTGCAATAGCGGCAGCCAGCTCAAGCGCATCAAGTGCCCTTCTCGCGTCGCCGTTTGAGCGCTCGCATAAATGACGCAACGCATTTTCATCAATCTTTAGCTCCAGCTTTCCGAGCCCCCTCTCTTCGTCCTTTAAAGCACGCTCAACGATTATGCGAATGTGCTCCGGAGCCAACGGCTCAAACCTGTAAATTCGCGAGCGAGAAAGCAACGGCGCATTTAAGCTAAAGAAAGGGTTCTCAGTGGTTGCCCCTATGAGTATGATAGTGCCATCCTCAACATGCGGCAGGAAGGCATCCTGCTGCGCTCTGTTGAAGCGGTGTATCTCATCAACGAATAAGATCGTCCTCTGAGAGAAGCGCTTTCGCCTCATGCGGGCTTCGCTCACAACTCGCTTAACATCGTTGACGCCGGCTGTGACGGCACTGAAGCGCTCAAAATGCGCCTTCGTCATGCGCGCAATGATATATGCAAGCGTAGTCTTACCGCAGCCTGTCGGCCCGTAAAAGATGCAGGATGTCAGCTTATCCTCTTCAATTGCGACCCGCAATGCTCTCTTATGCCCAAGTATGTGTTCCTGCCCAACAAATTCATCAAGCGTGCGTGGGCGCATGCGTGTTGATAGAGGCGCATCTTGGGACATGAAATCTTCTTCCGCCCCGCCGGATGCAGCGCCGCTTGAATCAAAAAGGGTGTGTTCGCTTTGCTGCTCCGAACTGTTTAACTCCATCTCACCGGAACACCTCGCTCTAATATCGCGTCCTTTTTAGGTTCATCATCCCCCACCGCGCTTTGGGGAATGGATAATCGTTGCGCCAACCTGTCCACAACTCATTATGCCCATATGAGTGGCAACAGTTGCATGGCGCGTAATTTCACCGCCCCATCATATACTTGTGGGCTTGCTCGGATGGCATACCCTTTCGGATGCCGACTTCAGTAACGCTTTCAAAAATTGAGCCCGTGAGGTGTCGGGGGTTTGTCTGAGGCAGCAGTTAAATCCCAATCACTGCGGCTTTGATAGTTCTAAATGACCGTCTGACACATGGGGCGATGCTACAGCCAAGTTTTTTTCACCACAGCTTTGCATCGTCGGTGGCTTTTCACCGGCTGTTGTTCAAACTTGCGCTGCACGCAATGCGAGATACCGCAGGGACGATGGTTTTGTCATTCACATCGTATGGGGAAACGGTGAGGGCATCCTGCCGAAAGTTCTCACTGGCACACTCCACAGCGCTCTATTGAAACGGATAATCCGATGCGCAAATTGCATGAGCAACTTCAGACGAGATGGGCAAGCGATAGCTTCAATGGCTTGGGCAGGCTATATTGGCATGACGAAAACACACATCGTTGGAAACGGTGGTGATAGGTGATGCAACCGTTGCTTCTCATAGCGCTTGTGGTTGCAAACGCAGGTGGGACAACAAGCTCAGCGAAGGTGATGGAAATGAAGGTTGTTGAGCTTTTGCCAGCTAATGGCACAAACAGTTTCTATGCGGGCAATAGGTTGCCCCTTGCACCATCGCCTCT
>JANXAS010000092.1 GCA_025062195.1 Armatimonadota bacterium
TCAAAATCGCCGTTCGTCAAAAGTTCTTCGCCAGTCTCCTTGACGACGAGCGACAGGTCATCAAAATCGGCGACCGTCGGCTCAAAGGCGATTTTCGCTTGCGGGAAAATTTTCGTCGCGTTCGGCGGCACAACCAACTCAACCTTGACAAAATGCCAATTACCGTCCGATGGAACTCGCTCCGAAATTCGTGACGAACCCACGATATAGCCTGAATGGCTCCAAGCGTCAATGTAGAGGTGAGCGCCCGAACCTTTGTGGGAGCGGATGTAACCGCTGAAGACAAGGGTTTTCCCGCGAACCTTCTCGCCGCGAACTTGCTGAAGCGCGTGGACGTATTCGCCTTCGGTGAACTGTAACCTCACGCCAACTTTCCCGTTGCGAACGAATTCCTTGCCAATCGCCGAAGACCATTTTCCAACCCCGCCGATTTGCCATCCGATGAGTTTCGGCTCTGATCTGCCGCGCCGCTCAACTTCAAATTTTTCGCCGTGAAGCATCCGCTCAACCGTGTATGGCTCAATCTCAAGGACGGCTTTCAAGTGCGGCAAAGTCTCAAGCAAGTCAAAAAGTTTGTCAAATGCCTGCCCCGTATCAACCTCGTCGGTCAGGTAGTAACCGCCATGCCAACCCCACGCGTAATGAACATGCATCTGGGTTTGCAGGACCAAAGCAAGCAAAATCATATCAACCACCCCTTGGGTTATAGGTATAAACATACCTTATTTGCCCGTTTTTGTCGCAGATATAAGCCTCCTCAATTTCGCCATTATCCCAGATTCGCTTCCTTTGCCCAAACAAAACAATTTCTCCTTTCATCTCCAAAGGCACAATTTCCTTCTTGTATCGCCCTGTAAAGACTCTACAAACCCAGTGTGGCTGCAGGATATGACCTTTAGGTGCCTCCGTTCTTGCCAAGTTTATAACATTTTTCTTATCTCTATCAAATATCATCCAACCAGCCGATAAGTCAATTGGTTCTTTGCCGCGATTGACAAGGTAAACAACCTCTTCTCCCCAAAATTTTATGAATGCAATTGCGATATCCGAATCCCTAAACTTGTCAGCTTCTTTCCACCAACCCCTCCTTTCCTTGCAAGCTCCAATTTGAGCTTCTAAAAGCTTAGGGATATGCCGTATTGCAAAGTCATTATCTGGTGTGTCATCACCCACATTACGAACATCTATACGCAAATAGCCAGATTTAACAAGCAAAGCATTGACACAATTTTCCAAATTTTCATCAAGAAAAACATAAGCCAATATTCGTCCCTCAGAAGATCTAAACTTTTCTTGCTTAAATTCTTGCCCACTCTTGAATACCTCAAGCCAAACTGTCTTGCCCTCAACGAGAGCTTTATTCTCCTTCAAGGCTTCCTCCCACAAAATATCTCCTCTTTCTGGTGCATTCACGCATTGGTATCGGACTATCTTTTGTTCCTTTGTAGGAAGACGAACCCATATTGTATCTCCGTCCACGACTTCCGTTACCTTTGCCTCCAAAATTTCAATCTGGCTCAAAGCAATTGAGGGTTGGCATGAAAAAACGAAACAAAAAAGCAAACTTGTGCCGAAAATTTTCGTTGGCTTTCCAACCATTTCATCATCACCACACTTTTGAATCGCACAATAGTGCTCCAAAGACGAGTGATTACTGAGCCAAGAAAAATGGCAAGTTGAAAGGTAGCCCTCCTGAGCCACTGAAAACAACGAAAAATTGCAAATGAAGATCAAAAAATTCGCAATAACGCATTCAACAAAAGTAAGCTACGCCACCCACACTTCAATGTCTCTCTGCCATCGCTTCGCAGCTAACTACGAACTTTGTATCGTTTGCAATGTTAGCATTACCTACCGAAGTTTGGCACATAGGGAAACATGTCCAAAAAGATGACACCAAAATTCAATTGTGAATTATGCCTCGCTCACCTCGCTTTTGACTATCACATCTCCCTTAAAAGCTATGCGATTGAATGTGTAGGCAACTGTTAAGCCACTCAAATTTTGATTTTTCGGGTGGATTCCTTCTAACCCTACAAACAAATTCCCTTTTTCCAGTTACGATAGTTACGATTTGCATCGCCTTTTTCGTCTTTTTAAAAACCATGCTATGGGCTTTAGCTTTTCGGCTCGGCATTAGCCTCGCCTTCCAAATTTCGTAGCTGACTGCGAGCATTGTCGTCAAGATTGTTCGTAGTAAGGCACGAAGCGAAGCACAGTGCCGTAAAAATGGAACATCGGACAATTTGTGACGCCACTTCGCTATCGCTTCGTGGCTAACTACGAACCTGAACAACAAAGTTTTAGCTTGGCATTAGCCTCGCCCTCCAAATTTCGTGGCTGACTGCGAGCATTGTCGTCAAGATTGTTCGTAGTAAGGCACGAAGCGAAGCATAGTGCCGTAAAAATGGAACATGGGACAATTTAACGCCACTTCGCTATCGCTTCGTGGCTAACTACGAACCTAACTAACAAAGTTTGTAGTAAAGAGCTATGTTCGTTTTTGCCTTCACTGTTATTGGCTTCTCATAGACACGAAAGTCAAAAGGAATTAGGGCTTTACTATCACTCCAAAGCAAAGTCAAAAGGGAAATTTCCTCACTACCTTGTGATGTTTACCACTCCAATGTTAACTTAAAAGTTCCATCTTATTGGCATAAGGTTTATCCAAAGTTGTTTCATCCAAAATCAAAAGCCCCTTATTATCCGCCAGCTTTTCAAATTCTTGCCATAAATTCTTTTGTCCAAAGGCTTTCTTTGAAGCAGCCTGTTAAAGGCATCATGGGATGGGCTATTTGGGCTTTTTTGATAACATCTTGCTGCTTCTGTGCAGGCGAAGGTTTTGGATGAAACGATGATGATGAAGTGTGTAATCAAGGTCGTCATTTTGGCGGGTTCATTGGTTACCGCCCCCTTGACACAGATTTTTTACGCTATCATTATAGTGACGAAGGAACTCATAGTCAAGTGCGTAACTCCTATAGCTAAATTAGGGGCAGAGGTAGGCATTATTGAGACCAAAATAGGGGGTGATTGCTGATTAGGATGTTAGCAGCCGCATTATTATTTGCCTGTTTGTGCCTTTTGTGTGCTGGGTCATTTAGTGCAGCGGGTGAAAAAGCTCTTGTTGGGTGGTGGCGGTTTGACAATGGTGAAGGTGTCTTGGCTAATGATTCAAGCGGAAGGGGACACAATGGCAAAATTATCGGTGCAAAATGGATTAAGGGAAGATTTGGTGAAGCGCTTTATTTTGACGGAAAAGCGAGGGTTGAAATACCCGACTCAGAAGAGCTTCGCCTTCGTGGTCCAATAAGTGTATCCGCCTGGATTAAACCCGACGATGTATCAACATGGCAAATGATAGTGCGGAAGGAAAACGAGTATCAACTACGAATTAGCCCGCCGCAAGAGGGGAACAACTCTTCGTTCTTCGTCTTCCTTAACAATGCTTGGGAACCAAGGATAAATAACTCAATTCCAGAGGTTGGCAAATGGCATCACTTTGTAGGTGTATGGACTGGTGAACGATTGATACTCTGGTATGATGGTGAGCCAGAAGCAATTTGGCGTCTTGGTAGACCAACTGAGACAAATAACCCTGTATTGATTGGAAGTGGCTTTGTCGGTGCAATTGACGAAGTGCGAATTTACCAGCGTGCACTTACTTGGGACGAAATCCTCGTCCAGTATCTTGGTAAGCAAGCTGGAGTGCAACCGAGAATGAAACAAGCGAAGTTTGAATTCACGAAGGGTATTAATGGATGGAATGCGGTGAAGAACCTTACGGAACCAAATTTGCGCAACGGCTTATTGACCACGAAAACACTTGCACCTGACTCACTTTTTTTAATCCCACCCCTTGAGATTGAGACAAAAAATTGCGAATTCATATCAATCCGAATGAGTGCTGACAAGGGCAGAAATGGCTGTGTGTTTTTCAGCACGGATAAAGGATTTGACAAGGTCGCATTTGAGTTGCGTCCTGACGGAAAGATGCACACTTACAATGTTGACCTTGCTGCGAGCACTCAATGGGAAGGAAAATTGCTTCGTGTCGGCATTATCCCAAGTGATATCTCAGGGGCAGATATAAGAATCCAATCAATCGCTTTCGTTAAAGAAGTAACTGGTATCCCCGACTTGCCAGTTGAGCGATGCTATCTTGAGCAACCGATAAATCGCATTGGGCGTCCATGTGCTCTCATTGCAGTTGTGCGCAACTTCGGTGGGGCTGCGAAAAATTTGCGAATCGGACTTGAAATGCCTGCAGGGATTGAACTTGTAGGTGGTGAAAGGAGCAAGCGCATTGACACACTTGGGTTTGATGAAGATTTAACTGCAAGGTGGCTAATCCGTTCAAATCGCTTGTTGCAAGCAAATTTGCGGCTGAGAATTAAAGCCGACAACGCCGATGAGTTAGTTCACACAGCACCTGTTAAGTTCACCAAACCTTTGGAATTGCCAAAGGCTAACTATGTTCCAGAGCCAAGGTTAGTCCGCCCGATTTTTGAAGTTGGAGTCAAATATTTCCCAGGTTGGGACAGCTCGTCACGATGGGCTCAGATTATGCCCTTCCCAGAACGCATGCCACTCCTTAGTTGGTATCGTGAAGGTGACCCAGAAGTCGCTGATTGGCATATCAAATGGGCAGTTGAGCACGGTATCACATTTTTCTTCTACGACTGGTATTGGGTTCGTGGGCACCGCTTCAATGAACATGCATTGCACGATGGTCTTTTGCGGGCACGCTATCGCAACTATATCAAATTTGCAATTCACTGGGCAAACCACAACCCACCAAATACATCCTCAGAAGAAGACCTGCTCAATGTCGTTGAGTTCTGGCTCAAAAACTACTTCCATCTTGAAAACTACTTGAAGTTTGATGGAAAGCCAGTTGTTGGAATTTTCACCCCAGAGCGTCTTACGGAAGATATGGGAAGCGAAGCGGTTAGAAAGGCTTTTGAAAAGATCCGTGAGAGGATTAGAGCAGATGGCTTCCCCGGAGTTTATATCATCGCGAGGGCACACGGAACGCCAACTAAACTTAAACAGCTGCAATACGAAGGCTATGATGCCGTTTGGGTGACACCAGATTTGCGAATTGGGCTGCCGGTAACAGTAAACTCTGGAGCAATTGAAGCGATGTATGAACTTAATGAGAAGCACTGGGCAGATGTAATAGCAAGGTGCATCTTACACTTTTTCCCAATGCCTTGGTCTGGTTGGGATTCAAGACCTTGGCATGGTCAAAATGCATTTGTGCGCTATGGATTAACACCTGAGGTCTTCAAGGCTCACCTTGTGAAAGCAAGGGAAACTGGTGAAAATCTCGTTGGTCAACCCAAGGCGGTGATTATTTGGGCTTGGAACGAATGGGGTGAAGGTTCTTACATTGAGCCACATAGAGAATTTGGCTTTGGTTACCTTGATGCAATCCGTGAGGTTTTCACCGATGCCCCGAAAGAACACCTTGACCTTACACCTGAAGATGTTGGCTTAGGACCGTATGATGTTCCAGAGCCAAAATGGCAAACTGAATGGGAATTCAACACTGAAGGCGACTTTGAGGGTTGGGACGGAGGAATGCAAGTCCATAAATTGCAAGTTAAAGGCGGATTTTTGCGGGGTTTTACTGCTGGCTATGACCCAGCCCTCTTTGGACCACCAATTAGGGCAACACAATATCCGTTTGTGATTGTGAGAATGAGAACGACAAAAGATGACATAGCACAACTCTACTGGACGACTCGCTCAATCCCTGAAAGCGAGGCGACATGTTATCGCTTCAAAGTCATAGGTGATAACCAATTCCACGAGTATAAACTTCCCGTCCACACTGTCCGCACATGGCGAGGAACAATTATCCGTCTACGCCTTGACCCAGCAAACCAACCGAATGTTCAGGTGTCAGTGGACTACATTAGGTTGGCTAAGTAAATTCGGATTTCATTCACGAGTCCGCTGCAAAAACTTCACCCTCTGCTCAAAAGTTTGTTGGTTCGGCAGATATTTGGGCTGCTGCCCGACCGAAAAGAAATCGTGGGACAGTAGCACTGTCTTGCCAAATGAACCCGAAAACTTCGGCAAGCCATAAGCTTGCCCACAAATTTGAATAGGATTTGCATACTTGAGGTTGCTTCTTGGTGGCAGAAAAGAGCAAGAAAAATTGCCACAAAAAGTCAAGTTGTGGGCTTGTTTCTCCAAACAATGCATTCAACTGCGCAACTCCTGTTGAAATTGATATTGCAATATCTGCTCACCTTGCAACCTTATCTTTCCCCACAAAGGCGCTGTTGCCACCTGTGCCTGCGTAAAGAATTGTCGGGTCGTGTGGATTGATTGAAAGGCAACTGATGTTGAAGTGGCTCAAACCAAAGTTGACTTTCCGCCATGTCTTTCCGCTATCATCGCTTTTTAGCACTCCTTCAGCAATGCAATCGTCGTGGTAAGGATGGTCGGTAGTCGCTGCGTAAACGATGCTTGGGTTGCGTGGATGAACAGCGATGTCACTGACGAAATGGTAGTCAAGGATTCGCTGCCATGTCCGTCCGCCATCAGTGCTTTTGAAAACTCCACCGGGATACAAGCGCTTTGTGGCATGGTCGTAAAATTCACGGGTTGCAACATAGAGTGTTTGCAAGTTGGGGACTGGGGACTTTGGATCAGGGACTGGCAAAAATTCGCTTGTGAGAGATTGGATGTTAGCGAAGATAGGCTCAATGTTGAGACGACGCCAACTTTTGCCACCGTCTTTTGTCTCGTAAATGCCGGCTCCTTTTTCTGGAGTTCCAGCACAGGCAACGATGATGTGGTTTGGCTCTTTCAGGTTGAGCAAAATGCCTCGTGGCTGCTTCACTGCTTCTGCTGGCAAGTCCCCGTTGATGCTTCGCCAACTCAAACCACCGTCCCTTGACTCAAAGAAGCCATGACCGTTGACTGTTACGAGTAATCTCCTTTCGTTCGTGGTAAGGCACGAAACGAAGTGGAGTGCCGTTGAGAAGGTAACACGGGACAAGGAACATGGGGCAAGTTGAAAAGCCACTCCGCTTTCGCTTCGTGGCTCACTACGAACAGACGAAATGAATGACGCCACTTCGCTTTCGCTTCGTGGCTTACTACGAACTTCACTGGGGCTTGACAAATCCAAAACGATGTGACGAACTTGTCCGTTGGGCAAACCTGTGTTAGGTTCACCGACGACTCGCCATGTTTTTCCGCCATCGTCACTTCTGCAAATGTAACCTTCGTTCCACGCCCATTGACCTGTTGCCGCCCAAATTGTGTTTGGGCGTTCGGGGTCAACGGCGACAGTAAAGCAGTTGCCTCCCGCTCTCATCCCTTCGTAACTTCGCCAAAAAGTTTTTCCACCATCATCGCTTATAAGCAAACCGATATCGGCATAGCAAAAGTAAACTCGCCCCTTGCGAACTGGGTCAGGGACAATATCGTTTACGCAAGTAACTTCCAGACCGTTGCCACGAAAGCGTCCGTCGGGAAATTGAACACAGTAGCGTTGTTGCCAAGTTTTTCCGCCATCGTCTGTGACAAACAAATGTCCACTCGTTCCGAAAACCAACCGATTTGGGTTGACAGGTGAGATTGCCAAACATTCAACAGGGCAACCCCAGAAAGTTATCCAGCCGTAATCCATGTTCACCCAACGCTTGCCATCGTGAACTGTCATCCATTGCCAAGTTCGTCCGCCATCAACGGTTTTGTAAACGCCGGGGTTCCACCAACTTCGTCCGCCGACATAAACGATGTCAGCATTCTTTGGGTCAACGACGATTTCGCCATAGTTGCTTTGCCGATACAAATCAGGACCAACTCGCTGCGGTAAATTGCCCGTGCAAGGTTGCCAAGTTTTGCCTGCATCTTCGCTTCGGTAAACTCCGCCGTTCCAAGTTTGACCTTCACGAGC
>JANXAS010000093.1 GCA_025062195.1 Armatimonadota bacterium
GTTGGGCATGAAGGTTGGTCGTTTTGGCGCAAGGGGACAATGCGAATTTGGCAGCCCTGGTCAGGATTGATTTTGTCAAGTTGGGATAGGCAAGGCAAAAGGTGGCTTGTCGTAATCACGGGTCACACAGAAGCAGCAGTTCGTGTTGCAGCCCTTAAATTCCGAACCCTTCGCTCGTTAGGCAACTATTGCGCCACACCTTTTTGCCCACTCTAAACAATCTCGTTTACCCTTTGGACAGACTTTGCGCCATCGTTAAACCAAAATCGCTGTCGCCGTTCACTGAGACACCGGAAAAAAATAACTGGAGTGCGGTTTCCCTAAACCAATGAAAGAAAATTCAAATGACCGTCGGGGACAAGCCTGACGCTGCATGAATGAGTTCGTCTATAGCATCTGAGCGAAGGAAATTCAAGGACCGGTAAGAACCAACAAACCTTTGAGTGAGTAGCGAAATTGCTTATTCGGTCGGATAGGAACCACCGAGTAAAGGGCGACTCCTAAATAGATTTGTGGTGAGGAGCATGCCTGTAGGTTAAACAAGCGGAACGAACATCCAAAAGTAAGTGAATGAAACTCCTCTGTGGGATGTATCTCATGCACCCATACGATGCTTAATACCAGTTGAACTCTTGCGCTAAAATTAAGCGCGAGGAAGCTGAAGACGGCTTAGTAGTGTTACACTCATGACTGATTTAGTTTCAAACTGCCATCGCCTATAAAGGGCGATGTTACAAAGTAGTTGTAGCGTTACGGTTTGCCTACAAAGGTTGTGTGAGATGTTGCGTTCGTCTATAATCTCCAATGGATGGCATCAGTCACATTATGATGCAGTAGTTTACAGCGACCGATGGCTTTCAAAACTTTGCGTAAGGGGTGGGTGCAATGGATGAAGCGAAGCTCAGCCGTAGAGATTTTGTTAAGGCAGCGACAGGTGCAGCCTTGAGCTTCCCAACTATCTTAGTTGCCACCCAGCCAAAGACCTTCAGGCTCGCTCTCATTGGCTGTGGTGGGCGTGGAATGGGTGCAGTTCGGGATGCACACGAGGCTGCAAAACTTCTGGGTGTTGAGGTGAAAATGGTCGCCTTCGGTGATTGGTTCCGCGAGCGTGCATTGAAAGCGGGAAAGCAATATGATGTCCCATCAGAGAGATGCTTTGGCGGTCCAACGGCATATCGTGAAGTTCTGGCAACCGATGCCGACATTGTCCTAATTGCTGCAGCACATGCTTTCCATCCAACATTTGTTGAAGCAGCCGTCAAAGCTGGAAAGCACATTTTCATTGAAAAGCCCATTGCCATTGACCCACCAGGGTGCCGCCGTGCACTCGCCGCAGCGGAAGAGGCTGAGCGAAAAGGCTTAGTAGTCGTTGTTGGCACTCAATTGCGTCACGACTGGAATTACATCCTCACTCATCAAGCCGTTGCTGTAGAAGGTGCATTAGGACGGCTCTATGCGGGTCGTGTTGGTCACTGTGGCGGACACGAAGGCTCAACGAAGCCAGTCAATCCAAAGACTGCCGACGACCTGATACGCACATGGAAGGACTGGAACTGCCTCTGTGGCGAGAGGACACTTTTGGCGGACCTAATTCACCAGATTGATGTTGCCTGCTGGTTCGTCGGGCGCCCGCCAGTGAGTGCTGTTGCCTTTGGTTTCCGTGCGCGCCGCCCAGCTGGCGACCAGTATGATTTCTTCAGCATTGACTATGACTTTGGCGATGGAGTTCACATACACGCTATGGGGCGTCATATATCAGGCTGTTGGAACTGGGTCGGGCATGACTTCGTCTACGAAAAGAGGCGCACAAATGGTGCAGACTTCCCAAAGCCGCGGAATTCGCCCATACCATCAGACATGCCGAGAGCAAAAAGCCCATATGTGCAAGAACATGTGCACCTGCTCTATCACTTGCTTAAAGGCAAACCGTTAAATCAGCTGCGAGGGCTCGCGATATCATCAGCAGCTGCTGTGATGGGGCGCCTTTCAGCTTACACTGGGCGAATGGTTTCATGGTCCGAAATTATGGATGAAAATGGGAAAAATCCGCAACTTTATTGGTGGCGCATGAAGCCAACACCAGAGGACTTCGAACAGGGCACAGTTGAAATTCCCCGTGAAGGAGTTGTGCCCATCCCAGGAATAGCAGTTGGGTAGAGGCAAACAAAGTTGCATGGCACGGGCACATTGCCACGGATATGCTCTTGAGCCCATAATGGTTTGCGAAAAGCGTCCACAAACAACATTTGCGATAAAGGATAAACTACTTTTCCTCACAAGACACGCCAATCGCATAGTAGTGAATCGCTGGATGAAACCATGCATCTCATGACGAACCATGTTTGGATAACCTTTTTGCAGAGAACTCAATGTCCGCATCACCATCATTTGTTTCCCTTATCACCCACTATAGAGTAACCTCCATAACTTTGTAAACCTGATGTGCCCAGCAATTGCGGCGATCTGGCAAAAGCAGCGCAGTGATGTTATCGGAAATGTGTTGCCACGGGTGTATCTGCAAATTCATTGAGGGCACAATTACTTTGAACCTTGATAGCAGCTGGCGTTTAACTTGGGCAGTGCCTTGCACCGCCGTTTAGGGGTGAATTGAAAAGATGCTCACGGTTGGCATAGTTGGGTTGCCAAATGTCGGCAAGTCAACACTCTTCAATGCTTTGACGAGGGCGCATGCTGAAGTTTCAAATTATCCGTTTTGCACGATCTCACCAAATGAGGCGATTGTTGCCGTCCCCGACGAGCGCCCATACGAACTTGCGAAGATGTTCAATCAGGAACATGTAGTGCCTGCGACATTCAAGTTCGTTGACATTGCTGGGCTTGTCAGGAACGCACACAAGGGAGAGGGGTTGGGAAACGAATTCCTGTCGCACATAAGGGGAGTGGATGCCATACTTCACCTTGTGCGGTGCTTCCAACGAATGGATGTGGCTCATGTTGATGGGAGCGTTGACCCAGTTAGGGATGTTGAAGTTGTTGAGCTTGAACTTGTGCTTGCTGACTTGCAACTGTTGCAGAGGAGATTTGCGCATCTATCAAAGCGAGCTGCCTCTGGCGATAAAGATGCAAGGGCTGAAGCCAGTGTGCTTGAGAAGCTGATCAAAGAGTTAAGCATGGGCAAGCCAGTAAGGGAGATTCAACTCAACGCTGAAGAGACGGAACGCATTAAGCAATATCAGCTGCTGACGGCTAAGCCGTGCATCTATGTCGGTAATGTAGATGAGGATGAGGAGAGTGAGAGGGCATTCATGGAACTCAAGCGTTGGTGTGATGAGCGTAGCTATAGCGCTTTGCGCATAAATGCGAAGCTACATATGGAGTTGAGCGAATTACCCGAAGATGAAGCTGTGGAGATGGCGAGCGTCTTCGGGATTGAAAGGTCGGCATTGGATGAAATAGTGAGGGAATGCTTCAAGCTGCTTGACGCAATTGTTTTCTTCACCGCTGTCGGGAGAGAAGTGACAGCATGGGTGATAAAGCGCGGCACAACCGCAATTAAGGCTGCTGGGAAAATACACAGCGATATTGAGCGCGGCTTCATAAGGGCTGAAGTTATACCGTTTGATTTGCTCAAGCAAGTTGGCTCGTGGGATGCAGCGAGGCAAAGCGGCTTGCTGCAAATCAAAGGGAAGGATTACATTGTCCAAGACGGCGATGTCATTTACTTTCGCTTCCACACACCATCTGGCAGCTGAACTAAATCGCCATAAGCCTCAATTTCATCCTTCGCTATCACCCTCATGACGCGATTGAATTGCAATGCTGCTTAAGGTTTCGGCATCACGAACAAATTCACACTCGCCTGAGCTGCATTTGATGATCGGCTTTGAGCGTTCCTTAACCTCAATTAGCGGTGAGTTGCAAACCGGACATCGTTCACCAGTTGGCTTTCCCGGCAGCAGAACTGTGCATTTGGGATAGTTGCTGCAGCCGTAAAATATCTTGCCTTTGAATTTGCCCTTGCGCGCCACCCTCGGACGAAGATAGCCATCGCAACCATCTGCGGGACACGGTATTAACTTGCTATCATCAATCGGCATCGTGAAGTTGCACTGCGGATAGTTTGAGCAACCCCAAAATGCGCCCATGCGCCCAATGCGCTTAACCATTGGCGCACCACAAACCTGACAGCGTCTTTCGCAAATGTGAGTGCCCCCCTCAATTCCGCGCTGCTCTTCCACTACCATTTTTTCTTCAACCTGCACACATGGTGCACCAGGTGATGCACCCTCCAGAAGTTGTGCTGTGAATTTGCAACTGGGAAAGCCACTGCACGCTAAGAACGGACCTCTACGACTGTATCTGATGACCATGTTCCGTCCGCATTTCGGACATGTCTTGTCTGTCTCAATGCCCTTAAGCTGCTCCATATTCTTCTGTGCTCTCTCCAGTGCTTGCATGAACGGTTCATAAAAGTGGCGCACAACGCCCACCCAATCTGCGTTGCCTTCCTCAATATCATCAAGGCGCTCTTCCATCTGGGCTGTGAACTTAACATTGATCAACTCTGGGAAGTGAGCGACGAGTTGGTCATTGACGAGCATCCCAAGCGGCGTGGCATAAAGCTTCTTCCCTTTTACCTCAACATAGCCTCTCTTAATTATCGTTGAGATGATCGGCGCGTAAGTGCTCGGGCGACCTATGCCATAGCGCTCAAGCGCCCGAACAAGTGTTGCCTGCGTAAATCTTGGTGGTGGCTTCGTCCAGTGCTGCTCTGGTATGATATCAAGCAACCTTAGCCTCTCACCAACATGAACATCCGGAAGCCAACCCTCCTCTTCCTGCTCTTCATCTTCGTCTTTACCCTCTTGGTAGGCTGCCAAGTAGCCATCAAACTTAAGCCTTGAGCCACTTGCACGAAGCAAGTAATTGCCACCTTGAATGTCTATCCGCATCGTGTCATAAATTGCGTCCGCCATCTGCGATGCGATAAACCTGTGCCAGATAAGGCTATACAAATCAAATTGTGCACGAGTCAGATATGGCTCAACATTGCTTGGGCGGCGCATGACGGATGTTGGTCGTATGGCTTCGTGTGCATCCTGAGCTAAGCGTTTCGGGCGATATTGCCTTGGCTTCTCCGGAAGGTATTGTTCACCGAAAGTGGTCATGATGAACTCTCTCGCCTGTTGGATGGCTTCCGGTGAAATGCGTGTTGAATCTGTGCGCATGTATGTGATCAAGCCAACAGAACCTTCATCACCAACTTCAAGACCCTCATAGAGTTGCTGAGCGATGCGCATTGTCTGTTCGGGGTTGAAGCCAAGCTTCCTTGAAGCCTCTTGCTGCAATGTTGAAGTGATGAACGGTGGCGGTGGTGACTTAGCTTTATCTTCCCTCTTGACCTCGGTGACGATGAACTCCTGTTGCCTAAGCTCCTCAGCGATGCGCAACGCCTCTTGCTCATTCGGTATTTGAACATCGCTTCCAGCGAACTTTATCAACTTGGCTTTGAACGGCTCATCTCTACCTTCAGGCGTGAACAGAACCGTTATCGTCCAATATTCCTGTGGGACGAAGTTTTGTATTTCGCGCTCACGCTCACAAACGAGCATCAACGCAACTGACTGAACGCGCCCAGCGCTTAGCCCTCTTGCGACTTTACTCCATAGCAGTGGACTCAGATGATATCCGAATATGCGGTCAAGGACTCGCCGCGCCTGTTGTGCGTTAACCAAATTCATGTCAATATCTCTCGGTGAGTTAAGCGCCCTCAGGACGGCATTCTTTGTTATCTCGTGGAACTCAACTCGCTTTGTGTGCGGGTGATTAATCAGCTGTGCCACATGCCATGCAATCGCTTCGCCCTCCCTGTCAGGGTCTGAGGCGATATAAACTTCTCGTGCCCTTTTGGCAGCCTTTTGCAACTCCCGGATGACTTTGCGCCTTGAAGGGATGATGACATACCTTGGTGCAAAGTCACTCTCAACATCCACGCCAAAAGAGCTTTCCGGCAAATCACGCACATGCCCCATCGTGCTCGCCACTTTAAACTCGCTTCCGACAATGCCTTGGACAGTGCGAGCCTTTGCCGGCGATTCAACGATGATCAACTTCTCGTTTCCGAGTTTGTCACATGCCGATGTGACAACCTTTTGCTTTGCGCCTCTGGAACGCTCACTAACTTTGCTGCGCCTTTGCTTGCGCATCCTTATACATCTCCCAATGATCTGATGCTCAACCGAATAGGGCTTACCCAATTGGCAGACGCTAAATACACTTGCGGGAATGACTTTAACCACGAACTCACTTACTCATCTCTTAGCCAGAATTGTTCTCGCCAAGCCGGTGTAATAGCAAGCAGCACCCACTATGATGAAAGCCAACTTTAGCAGGTTATCACTTGCCGCCATTGACATCAAAAAGTGGGCCGGGCAGGATTTGAACCTGCGACCTTGGGATTAAGAGTCCCCTGCTCTACCTGGCTGAGCTACCGGCCCACATAAGGTTGATTGGACCCCATTGAGAACCTCATCATGGGTTAGATGGAGCACTCCATTACTACTATGCAAATTATAGCACACGCAATGTGCTAACCACGCCTTCTAACTAAGCTTACATTGATGCTGGCTTATAAAGCGCTTTAATGCCATGGCTGCATGTGATGTTATACCATTTCAAAAACTTAAGATGACATCCAGCACACCCACCGTCGGGTTCTGTCCACAACTGTCGTTTAACTTCTGTCGCACACAGATGGTGATGTTAACGATAATGTAACAATGTAATCTCACTCGTTCGCGCTCAGCAAAGCCACCATTTGATGAAGCCATTATTGAGCAACCACACTCATAAGATTGGCACAGCGAACACAAAGCGGCTGTTAAGTCGCTCACACATTTCATCTCGGTTTTTGTGTGAGCCGTCGTCCGCAAAATAGTGTCAGCTGTGTAAGTCATAACTTAACGAGATAATCCAAAACCGCTGCTCGCCAAAATGACGGCAACGGTGATAACACTGGCAACAACGAAGTTGAAGAGCTAAACCTATATCACATCATCACAAACCTATCCACCAGCTTAAAAGAGCAGCGCGACCTCACCTTTAAGGTCGTCAACGACTTTGACAGTGACAGCATTGATATGTTGCTTTGCGCTTACCCGTTCCAAAACTTTACGCTCACCGTTACGCCACTCACTGACTTCAGCTACTTTAAGCACAGGTGCACCTCTTTTTCGGCGAACCGTTATTGTCGTCGTATCATACGGAAACAACCACAACCGCGTTGCACCTCGCAAATCAGCATCCCCGTCAGAGACCAATGCAAAATGACCTTTGCCTTCGGCTATAAGTTCACCATTGACGAAAATTTGTCCTGAACCTTCCGCAACGAAAATGCGACCTTGATTGTCCATCGCAATCAAACCCGCTTGCCACGAACCTAAACTCATCGCAATCCGCAAAGCGTTATTGGCAAGGCGTGGTTGGTGATGCCTAATGTGCGATGTGCAATCGGCAGTGAAAGCGACAGGCTCATCGGAAGCGTTGACGAAGACAAAGGCTATGCCATTTTGGAGCGGAATTGAAAATGCATGCAAAGTCGGAAGGTCAGGCTCGGTTTGAATGAGCGCAACATCGGCTTTGTCCAAAATCTGCCTGTAACGCTCACGCAAAACTTTGTCAACTTCGCTGAATTCTGGGACTTCAAATTCGTTTGGTGCTTCACTGTCCAATTCGCTCTTGTAAACGATGCCACCTTGTTCAACAAATCGCTTCAATGCCATTTCGGTTTCGGCGGGCAATTTCAAA
>JANXAS010000094.1 GCA_025062195.1 Armatimonadota bacterium
GACGCCACTTCGCTAACGCTTCGTGGCTGACTACGAACTTGTTGTTTGGTTCGTAGTAAGGCACGGAGCGAAGCGGAGTGCCGTAATTGAGTGCGAAGTGCAGAGTGCAAAGTGCGAAGCAAGAAAAATAGAAAATAGGTGCAAGGTTCGTTCTCACAAGAAGAGGCTACCACCGAGGTAAAAATTTGCGTGCCATGTATGGACAAGAAAAGCCTATCCGAAAGGTTGAGCAGGTTTCATCCACCCTTACGAAAAATCGGCAAGCCAGTAGGCTTGCCCTCCGAAATGAGGGAAAAACCGTGGCGGAAAATTGGGAGGGCGAAACTCCTGCCGAGCCAAAAAGCTTTGCCAACGACTTTTGAGAAAATTTCACTTACAGGGAGGATTGAGAGAAGACAGAGTAACTGCTCAACTCTTTAGTTGTGCCTGTGCGGATACTCCGCACAGCATCTCTAAGGGTTTTCACAGCCTACACCTAACGCCTTTAAAGCGTTGTCGGTTGCCTAACTTTGCATCCAGGCATTCTCTAAGGATCGCTTATGTCTTTCATCACTTCTCACAAGCGCTCAGTGGATATCATCTCAGCCAGCGGTGCGTATCGCTCGGCGATGGCGTTTGGGTAGGTATCGGCATAAAATGATTTGAGAGCCTCAAGGATATGCTGCATTGTCTCTTCGTCCTTGGCTGATAACCTCAAACTTACAGGACTCACAGGTGTTGCCCAGTATTCACCAAACAAAGCCAGTATCTTCTTCTCCTCTGCTGAGAGAATCTTAGACCCATCGGAGATAGTAAAGAAATGATTGTCAAGGTAGTAAGCACTGACCTCGCCTATTGGCTTGCCATCACAAACGATTTTCCAAGCCTCATAGTCTCCCACTCCCACGGCTTGCCCTATGCGAAGCATTATTGTTCCATGTATCTCCATTCGGAGTTCTACTTGGCTACCTCCTATTGCTGACTTCACTCGGGGTAGATTGAGAAACCGCTCCAAGAAGCTCAAGAACGCCCGCCAGTTCTTAACATTTGAGAATTGAACTTGAATCATTGGACAAACCTCCTTGAGGACAGAAGATATGGCTACCTAAACATGTGACCCTCAGAAGAACAAAAATCTTTTTTGCTTCTCAGGTTGGACTGGCAAGCCTGCTATCTTTCGTGCGAGTCTCCTTATCGCCTTGCTCACATCGCTATCAGGCTGCGATATGACAAATGGCTCGCCTTTGTTGATTGAAGCGATGATGATGTTTGTGGCGTTCGGTATTCTTTCCCAGATTCTCATCCCCAACCGTTCTTCAATCTTTCCATCCGGCAGTTCAGTCGTCACCTTCTGTTGCGACCTGTTTAAGACAAGGCGCACCCTCTCATCCAAGTCATATATCCTCTTAAGCGATTCCACAAGCGCTGCTGTGACGCGAAGCGACAGCACATCCCAAGGGACCGTGATCAAGATGACGAGGTCAACGAGTGCAAATAGCGCAAGGTCGGTTGAATAAGCCACAGCGGGTGCATCAAGCACAACGAATTCATACTCGTTCCTCAGAGCCTCAATAAACTTCTCAATCTTTTCCAAGCTTAACGGCATCGGCAATCCCAACTTAGCTTCCGTTGCCGACACAAATACTGACACACCGCTGCTGTGCGTTGCCACATATGGGTTGAGGAACGTGGCATCAATTTCACCCAAGTCATCCGGCAGTTGTTGCAAGCTCAGCTTGGGCATAACATTAAGCAGCACAGCACAATCGCCAATGTGAAGGTCAACCAACGCCACCTTAGCATTAGCCTCTTGAGCCAACGCTACTGACAGGTTGGCAGCAATCGTTGACTTTCCTATGCCACCTTTTGCGGCGGTCAACCCTATGACTTGGTATTTTGGTGGTCGTTTTACTTCCTCTGGGATTTCGTGGACTCTGCGTGCACGCCTCCTCTCAACAACCTCAGCTATTTCAATGAGATGCTTTGCAACGGCTCTCGCATCAAGCGGTCTGAGGAAGTATTCTTCAACACCCGCTTTCATTGCCTCATCAATTTTCTCCGGCGACTCCTCGTCCGAAACGAAAACAATGGCAGAGTATAGACCCCTCTCAATCAACTCCCTTGCAACTGCGATGGCATCTAACTCTGGCACATCGGCATCAATCACGATGATGTCGGGCGCTTTGACATTGGCTAAGTCAACCAGAGCGTTTGCAGTTGTAGCCAAGCCCACAAGGCGCAGTCTCCGCTCAAGGTTTGGAAGGCGCACTGCAGCACGAAATACAGCCTGGTCATCCTGCCTAACAAGCCCAAGCAGTATTGTCACTGGCGGACGAGATGAGATGCTCGCCATACCAAATCCACCTTCCGACCGCTAACACAAGTTGATGCAAATGCTCGCTTCTCACGCATACCTGTCATTCCGTGACTATGACCTCTTCCCTTTGTGTGCCACGATAGACGGTGATCGTATGGACAGGCGCAACTGGAGGTGTAATAGCAAACGGCATCGGCTTTGCCTTTGGCTCGCGTCTTCGCTGTAATCCCACTGATGGCTGAGACACCCTCCTTTGAGGTGTAGCCGCTTTTGGCATTGCAGCCTCAACGACTGGCACGAGGGACATGTCAGCTTCATTCCTTATCGCTATGTCAAGCCTTGTATTCTCAGCATGAGCCGCACCAAGTATCTTTTGAGCTTGTATTGGGGTAACGCTCAACACGACTCGGCGCATTGTGACCTGCGGCTTGCGCCCTATTTGCGCTACCCTGCTCTCCGGTTGCTCCGCTGCTCCCTGAGGTTGCTGAGTGCCAGATTCCGTCATCCGAACAGGCGTTGCCTCGCCAGTCTCAACAATCTCATCAACAGCGAGCACCCTAACAGCTTGAGCGAGCAAGCTGCTCCTTGTCCTTCTATTTCCAGACTCGTCCGTGAACTCGTAAATTGCAAAGACATCAACTATGTCACCTGGCATGACCACATCGGCGGTTGAATTGTGCGCCCTAACATAGATTGCAACAGCCCTCTCACCAATCGGAACTTGATAGCCGCGAGCGATGCTTCCCGGCACAAGCAATATGCTCTTACGAATCACATCGCCGCGTGAGATTGGCTGAAGCGGCATGCGCATTATCGCCTCATCAATTTTTCTCACAGCATCTTGAGGAACATGTGTTGCTTGCATGCGAACTAACTCAACATGCCTTGGCAATATTGGGCGACCGGGCGGTATGTAAGTGCTCGCCACAACTACATCAACCTGTGGCACTTCTACTTTCGTCGGCTTAGGTTGACGCATCCTCAGGTAAACGAATGTTATGAATGTCAACAGGACGACGAGAACTATACCAACAACCAATGTCCTTGCCACTTCAGACCCCCCTTAACTGTGCCATACAGTTTAACCGAATCAATCATTCGCATCAAATGCGGAAAGAGCATCAGCGCGAGCTTTAATCATCACTACAAATTTTGCGCCACACTCATTGCGTGAATTGCATCGCTATTAACTGCAGAGCTTAAAGCTCACAGGTTTGATTGGCAAGAATGAGAACACACCAAAAACGATTTTGCCATAATTGAGTGGTCTATAGTGCAAACATCGCAATGGGCGGGCGAACACTCATTTGAGCCAGACATTTTCAGTTTGGCAGTAACTTCATCCTCACACTTTATTCTGTTTCTTAGTGAGGCGCAAGGCGAATTGAAGCGCCGTCAAAATGCAAGTGGATGCCGCTTTAACATGGCAACATAGCTTTGCGGCTAACTGAGAACACCGTTGTCTTTCTGAAAGCTTTAAAAGGGGTTGAGCCAACGAGAGTGTTGAACTGGTGAGCAGCGATGTGTGTCAACGAAACCTTTGAAGAGATAATGCCCATTGATGGAATTGAGTTGTTTGAACCGGACGAACGCTATGCCGTTGACAATGTCCTACCTAAGGCTGTGGCGAGACCTAATTCAGTCCCTTCCCTAAGGCGCCTCATTGAACTCGCATATGAGAAACATTGGGGGCTAATCCCATTTGGAGCGGGCACTGCTATTCACATAGGCAATTTGCCATCGGCATTTGATATCGCTATTGACATGAGGCAACTTCAAACACTTCTTGAATTTGAGCCAGCCGACTTGGTGGTGACCGTTGAAGCTGGCATGAGATTATACGCTCTTCGTAGAATGCTTGAATCACATCGCCTCTTCTTACCCGTTGACCCTCCCGATGAGGATGAAGCTACTGTTGGTGGGGTTGTTGCCACAAACGCATTCGGGAGCTTGCTATATGGGTATGGCACGGTGAGTGACTGGCTGATTGGAATACAGGTCATTCAGCCCAATGGTAAGCTAACGAACTTTGGCGGTAAGGTCGTTAAGAATGTTGCTGGATATAACATGGTCAAGCTTTACGCCGGCTCTTACGGAACACTCGGTGTGATAACGAGCGCCACATTCCGTTTGCTGCCCATGCCGGAGCATCATTCAGTTATAGCGCTCACACTCCAAAGTGATGAGCACGCCGAAACGGTTCTGAAAGAGATCGCACAGAGTAAGTTATGCCCGACCACCGTAATGATGGTTGAAGCGACCAAGTGCGATGAGCTTATAATGTCAAGGATTCAGCAACTTATGATAGAGCTGGATGCTTTTTGTGAGGCACCCATTCTCTTTATCGGCTTTGACGATTTTGCAGAGGCTGTAAGCTATCAAGTTGAGCTGCTAAAGAGGGTGGCATCGCCTCATGTGCTATCGGTTAGCGTCTTTGAAGGCGAGCATGCAGAGAGGCTCAGAAGCACTCTAAGGTCGTTTCAATCGGGACAAAATGCCAAGTTGCATATTAGAGTTAATGTTAACCCATCAAGGGCGCACCGCCTCCGCCAAGAAATAATTGCAACAGCAAACCACTGTAACATAGAGCACCTGCTAATGACATCGCATATTCTTGATGGCGTCATTTTCATGAGCGCATTTGATTGCGATGATAGCTGTGCGTATAGCTTTTCAATGGGGATTCTGTGCGCCGTTGAATCGCATCGTGGCAACATGATTATTGAAAGGGTTCCAACCCACATCAAGCCATCGCTGCCAATTTGGGGGCGCAACATTAAGTCACATTCAATCATGCGACGAATAAAGGAATCGCTTGATGAGCGTATGCTCTTGAGTCAAGGAAGGTTTGTCAGCGGGATGTGAAAATGGCTATCCTGTTAGGGTCAAATCAAAAATGATTGTGGCTGTGCAAATGAATGTAGGGGCGCCTGCAAAGCTGTCCATACCGTTGGTTCGTGCCAGCGATTTTTCGGATTAACTTCATCCGCCCATACAAAACGGCATTAACTGTGCAATTCCTAATGGATAAGTTACTTACGCCGTTTGAAGAGGATGCTGTATTGGTGATGCGTCATGTGTGGGTCAAATGATAGTCAAGCCAAAGCTCACAGGGGCAGACAACTTGGGCTTGTGATAAGAGGCTCGCTTGTTGAGGGCTTGGAGATGAAGCTGAACCATGATGTCTCACCCGAGGAGATTAAAGCGGGCAAGTTCGTTGTCGTTGAGGGCGACAGGCTTGACTTCTTTTCGCTCATAACTGATGTTCGTCTTGAAGCAACACACCATAGCATATTGGATAATCCACCGTCGCCAGATGAAAGGGTGATGCGCGAGGTCCTCAGCGGGACAAGCACATATGTGACAGTGTCGTTGCGCCCAATGCTTACTCTGCCAAGGAGGGTCTCAAAGCGAGTTCAACCAAGCCCAGTAAAAAGCATACCGCCACACTTCGCCCCAGTGTATGAAGCTGTTGAGGAGGATGTGAGCCGAATCTTCGGGAGCGAAGCCGATGACAGACGCTACTTCAACATCGGGACACCACTTGATATGGAGACACCAGTTTGCATTGACCTTTACCGTTTTGTTGAGCGCTCAACCGGCATATTCGGAAAGACAGGCACCGGTAAGACATTCCTAACAAGGCTTGTCCTATGCGGTCTTGTGAGGAGCAAAACAGCTGTCACGCTCATCTTTGATATGCACAGCGAATATGGATGGGCTGGTCAAAGGGAAGCCGGTGACGGCAGGCGTTCATTCGTTAAAGGGCTGAAACAGCTCTTTGGAAATCAAGTCGCAATATTCAGCCTTGATCCTGCCTCAACTCGTCGCAGGGGTGTCAATGCAGATGTTGAGGTGCTGATACCATATGACTGCATTCAGGTTGAGGATATAGCACCACTTCAGGATGAGTTGCGTTTGCATACGACCGCAATTGAGGCAGCTTACCTTATATACGCCAAATATCATGCGCACTGGCTTGAGGAACTGCTTGAAAGGGGTGAGCGCTCACCCGATTCTGAAGACCCGTTTCCGCTGAAGACATTTGCCGAGGAGCTCGGGGCGCACCCGGAATCAATAGCGGCGCTTTACCGAAAGCTCAAGCGGCTTGAGCGCTTCCCGTTCTTGGTAAAGTCAGACCGACGACCAGAAGTTGACCCAATACAGCAAATCATGGACTACCTGCACAGGGGCATACATATCGTGCTTGAGTTCGGTCAACAATCAAGCATGCTCTGTTACTTGCTCGTTTCAAACATAATTGCAAGGCGCATACATGAGGAGTATGTCAAGCAAACGGAGCGCTACCTTGCAACTCAAGACCCAAAGGATGAGCCAAAACAGCTTGTCATCGTGATTGAGGAGGCTCACAAGTTCCTCAATCCGACAGCAGCTCGCCAAACCGTGTTTGGAACGATAGCGAGGGAGATGCGAAAATATTATGTCAGCTTGCTCATCGTTGACCAGCGCCCATCAGACATTGACGACGAAATCATGTCGCAGATAGGGACAAAGATAGTGGCGCAACTCAACGACGAAAAGGACATATCGGCTGTCCTGACAGGGGTTAACAACAGTGCGGGCTTGAGGAGCATACTTGCAAGCTTGGAGACAAAACAGCAGGCTCTCGTAATAGGGCATTCAGTGCCGATGCCGGTTGTCATACGCACGAGAGATTACGACGAGAAGTTTTATGAGGAGATTGGATGCGCAACTGCAGGCGTGCGCAGCTTGGAAGAGAGCGCAAGTATGCTTTGGACATGAGCATAAAATTTGTGTGGAAGCCAAACGGTTGAATTTGAGGGCAGCTGTTAAGCGGGCAGTATCTTCTGCTTTGTCAGTGTTCACTAAAACAACATCAAGTGCGCAACTTTTATCTGCGGTTGAGCACAGTGAGCTATACTATAGAGTTGCTGGTGCTCAGTTATCCATGCTACTGGCTTTAGAAAGCCATTATGGTTAAAGGTGGGAGGGTGAGTCTTCCTCCGAACTTGAAAGAACGGGGCTAAGCGGATGTTTTGCTCAACGGTTGTATCGCTACAATTTTGCGCTGCCACTTTGGCAGGAAACTGTATGGGCACATGAAATGCGCGAGTTTTTGGTGGCGGATATCCTCCGCCACTGTGGGAAATTTCAGCCGTCTAAAGATGGCACCCACAAGAGGAATCAGTAACGACGGACTAAAGCTCATAGCATGGTTGGGTGATGTTCCCATAAACAATGTTTGTTGCAAAGAGCGATCGCTTAGTGCCTCAAATCTTGCTGCTGCCAAAGGAGGGGT
>JANXAS010000095.1 GCA_025062195.1 Armatimonadota bacterium
CCGTAATTGAGTGCAAAATGCAAAGTAAGATAACGACCCTACACTCTCACATTGCACTTGCACTGATTTTACGCCACTACGCTTTCGCTTCGTGGCTAACTACGAGCGATGGTGTTCGTAGTAAGGCACCAAAGGAAGTGGAGTGCCGTAATTGAGTGCAAGATGCAAAGTAAGATAATGACCCTACACTCTCACATTGCACTTGCACTGATTTTACGCCACGAACCTAACCAGCAAAGTTCGTGGTGAAGAGCGAATGCGCCCGCAATATGCTATGTCTGTGGCATCTGAATCGCAAATATACAACAAGCAAAAGCAGCTTCAAACACGAAAGCTGAGGTGATTGAAGTGAGCACGACGCAACGCAAGGTGACCATACAAACTCTGTTTGAGCGCAAGGCTTCAGCTGAAAGGATAACCGCAATAACTGCTTATGACTATCCAACGGCATTGCTTGTTGATGGTGCTGGCGTTGACATGATACTCGTTGGCGATTCACTCGGCAATGTCATTTTGGGTTACGAGAATACTCTCCCTGTGACGATGGATGAAATGGTGCACCATGTCAAAGCCGTAAGGAGGGGCGTGAAACGGGCGCTGCTTGTTGCTGACATGCCGTTCATGTCGTATCAGGCATCAGTTGAAGATGCAGTTAGGAACGCAGGCAGATTTGTGAAGGAGTGCGGTGCCGAAGCAGTTAAGGTTGAAGGTGCTGGGGGCATCGTCAGCATCGTCAGAGCAATCGTTGATTCTGGCATACCTGTTCTTGGGCACATTGGCTTTACACCACAGTGGATATTGCAGCTTGGCGGTCCGAAGGTTCGTGGCAGAAGGGCAAAGGAAGCCGCGGAGCTAATTTCAGCCGCAATTGAACTTGAGCGTGCTGGGTGCTTTGGTGTCGTGCTTGAGTGTGTCCCAGCAAAGTTGAGTAAGGTTATTACCGAACGGCTCTCAATACCAACAATAGGCATAGGTTCAGGGGCTGACTGTGACGGACAGATACTCGTCTTTCATGACCTTGTCGGATTGCTGCCGACGAAAACACCAAAGCATGCAAAGCGCTATCTTAGCGCATATGAGCTTATGGACGAGGCAGTCAAAAGCTACATCGCTGAGGTCAAGGACGGCTTATTCCCAACAGTTGAGCATTCGTTTGAGATTGATGATGAGGTGATAGTGGAAGCATTAAGGGAGGTTGAGTTAAGCAACCTGTGAGTTCGCTCAAGTCCTGCTAACAAGCGAGATAACCGGAGTGCGAATGCATAAGTTTACCAAGGCTATGGCAAGCGGTGATGCATACTTCCTCATTTTGCGCAAGTTAAGATGGACATGCGGTTATGGGGCTGACGAGAAGTTCATTATGGCTTTTGTTAGGTCTGGTGGGCAAGGTGATGCATTGGCAGGTGAGTTTGCCAGTCTGGAAGAGAGCATGTTCACACTGTGCAATGTTGATTAGATAGGCGCATTGGGCATTTCCAATCGCTTCTCAAACGAAAAGCCCTGCAAGGCTTCAAGAAGATGCTTGGTGAAGTTGGAGGGCAAATTGACGCTGCGGTTGTTGTCCAGACTACATGCATGCGGCAGCATTAGCGACAGCAATGAAACTTGAAAAGCATGTCCACTGCGAGAAGCTGATTACATACTGCATCCAAAGTAGCAACTCAGATGGGCAATCAGAGCACATGGGAAGCAATACAATGAAGACGCAAATTGAAATCATTCGCTATGGCGCAATCGGAAATGTGGGAGACACATCTTTGGACAGACTACCAGATGTAGCTACATGGCATTGAGCTTCCAAAGGACACTCCATCAACACTGCCCGAATTGGATTTGGACCTGTGGATAAGTCCAGCGCTATATCGTCCGTATCATTCATAATGTCATTGTCTGTTTCAGTGGTTTGGTTGGATTGACTTCGGCACCGGCGCAACTTGGTGATATTGGCTACAATGTTTTCCCGATGTCCTTTCTTGCGTTTGAATTGCACTACCCAACGAAAGTCCATGCTATACATTGGGGCACAATTATGAAGCATGTTCTTCGCTCAAAAGTTTGTTTGTGCTTTGCCACGTCTGACTTCAGCGACATTTGTCTTTTCTGGAGAGTGGTTCTCCAGAGCCACCGAAATTCGGATTTTGAGCGAAGAGGATGACGAAAAATTCAGAGACAATCTTCATCATCGGGAGGGCGAGGCTACTGCCGAGCCAAAACTTTGTTGTTTAAGTTCGTAGTTAGCCACAAAGCGATAGCGAAGTGGCGTCCAAATTTGTTACTTGACTCTTGTTCTTTGTCCTATTCCTTACGGCACTTCGCTTTGCTTCGCGCCTTACTACAAACTACTTTGACGGAAATGCTCTTAGTTAGCCACAATAGCGAAGTGGCGTTAACTTGGCGCAATGTGCGAGTATCATTCTGCTTGCACTTTACACTCACATTGACGGCACTCCGCCTTGCTCCGTGCCTTACTACGAACCGACAAAGAAGCAACAAACTTTTGAGTAAAGAGCGACCTATCTTATGTTTTGGGAAAAATGGTCACCAACTCACTTTGAAGTAAATGGCAAAATCGCCTTTAAGGGGCAAGCGAAACCTGCCCGAAGAAGTAATCGGGCGGATTTCATCCGCCTCTGCTTTCTCACTAAAGTCGGCGCTCATTAGGTTCGTCATCAACTGCGTAACTCCTGATTCCGTCACAGAGAGGTTACGACGCTACATAGTTAAAGTTTTTGCCGTCTCATGATTTGAATGGCAATGTGGCATTCTCCCGAAAATTTTCTTAGGGAGGATGATTGCACCACTTTAGCTTCTTTAAATGGTGTAAGAGAGGCAAAATTTGAAGCCAATTAGCTTTGACTGTTGGAATTCATGTTCGTCAAACTCGTGGTATACTTAAAGATGAAGTGAAAGCGCAGAGAAAACACCCAATAGATACCTTTGGCTAAGGTAGTGAAGAGAGATGAGGTGGGTATTGATTGCCTTTTCAGTCGCAGTTTTGTCAGTTGTGATCTTAACAATGCCATTGTTTCCCCAAAATGAAGGCATGAAAACCAGGTTTGTTGTGAAGGAAATCCCTATTGGTAAGCTCCATCCTGGCATTCTTATTGAGAGCATTGAGATAGGTCCAAACGGTAGACGCTTTGCTTATCTTGCATTCCACTATGGGAAACAGCTCGTGGTTGTTGATGGAAAAGGAAGGAAAAGAATATGACGAGATTGAGAAGCTCACTTTTAGTCCAGACAGTGAGAGGTTAGCATATATAGCAAGGCGTGGCAGAAAAAACTTGTGATTGTTGATGGAAAGGAGGAGAAAGAATACGACTGGGTTGAGTGAATAGAGGGGCTCATTTTTAGTCCGGACGGAAAAAGGTTGGCATATGTGGCGTGTCGTGGCGAAAAGAAATTTGTAGTTTTTGATGGGAAAGAAGGGAGGAAGTATGATAGAGTAAGGGAACTCACTTTTAGTCCAGACAGTAAGAGGTTAGCATATGTGGCGGTGCGTGGCAAAAAGAAAAAGAATTCGTGGTTGTTGATGAAAAGGAAGGGAAAGAATATGACCAGATTCAGAAGTTCACTTTTAGTCCAGACGGAAAAAGGTTGGCATATGCGGCATGTCGTGGCGAAAAGGAACTTGTAGTTTTTGATGGGGAAGAAGGGAAAGAATACAACAAGGTGTAGGCTCTCACTTTTAGTCCGGACGGCAAAATTGTGGCATATTTGGCAAGGTGTGATGGGAAATGTTCCATCGTTGTTGATGGGGAGGAAATCGGAGAGTATGACGAAATCGTTCACGAGGACAATTTAGTTTTTGATAGCCAAAATCGCTTGTGCGCTTTTGCAATTCGTGGAATTGAATTTTTCCTTGTGAAGGTTGAGGATGTTGAAGAATAATGGCGAAAATTATGACTGATGTGTTTAATCTTTTTTAAAGGCGGCACGATAGCTTGTGCTGTAAATTGATGGCACATTGCTTTTGTCATTTTATCACGGATATAATGCGAAAGGCACTTGTAGCATCGCTTTCGCCATATTCAAATTTTATGGGCAAATAGCGACCATATTATGCGTCACCGAGCACAACTTTTCGTTGCACAAGTTGACCATGAGAGATTGCGCGTTGTTCGTGAGACACAACGAATTTTGATTCCTGAACGTGGCACTCCTTTGGGCAAGTTCTGTGTAACGGAGATTTACAAAAGTGAATCTTGGGTAACGGATTTATAGAATGAGCAAGCACAAAAATGAGGCGCATGTGGATAAACCTTTACTGCACGGGTCATCTGGAGGTGGTTGGGGTGCGATTTGAGATGACCTTGTTTTGGGCAATTGCTTTGGCATTTTTTATTCTAACTGGCACGGGTTATTGGTTTGCGAGCCGAGAATGGAACATTAGGCAGAGGAAGCAGGACAAATCAGAAATCAAATTCGCAAACGCTTCATTTTTGACTACTAAACAAATGAGTGCAAATCCTGTCACTTCTCAAAGTGATGAAACCTTGCCATTAATCTTCCCGCCACCGAGAAATTTGCAACGGCTGCCCGATTGGATTTTGAAGTTGCCAATCAAAGTTGAAGCTCCGAAGGAACTTGAAGCGCCAGCGGAGTTGCTAAAGCGTGAACTAATACAAATGTTCGGTGCAGAAGCGATTGCGCTTATAGAGGGAACGGAAGCAACAGTCATCTCGCTTGAACTTGACAATCTTAATCTTCGCAGGGAAGAGGAATACACCGTTGAAACTGGCGCCAAAAAAGTGGTTTTGCGTGCCCGCGATTTTCAGGGTGCTTTTTGGGCTATCCATTCGTTTTTGCAACTGCTTTCTCACCCGACTGTCAAGCGAACTTCAAATGGTTGGCGAATTGCAGGCGTTAAAGTCCACGACTACCCGCAAAGCAACTTTCGCGCCTTTATGATTCAAGGTGCGTGGGCACCGAGCATTGAGGCTTACAAAATGACTATTGAACTTTTGGCTCGGTTGAAAGTCCGCTATGTTGCTGTTGAGTTTGGACCGCAGGTCGTTTTGGACTTTGACCCAACGATTGCTCGCTACGCTCGTTTCAGCAAGTCGGAAGCAAAATCAGTGATTGACTATGCCCGAAGTCTTGGTCTTGAACCCATAGGCTATCTCAACTTACTTGCCCACCTTGAACGAGCCTATGACAAACAACCATACACGCAGCATGGTGGCATCATGATTCAAAATGACGAAGTTTACGAGCAATTTGTTTTTCCCATACTTACCGAGATGCTTGAAATTTACGGACCTGTCAAGTGGTTTCACTGTGGTATGGACGAGGCATGGGAACTTTTTGAGTGGCTTTCAAAGCAAGGCTATGACAGCGCTCAACTGCTTGCCAAGCACATAGCAAAAATCAATGAGTTTCTCAAAAGGCGCGGTGTGAAGATGGTGATTTGGCACGACATGTTCTTTTCACCCGATTTGGAAAAAGAGATTGGTGCCCCCATCGGACCTGCAAATGGCGGTCCACCGCAAAACACTGCAAGGGCAATTGACCTGATTCCGAAAGATGTGGTGCTGAACTACTGGTTCTACGAACCTTTGGAGGCATACCCTGCCCTTGATTGGCTTAGGCGCAAAGGCTTTGAAGTTTGGGCAAGCCCTTGGCAGACACCTTTTAGCCTTGTCCGATATGCTCAAGCAAGGAACATACCAACAATGGGGACAATTTGGTCAGACCCACCAAGATGCTTCGGCTCACGCTCTCTTGCGCCTGTTATTGCACTTTATGCATGGGCAAGTTGGACTAATGTAGGGGCGAATGAAATACGCCCAAAGGAACGGATCCCTGAGCGCAAGATTTCCGAGCAAGCAATTCGGGTCGTCCAGAGCATTCTTTGGCGCCGGCGAAGTTTGTTTTTCCCGTCGCAAATAGCTTTGATAATTAACCCAAAAGAACGAAGAATTGCTTATAAGTTGCTCATGCCAAATGAGGTTGACAGGGCGAAAGAGCAATATTTTGGCATCCCATTTGATTTCTCCGCGCCGTTCAGGCTACCAACTTTGAAAGGTTTACAAAAGCCTTTTGAGGGATTAGAAGAGGCTGTTTTTGTGCTCATGCCTGATGGTAGGAAATTGAAAATTGACGGTGTGAACAAGGTTCGTGGTGAGGATGAACTCATACTTTACGCAAGCCCAAGAAAGAGCACTGGCACGAACATTTACGGTGCAGAAGTTGCAATTTCCTCAACAGGTGAAGTGATTGAAGTTGCCGATTATGGCTCTGGCAATATGGCAATTCCGAAGGGTGGAATTGTCCTTTCCGCTCACGCAGGTCGCAGAGGTGCTAACTTCAGAGCGTTGCTCGGTCTCAAGGTTGGTGACCGAGTTGGGATTTTGGATAAGGATGGGAATTTGATTGGCGGTTACGGTGGCTTGGTATTTAAATTGCGATTGCCGAATGGTGAATTGCTGACGATAGACGGCATTGACAAGTCAAGAGGCGATGACGAACTCGTGCTTTATAAACCAAGTTTTGGCGAAGGCAAAACCGGGACAAACCAATGGGGCATTGAAGTCATTGTCGCTGATGGCAAGGTTGTGGAAGTGAGGAATTTGGTTGGTAATGCTCCAATTCCGCCAAATGGTTATGTCCTTTCGGCTCATTGGGGCAAGACTTCGGCGAAGGCAAAAGCGCTCTCAAGTTTGAAAATCGGCGATGCTGTTAGCATTTTAGTATCAACACAAGAAGGCGATATGCCGATAGAACAGTGGCTTAAATCCGCAGTTTGGGAGACGGACTTGAACGCCACATGCAAAGCGATATTTTTCGTCATTGCAACAAGATCGCCAACTGCAAGGGGCAAAAAATTGGGCAGTTTTATCGTTGAATATGCCGATGGTTCTCAGGTTGCTATTCCAATTCGCTACGGTATGGAGGCTTTGTCGTTGGGTTATGACGAGTTGCCACAAGAGCCGCATGGGAAAAATTGGCTAATATTTGCCAGCACTTTTGGGGCAATTGCCTCGGAATGGGAGAACGAAAAGCCAGATTTGCCAGTCTTCAGGTTGCGGTTTTTGCCAGCGATACAAGCTGCTGATTTGGGATTGCAAATTTTGGCAGTTACAGCAAGCGGCACATGAAATGTGCCAAAAATTTGCTGAGGTTGCTTTAAAACAATAATAGCTGGAAGGTTGATATTTCCTTTCAGGTTTGGACGACATCCACGTAAATCGCAAAATATGGACAAAAATTGGCCAAATTTTGAGCCTCAGCTTGTGAGGGGCTTTAGCTCCAAACAAAAATTTAATGGCTTTTTACAGTATACTAACCCAAGTTGCTACCTTGATTTGAAGGTGATTTATTTTTGAGGTCTCACTCTCATGATGGATAAAATGCTATTTATTCAAAGTTTTGTTAGTATTTTGGTGGGGTTGGCTTTTGCCAAGCCGAAAAGAAATTGGAGGGCTGGGCTGCTTTACTTCCAAACGAAACCAAAACAAAATTTCGTAAAACCATAAGTTTGTTGGTTCTTTGTTTGTT
>JANXAS010000096.1 GCA_025062195.1 Armatimonadota bacterium
AGATGGAAATTCTAACGAGGAGGGTTGATACCCTTGCTGAGCAGATGGAAATTCTAACGAGGAGGGTTGATACCCTTGCTGAGCAGATGGAAATTCTAACGAGGAGGGTTGATGCCCTCGCTGAGCAGGTAAATACGCTCGTTGGGCAAGTAGTGAATTTAGCGATGCGGATTGATGCGCTCGGACAGCAGCTCATCCAATTGATTGATTGGCAGCGCGGTGAGGATGGTAGGAGACGCGGCGAAAGATATGAACGGGACATTGTCAGGCGTGCGGTGACGATATTCGCTGGCGGCGCAGGTGGAACTGCAGAGGATTTCCATGTGCAGGAGAAGTTAAGCAAATGGATCAGAGCGATAACTGGTGGGGAGAGATTCTTGGAGCCTGAGGATGATCCAGCCCTAAGCGATTTAATTTGGTGGAAGGGTGAAAAAGTGTTAGTGGTTGAAGTCTCACTGAGGGTAGATGGCTACGATGTGACGAGGGCGCACAAGAGGGCGCAGACATTGCGCTCAATAGGTGTGGATGCAGCGCCCGTTGTAATCGGCGTTGAATGGGCAAATGATGAGGCACAGGAGGCAGCTGAGAGGAAGGGGGTTTGGTGGTATGTCAATGAGATGCCCTCTGAGGAGTTGATTGAGTTTCGCCTGATGGAGGGTTGAGCAAGATGCCAATCACGCCAGTGGATATACTGCACCGGGAGTTTCGCAAGGCATTTAGGGGTTATGTTCCGAGCGATGTGAAAGCATTTCAAAGGGAGCTTGCAGAGTTCGTTGAACAGCTGCTGCTTGAGAACACGCAGTTGAAGCAAGAGGTTGAAAGGTTGCGTGAGCGATTGAACTATTACGAGTTGCTTGAAGAGACGCTTCAGAACGCAATAGTGCTTGCACAGCGTGCTGCTGAAGAGACAAAAGAGAGTGCACAGCGTCACGCCGAACTCATCATTGACGAGGCTCAAGGGAGAGCACAACGAATAATTGAGGACGCTTCAAGGAGGGCGTCGGAAGTCAAGCTTCAAATCACCGAGTTAAAACAGGAGCGAACGCGCATTGCGCACGAGGTTAAGTCACTTCTTGAGATGATGTTGGCGTCGGTCAACGAACGCATAAAGCAGTGGGAACGAGAATGTGAAGGCGTGCCAAAGAATGAGCGCAAGGAGCCGCATGAGGAGCTAAAAGAGCCACATGAGGATAAAATAGAGCCACCAATACTGTTAGCACATGCCGGCGGCGGGCAAAACACATTGGAGCGAAATGCAGAGAGCGCTGAGTTAGACGACAAGAGCTCAACCGATGGGTCATGATTGGCAACCTTTGAGGGAGAGTATTGTGACAAGGGTGAAATGGATGTGGCGTTTAGGTTTTAAGTTTTTGCAGTGGGTGATACATGGGGCAGCATTTGTGATTTCACTTCTGTGGATGAACAACACATTGCCGTGTGCTCAAGCTGGTGAACACGCATGCCACGAATTTGGCGTTTGCTTAAAACTGCCGCATGGTTGGAGACACATCAAAAGCGATGTGCAAAGGAGCATTTGTGTGTTTGCTAAGGGTAAGGAAGCCTTCCTTTGCCTGCTCGCCCCAAAGGGAGATGGGCAATGGACTGCTCATTCGTTGCTTTCCAGCATGCTAAAGGATTTGAAAGAGCGCAACCATGACCTTAGCGAAGTTGCCCCAAGGGAAGTTCATCCAATTGACGATGGCTTCATTCTGGTTGCGACACTCCGCCGACCACCTGAAGGTGAGGCGCAAATTTTTGTTTGGGCAGCTGCAGTTAAGGTGGGAAAAAGACTCATCGGTGCGGTGTGCACGTCTGCGCCGAGCACAGCAGATGCAACAAAAGCAGATATGCTTGTGGCACTGCGTTCACTTAGAGAGATTACCCCTTACAGTAAAGCCGAGGTTCGTTTGCCATTGCCCGAGGGCGAATTCATCATCTCGGTTGAATCACAACCAAAAGAGCCATGCGTCACAAAGCCCAGCCAATTAGCTCAACCTACCCCTGTTGCGCACCACCGCATGCTTGACTTGTTGGAACTTAGATGTCCACCATACAGCCCAATACCAATTGAGCCTTTGAGCGACACAAAGCATAGGGCAGCTTTGCCACCAATACGCGGTGAAGCTGCAGTTGATAAGAACGGCATCTGCAGGTTGCCATGGCTCGGCATGCAATTTCATCTCCCAAGCGGTTGGAAGGTTGCACCGATACAACGAGTTACACAATATGGCGCAGCCTCTCCCATCGGCTTCTACATCATCGGTGAGCAGGAAAATGGATTTGTTCCGACACTCTCTTTGAGCTTCATTCCGACACTTGTAGGGCTTGCGTTACCAAAGGATGCATTTGAAGCAGCGAAGCGGCTTGCGCAGAACTTCCTGCTGCCATTCGGATGGCGGCAGAGGGGAGTTTGGCAAGCGTTGACCTCGCAAAGTGGTAGTGGCGTGATGGGCCTGTTTGATATTCCAAGCACAGCTGAGGGTTCAAAAACGCACGCATGGGTGGCATGCATGTTGTTTTCTGACAGATATTATGCAACGCTGCTTGTCGGAACATGCCAGTGCGATGGGCATGTAAAACTACATGAAATCTATCAACGCATTGCTATGAGCATTCGATTTGAAGGTGGTGGCAAATGATGCAAAGTGCGAATGCAAATCCGCTCTCAATGATTGTGCCTTTGCTCGTGGTGTTTTCGGCGCTGGTGTTCCAATCATATGCGCTATTGGGCGTTGAACTTACAAACGGCGGCTTTGAAAAGCTTGATGAAGCAGGCTTCCCAGTTGACTGGGGATGGTTCTCATCATCACCTGAGGATGTGACAGTCAAAGTTGTTGAAGACGCATTTGAAGGCAAGAATGCACTACTTATGGAGGCAAGGAGCACGGTCACAGTCGGTGTTAACAGGACCTATGTTCCAAGCAAGCCAAATGTCCCAGCACAGAGCATAGGCGCAATGCTCCCGGTAAAGCGCGGTGCGATTGTCTTCCGATACAAGCTCTTGAAATGTGAGAGTGACAATGTGCGTCTATATGCAATACCGATGAAGGTTGACAATTTTGAAGGAGGCGCCATAAGAGCACAATACATCATCCCGCAACATTTTGTTGGTGATGGACGCTGGCACATTGGTGTCCTATCATTTGACTTTTCGGATAAGCCAGAAGTGCATTCAGTGCAGGTTGGACTTCGCATAAATGAAGGTGGAAAGCCAGCCCCAGCAGCAGTCATATTTGATGACATCCGATTTGTTGAGGTAGCTGGGTGGCATTTGAACCTCGTCTCATTGAGCATTATTGAAGGAAAGGAAGCGGGCAAAGAGGGCACATTTGTGATAAAGCTGCAAAATACCGGCGATAAAGATGCCCCCGTAAAGGTCTCGCTTGAGCCGGAAAGCCAAATGCCAAAAATTTCCGAAAAATATGCCACAAAATCCGTTCAGCCAAGCGGTTTTGGCGAAGTTGTATTCAATGTCAATGGCTTGAGAGTTGACGGAATGAAACTGAAAGTAAGATGGAATGCCTCTGAAGGGGTGACCGAAAGTCTTGAATTTGTTTGCCGTTCTCAAGTCAAGTTGCGCCTGTTTAACTTCGCAAACGCAGTTTCGTTTGTCGGCAGCGTTTTAAAGTTGCGATTGTTATTAGCGAATGACGGCAATGCCGTTGCCAAAGGTGTGATAGTGCGCCTAAAGTTGAGCGATGGTTTAACTTTAATCAACGGGAAAGAGTCAACAGAAATAGCTATTTTTCCGCCCGGTGAGAGGAGGATTGAGTGGCAGTTGAGGGCTAAAAGCCCATGTGTGGCGTTTGCGGAAGTTTTTGCGAGTTTTTTGGGAGAATCCTCCAAATCTTTGGCGAAAGCCGTCGTCAGCAACACGATTGACGAAAGGCGAAAAGGGACAATTGCAGTTTCGGCGGGTAAGGTGAGGCTGTTATTCCCACAAAATCCGTTTGGGTATGGCGTTTTTGCCATTGAAGTTTTTGGAAAAAAATGGGAAAGAGTTGGCTATTCCCCTTCACTTATGGGCATAACATGCGAGGCGGGTGGGATGACGGAAAAATTTTTGGTATTTTCAAAGGAATTCTCAAAGTTGCGTGGTGGTGGCTTGCTTTTCCCGATAGCCTTGAAAGCTGCAAATGATGTTGAAATTCGTGGCGAAATCAAAATTGAGCCCGACAAAAACTCGGCAAAGTTGTCGTGGAGAATTCGCCCAAATAATGCGATTAAAATCCTCGCAATCCACTCACCTATGATATTCGTAGGTGACAACTTGTTTGGAAAAGAAAAGGATGCGGCACTACTTCCGGGTGTTTATTGGCTAATTGGTGGGGAAAAAGTCACTGATACGCTATACAGTGACCCGCCACATCACTTGCACATCATCCCACACCCATACAAACTCACACAGCCGATTATGCTTGTTGGGTATCGTGGCGATTATGTTGGGCTAATGTGGGATGCATTGCAAAATTGGTCAGAAAAGCCAAGAGAAGGCTCAACGATATGCCCGCAGCCAATCTTCATCGTCCCAAACGAAGTCATGGGACAGGAGAATTCGCTGCTTGGGTTGATGGTGCCGAATGTTCCATTTTGGGTGAAGGAAAATGAGATGATAGCTCAAAAACCGCTCGCCCTTTCACCTGGTGAGGAGATTTCGCTCAGCAGTTGGTTGATTGGGGGAAGTGGTGGCATTTTTGGGGCTTATGATGAGTATTTTGCGAGGTTTCCGCTAACGCCGATACCTGAGCGCCCATATAGCGATGAGGAGACACTAAAGCGAAGCAAAGTTGGAGAACGCTCGGATAGATATGGGAAATTGGCAGCAGGATTGAGAAGTGTTGAAGTTAATGCAATTGAGGCTGCAAGGACTCAGCGCAAAGATGGTTCATGGGCATTCGCAATTGATCGTGGTTGGACTTTGGAGATGCTGAAGAAATTTGCGCCACATCGCCCACTTGATGATTACGGAAAAGAGGGCGATACAACTGTTGGGACATGCACATTCCTAAACGGTAGAGCAACAGCGTTGCTGCGATATGCAAGGATGAGCGGCTCAAAAATTGCCGAAAAACTCGGAATGAAAGCCATAAAATTCATTGACAGGGCATTTATCCGACCGGAGGGCGCACAAACTTGGGAAGTGCCACTGCACTGCCCCGATGTTCTCGCATCAGCGAATGCTATCCATGCATATCTTGAGGCATGGCAAATAACGGGCGATAAATATTGGCTTGAAAGGGCAATATACTGGGCAAAAACTGGCATTCCGTTCATTTACCTGTGGAATCCGCCAGATAGACCGAAAATGATGCGCTATGCCTCAATTCCCGTCTTTGGGACGAGCTTCTTTACGGCTGCACCTTGGTTTGGAACGCCAGTCCAATGGAATGGACTTGATTACGCATATGCTTTGTTAAAGCTTTCAAGGGCATTAAAGTCGGCATATTTGGATAAAGCCGGCTCAATTTGGCAAGACCCCTCATTTTGGCGCCATATTGCCGAAGGAATAACAGTTTGTGCTATTGAGCATCAAGCCGCAGTTGAGCATCCAGATGGCAACTATCCAGACAGCGTCTCTTTGACATATCGCTACGGTCCAAATGACAAGGGAATAATAAGCCCTTACGGAATTGCCCGAAATATTTGGCTGCTGCGTGACGAACATGACGATGCATGGGGCTATGAGACAACTTTTGTTGAGAAAACGCCAATAAGGGTCACAAGTGAGGCTGTAATTGCGGCGGCAAAATTGCTCCAAGATAAACTTACGATCGTTCTCCTGCAGCCAAAAGGCGTAAGCGAGACGACTACCATTGTAGCATGCATATCTGCGCCAAAAGAAATACGAATAAATGGCAAAGGGATTGAGCAAATTAGTGGATGCAGTTGGAGATATGACATCAGGAGAAAGCTGTTGACGATAAAAATAGCTCATTTTTCCGAAAAGCTTTCCATTGAGATTAGCGGTATAAAGCCCGAAGTTTATGGTCAATTGGGGGTTGTCTGGGAGAAGCCGAGTTGGGAGTTTGAATTTGACGCAGACGATTGGGTTCCAGTGAGCCAACTGGAGGAGTTCTCGGTGAAATTTGGGATTTTATTCACGAAATCATTGGGTGGAGACCCATACATGCACAGCCCATCAATTGAGGTTGACGCATCAAAGTATCGCAAACTCTCCCTCAGAATAAGGCTGCAATTTCAGAAGGACGCCATCCCAATTGGGCAACTCTTCTGGATCAGAGAGGATGAGAAAAACTGGAGCGAAAGTAAAAGCATAAAATTCCCCCTGCCAATTGACGGTAATTGGCACGAAATAAGTGTTGACCTTTCCAAGTCCCCAGAATGGCGCGGCAAAATAATCCAAATACGCCTTGACCCAGGTGCAGGAACAGGAATCTCCATTGAAATTGACTACATAAGGCTTGAGGAGTGAATGAAGTGCCTGAATGAAGCGTAACCAAATGCTCTCAGAGAGCTTAATAACATGTGGCGCACTAAAGTTTTGGCAAGGTTGTTAGAGCAAATTTGAGTTTATTTTGGATTTTGAGTGGTGGTGCAGTATGAAGCAGAAGCCATTGACGGACTTGGTGGATAACAAGAGGGTTACGGGCTGGGCAATGGCTGATGCGCTGAAAGCCCTACTTTCTCAAAGTGACCAACCTTATCTCTCCGTTGCCACTGCCTATTTCAACCTTGATGCTCTCAGGCAATTGGAACCAGAAATCCACAAAGTTGCTCAACTTCGTTTGCTTGTGGGCAAGGAGCAAGAGCAGGCTTTCGTTTTGACCGAGAAACTTTTCCAAGAAGTTCAACGCTCCCTTTCAGAGGCTAAAGAAACTCCAGCGGAAGTTCAAAGATGGTGTGATTTCTTAAAGCAACATTGCGTTGAAGTTCGGGTTTACCGAAAAGGTTTCTTGCACGGCAAAGCATACTTGCTTGAAAACATCACAATGTTCGGTGCTATCGGCTTTGTTGGTTCATCAAATTTCACTGGTGCAGGTTTGACCATCAACTTGGAACTGAACGCCGTTCTCAAACAGCAATCTGCCGTTGATGATTTGCGAAAGTGGTTTGAAGCGTTGTGGGACGAAAGCGAAGATTACAAACAGGAACTCCTTGACATGCTCTCAACCTTCACACGCCAATACACACCTTACGAGATTTACATCAAGGTCATTTACGAAGCCTATCGTGACCGATTGGGAGACAAACTTGCTGAAGAGAAAGATAAGCCTTCACCCATCGCCCTTGCTGATTTTCAGCGTGACGGGTATTTGGCAGCGAAGGACATTTTGGAAAACTATGGTGGCGTTATCATTGCCGATTCCGTTGGTTTGGGCAAAACCTT
>JANXAS010000097.1 GCA_025062195.1 Armatimonadota bacterium
TCCCTTTACCCTGACTTGCGTTTTCGCAAAGGTCTGTTCAGATTGCAAATCAAGTTGCCCAACGGCTACGAAGGAGTCCGAATTGTAGAAGGTAGGTTTTTGGAACTGGGGAGTTTGCCGAAGGAGGCTGTTGCCGTTGGAGTTGACGAACAAAATCAGGTATGTTGGGCTTTTTATGACAAGAGAGCGTTAGTGATTTCCGATGCCTCTGTTTTGCAACACTTCATTCCTGCAGTTCTTGACACTGCTTTGAAGTTTTGGGGTTTGTTGGAGAAAGACAGGGGATTGGTGAGCCGATGGGAGTTGGTGAGCAGCACAGGACAGGTTAGGAGAAACTGGCGTGATGGTTGGGTTGTAGTAGACAGTGATTATGGACAGGTTGTCATGGGAGATTTGAGCAAAGCGCCGGCTACAAGGCATTTGATTGTCAAGGGCAAGCCACAGTTTGGAGTTGTGGGGATTGTGCCTTTGGAGCGGAAGCCCTTGATGAAGGCGAGAAGGTGGTTGATGGTGGCAGTTGGGAGGGTGGCGAACAGGGATTATGAAGCGGTATACAACGAGCCGATAGGAGTTTATCGGCTAAGTGGTGTTAGGCTCAAGATAGGTCGAGGACCGGCGGTTTGTGAGCCTTTGAGGGCAACGGCGATACTGAGGCGGTTGGGAATAAAGAGTGCAAGGGTTGTTGCTTTGACGCCACAGATGACAGCCCAAAGCGAGATTAGGGCGACTGCGATTGGCGATAGCCTACAAATTCCACTTGATAAAGCCCAAAGCATATGGATTTTGATTGAAGGAAAGTGAATAAGCAATGAAGGTTACAGCACAAATGGAGTGAGCATGTTAGGCAGGATAATTACTTTCGCTCTTTACTCAAAAGTTTGCTGGTTCGTAGTAAGGCATGGAGCGAAGCGTAGTGCCGTCAAAGTGAGTGGTAAGTGCAGAGTGTTAAGTGCGTGGTGCGAGGTGCAAAGCAAGACAACAACATTGCAGTCCGCACATCGCACCCCACATTGATTTTTACGCCACTACGCTTCGTGGCTAACTACCAACCTGAGAAGATTTTTTACGCCACTTCGCTAACGCTTCGTGGCTAACTACGAACCTAAACAACAAAGTTTTAGTAAGGAGCGATTAATTTTTGCAGTTTGTGGTGAGCCTTTTGCTTCGTTTGACTAATAGAGCCAATCCTTGCGCCTTTTAAGTAGTCACTTCAAAATTTGGGTGTGAGTGAAAAAGATGCCGAAAGCCAAAAGGTTGGAAGACCTGCCACCAAAGATTCAGGAACTTTTGAAAAAGCGTGGCTGGACTTATCCGCCAACAGAAGAGATGAAAAGGCAATGGAGAGAAGCAGCAAAACAGTTTGATGGTGCTTTGAGGACACCGCCTGAAGTCCTTGAAGAATTAGCCGAGGAGGATCATGTTCTTTATGCCATCTTGAAAAGGCGAAAGGTAAAAGGGCAGGGGTGCGATAATGCCCGCTAAGAGGCGCAGTTTCCACGATCCGTTGGAACCCATTGATTGTCTATTGGAATTCCAGTTTCGCCATTGCTCGTCTCAATGCTAACCACGATTACCATGCAGAATGTGTGACTTTTGCTCAACGATTAGAAGTTGAAGGGATAGTGTCCGTCTGCAGCGATTTTGTCCACAATGAAGTTGCCTTTTTATGTAATAAGGTCTGCCCTTATCATTGAAGCCCGTTTAAGGGGACAACACTGGCGTGATGTTTATCGTCAGCATCAAGACATTGTGCTCGGCATAATGACACAACTCCAAGCCAACAAAAGGGCACTCAATAAAATGACACTTCTTCTGCCCATCACTGAAACCGTTCAAGACATTGCCTTTGACTTGATGCAAACTTATGCTCTCCTTCCGACGGATGCTTATCACATCGCTGTCGCTTTGGATGCTGGCGTCAATGCTTTTGTTAGTCTTGACGAAGACATAATTCGCGTTGATGACATTATCGTTTACACTTGCTTACCTTAACCGATTTGTATTGCAACGGAAAACATCGGGATTGACAAAGTGGTGAAAAATAGCAGCCTGATAAAGGCATCATCGTTGTTGAGCATTACGATTACCACGACCGATTGCTTCACATCATAGAAGGCGAAGATGCTCATTCCCTTTGCGCCACCATTATTGAACAAAGCTTTTATACAAGCATTGGGCAGAAAATACAATGGGATGAATGGATTGGAATTTGTAGACATTGGTGCTGTCGGTGAGTGGGGCGAAAGTCACCTCAATCGCTGGTCAACTTGCGATAAAATACGCACTGGCTACTCCCAAACAATCTACACAAAAGCATATGAGGTTCAAAATTGGTCTGGTTGACATAGATGGAAATTGGGTAGGGAATGTCTGGGTTCCACCATACGACATGGGCATGATGGTAAGATGGCAGAAGTTTGAGCAAAATTTCGTGACTACAGAGAGAACAGCAAGCGGCTCTATTGACATTAGCAAAGGTTCCGAATCTGCCCGTTCAATTGTGATGTTTATCGCTGACTTTAAACTGGAGATGCTTGGCGAGCCAAAGCTATTTGCTTTTTCAGCTCGGCGGTAGCCTTGCCTTCAAAGTGATGGGGAGTGTTCCCGAATTTTTCGTTAATTTGGTTGGGCAGTAGCATGAGCTTACAATTGCGCCAATAAACTTTTGAGTAAACAGCGGGCGAAATTTGTCCGCATGGTCGGACAAGCTTCACCAAAAATCTTGGTTGGATGAAGTTCAACCGAAAAAATAGTGGCAGACTGAGTCTGCCGAAAATAAAGTTTGTATGGTTGGGTAAGAACCACCCGTAGGGGCGAGCAGAGCCTGCCAAAATTTCTGGACGAATTTTATCCGCACGGAAGTAGTGACAGACGAGAGTCTGCCCGAAAAATCAAAAGTTTTGGCGATTTAACATCCATTCCTGTATTGCCGTGCGACTACTATTTTGGTCTGAGCAGAAGCAAATTGAAGTTGAGAGAGCCAATTTGCAAGCGTAGTTTCCCCATATCATATGGCAAAATTTGCCCGCTAATTGCGTCCACAGCTTGAAGGTTTTTTGGCAGTTTTAGCGCATCAATGTTCAGTTTTATCTCAACATCGGCAGCCTTTTCACCAAGATTGCTTATCACGATTAGTGCGCCTTTATTTTGGCGGTTGTAGATGCTGCATTTGACATTCTCCTCGCTAATGCTTACATATTTCTCATTCTCCCAGTATGGCAGCCATTTTGCCATCTTTCTCCCAAAATCTTCGGCAGATTTCCAAATCTTTGAGGCGAGCTCCAAATCGCCGGGGCGGACGAGCACATCGTGCAAAAGAGAAATTGCTAATGCCTCTGAATATGTGTATGGGCGACCGTAGCAAAGTAACTCTGCAGGAACTCCCCAATTATGCCCCATAAATTCGGCTCTGAAGGCATCAAGTGGCAAGATTTTCAACGGGAATGTTTCGGGAGTTCTTGGAATATGCCCAAATTGTTCGCCATCCCAGTAACTTGTTGCCCAGCCAACCGATGGTATCGTCATACAAGTTGAGTGGTGAACATTGACGAGACCATTTGGTTTCCTTGTTTTGACAATCGCATATATCCTCTTCATCATCTCCCTCGTCTCAAAGAATGTGTATGTTTGGCGCAGTTTGCCGTCACGCCCAATATATCCGCAACCATGTCCAGTATTTGCACATCCCCATGGATTTGCCGTTCCATCCAAATAAACTCCATCAACATCAAATTCATCAATCGTCTTTGCAATAGCCCATGCTAAATAGTCTTGCCATGCCGATGCATAGCAACATATGTATGCCCTCTGCTCAGGTTGGCGAAAGTAACCACCAGCGCGGGGATAAACGAGAACTTCATCGGAATAAATTCCCCATTCTGGCGAAACATCGCTCAACTCGTAACCATAATAGACAAGCAATTTTATGCCCCTTTCTTGGCATGCCCTTGTGAGCCTTCGCAACCCTTCAGGGTCTGCAGGTGCAAAATAATTCTGAATGTTTGACCAATGCTCATGAAAACATATTGTGCGAACGCCCAGTTGCCTGTATCTGTCAAGGGTTAGTAGTCTTTCTTTAGGTGGCAAAAACAGGCGAATAGAACGCCCAAACTTGCCATCAACAAGCTTGACACTTGAAGAAGCGATACCCGACGAAGCACCCTTTGTTGGCAATGTCCTAATAATTGCACCATCGTAGCGCAATTCATCAAATCTTTCAAGAAGCAATGTGTTTTCGTCAGGCTGTAGCGGACCTAAATGTCCTCTTGGTTCTCGTTGAATTTTGGAGATACAGAATTCATCCACATCCATTTCGCAAGTTCCTCGTCCGAGCCAGATTTCCCCACCGTCCAATTCCTTTTGCAGCAAGCTTTTGTATGGATGTTTTGCCAGAAGTTTTCCATCACAATATATTCTGATTTCATTGCCCCATGAGATGGCAATATGATGCCATTCCCCCATTCTCCACAAGTGCTTTGTGCCAAAGACCATGGGATACTTCCCATCTGGAGTCCTAACATAAATTCTCATGCCTCTATCGTCAATATTCCAATAATAGCCAGCTCGTGTTCCATCTGGCGCAATTAGCAGGAAAAAGTTGCGGTTGTATATGCCCCTTTTAGGGTCATCAGGCTTTATTGGCGGGTCTGGATCAAAATGAGGTCTAACCCATGCTTCCAATGTCCCTTGTAAAGGGTTGACATTCCCGAGGGCTTCCCAACGAATTTCCATTGGTGGATTCCAAGTCCGTTCTTCCAAGCCATAGTTTCCGGTGTGAATTATCCGATAATCCCAAACATCCTCAGTTTTTGGTCTTATTGGCGTTGCTTCAAATCCGAAAGTGAATTTGAGCGGTTCTTTTAGCTCAAATGGCTCTTGAATTATGTTAATGCGCAAAAGCGTAATTTTGCCGTCACGGACGATTTCTGTCACTTGCTTTGGCTCTTTTGAGCGAAATTGCTCATCTGAGGTGCAAAACCAAGCGAATCCACGCCATTCATCACCAAGCCAAATATATGGTCTAAACCCCATTTTTATCCCATCTTTTGGCACAGAGCCAGCATTGAATGCTGAACCCCAGCGCCCAGGGTAGTGATAAATCAGCTTTGCGTGCTCGCTTTTGAACGGTATCTCAAAAATTACCCCGTCTAACTGGCATTTTTCTTTCTTTGGCTCAATTTGCCAATCGCAGCGCACACAGCCGTCATATTCGCACCAAAGATTGCCACGGATAAGCGTGTTTTTCCCCTCAGCAACTGTCACAAATTCAACTCTTGCAGGTGTTCTTTTTGTAAATTTTACTCTATGTCCTTTCCAAGTTTCCGTGTGCCCATTAGTTTTGACAATTAAACGAATTGGGCTTGCAAGTAACTCCCTTCCATTTGACTTAACTTGTTCAGGGAATGGCAATGCCCCAAAGCGATATTCCCTGCCCCATGACAAAATTTTGTCGCCATTTACTTTCAATGGCGTCCATGGCGGTAACACTTTATCAGTTATGCCTTCACGGTTGCCAAGCCACGCTGGCTTTTGTGGGATTTTGAGTTCTTGCTCAGTTTTATAGAGCAATTTCCCGTCTATGCCAATTATTGAGAGGAGAATTTTATAGTTGCCATGTTTTGCTCTCGAAACATCAATTTGCAATTTCGCACTCGCATCTTCGCCAAATTTTGCCGAATATTTGCCAAAGGATTTCCCAACACTATCTATCAACTCAACCACCATGTTTTCCAATTTGCTTTGATTTGCCAGAACAGAGCCATCAACTTCCAAATCTAAGCGCATTGTCCTAAGCAAATACTTGCGCATAGTGACCTGAATTGGCGGTTTAATTTCCAGCGGAATCACCCCCCGATACAATTCTTTGCCCAAAGAGGATACCCTGATCACTGCCAAGAAATTTCCAACTTCTCTCAAATTATCCTTAGGAATTGAGACATCAGTTCTCCAACGTTCGCTTTTGCCAACTTGGACAGTTATTGACGAAACAGTTTTGAGCTGATTTGGCAAGCCAAACTCCATACGCAGTTCGCAAGGTTGCTTGTGTGCAGTCACAGTTGCAGAAGCGGTCAATCCCCAAGATATTTGGTTAATTTTTAAATCCAAATCGCGTATTCTGGGCGCTTCAGTGGGAAATATCAAAATCCCGAAGTTTTCTGGCTCATGGAAGCCAGATTTGAGTTTTGCCCATGTCAAAAGCATCCTTGTTGGTGTTTGCCTATCCCAACAGACATTAAATCCCCACAAATCCCCATTTTTGGCATCGCTTTTATTGTCTCAAATGGTATGGCAAATTCAACGCTCCAATGGTCAGATGTGACATCATAGTGAGATGCTGAATGCCAGTTCCCATCCCATTTCCCGTCTCTTCCATATGAATCCCATTTTGCTCCGCCAGCGTTGACAATAAACTGGTAATACCGGCTGCAAGTCCGGTTTGGGTCAATGAAGATTTCAAACGCGTCATCCTGCCAAACTTCACCATCTCGGTTTTTGACAGTTATGCGCAATTGTTTTCTTGGCGGCTTTGGCAGGATTGCGCCGATGTAAAGGTTTGAGATATCGTGACAAATAAGAATAGTCGGTTGTATTGGGGCAATTCCACCGTTGAGGATGCACATCGGTGATAATTGCTGTGCCTGTTGCCATGCTTGTTCGTTTAACCTTCCATCCACAGTTATAGCACCGTCTGTCGCTTGCAACGACGACACAATTGGCTCAATGTAGGCAAACTTTAGCGCAAAAAGTGTCAAAAATGCCCATACCATTTCTCTCACCACCCGCAGCAAGTTTTGTAACGCTGATTCCGCTGCGAAAAGTCATCCAAACATAGTTTGCCACTGGGCATATGGCTTAGTAAAGCGCCTCACCACATGGTAATCTAACCGTTTATGTTCCTTTATCCCTCCCGAATTATTGAGAATTCGGCTGCTTCCTTTGCAGCTTTATTTTTCACTTGTGGCTAAAGTTTCGAGACTTCGGGCTTATTTTCCTTCAAACTCTTGCAAGTTCGGCATCAGATAAATACCCACCTTCGTTCTTTACTACAAACTTTGTTGGTTAGGTTCGTAGTTAGCCACGAAGCGTTAGCGAAGTGGCGTCACAATTTGTCCCATGTCCCATGCCCCATGTCCCGTGTCCCATGTTCCATTTTTGACGGCGCTACGCTTCGTGCCTTACTACGAACCACCTTGACGGCAATGCTTGTAGTTAGCCACGAAACTTGTAGGGTGAAGCTACTGCCGAGCCGAAACTTTGTTGTTAAGGTTCGTAGTTAGCCACGAAGCGTTAGCGAAGTGGCGTCACAATTTGTCCCATGTCCCATGCCCCATGTCCCGTGT
>JANXAS010000098.1 GCA_025062195.1 Armatimonadota bacterium
TTGCCACTACCTGTCACCGAAACGCACCTTTTGCCCGTTCGCCCGAAACTTTCCCACTTGCCGAGACCACTGCTTAGTCGCCAACTCTCAGGGTTTGTCAAGCCCCGTTCAAAAGATGGGTTGGGGACAAGATTTTGGGCACAAGCAAAACCAAGCAGACAAAAAGTTGCAAGCAACCCTAAAAGCATCCTCATAGCCTACACCTCCGTGGCAAAAATTTTAGCCACAATTTTTCGGCAGGGCGGTAGCCCTGCCCTCCGAATTTTCGTTAACTCGGAGGGCACACCTACCAGCGTGCCAGGTTCTTTTGTCCCGAATTTTTCGTCCCATCTTTGTCGGCAATGACTCAACTCTCTTGTAAGGAAAGCCTATGGCGTGCCAATTTTTCTGTTCCAAATTTCCCGTCCCAATTTTTTGGCAGAGCAATAGCCCTACCCTCCGAATTTTCATTAACATGTGATTCAAGCTGACAATTGCGCTGTATAAATATCATGTTGTAGGCTTTAGCCGGCAATCGCTGACGAAATTTCTGGATGCAGACCTTATTTTGCCAAAAATTCCCCAAAATTTGCCGCAAAAATTTTGGGCGCATTTTGTGTGCCACTACAGGTTTTCTTTTCATCAACCGCTGACTAAAGCCAGTGGCGTGGACAGCTAAGCATATTTGAGTTGGCAGCCGCTTTCTCATCCATTTTTGCTCACAGCAAATCCTCTGCCAACCAAAAACGTTCGCCTCTTTCGGAATACATAATTCAAATAATGGCGGCAGACCTACTTTGGCGATGCCTGCTTATTTCCTGCTTGAGCTCATGTGATCCGCAATGATGCAATTTGATTTGGTGTGCCAATCAGAACTAAAGTATCATCAGGTTGGAGTATTAGGTCAGCGGGTGGGTGATGAATTAACTCCCCATTTGTGCGGCGAAGCAAAATAACCGAAATGGAATACCGGCGCTCAAGTTCGCCAACTGTCAAGCCCACCGATGGACTTGCTTTGTCCAAATTGATCTTGACGACATGAAATAAGTGTTCGCCAACATAAAAAGCATGTGTAATGGTTTGGCTAACAGCTGCTGCAACCATTGCAGGTGCAGCGATTGCAGAAGTTGACAAAGCAACTTGGACACCTAAAAACTTTTGCACCTGCTCAGCCAGAGCGTCGCTGAAAAGTCGCATAACGATACGAAGGCTTGAGTTGACTTCACGAGCTACTGAAGCAATTTCCAAGTTTGTCAGGTCGTTGCCTGTGCAAATAAGCAAGCAACGGGCATGCTCAATTTGCGCTTCCCTCAAAACTTCAATTTGGCGTGCATCGTCAATGATTACTGGCACGCCTTTATCCCTCAACTTGCGGATCAAATGAGCGCTCTCCTCATCGTCAGCCAAAGTAACAGTGACAATTTCCTCGCCAGCGTTTAGTAACTCTTCAGCGACTCTGTAACCGACGCGACCGATGCCGACGACAATTGTGTGGTTTTGATAAGTGCTTGCCATGACCTTTTGCCATTCCTCCTCACGATAACTTTTTGCGAAAAGCAATATGCCAAAGCGAATAATTGCCTCGGTGAAAATCCCAATGCCGATGATTGGCACGATGAAAAATGCCGGGCGCGCAAGATTTGATTGTGGGAAGTCAATGGTTGGATTTAAGAAAACAAGCATTAAAGTGGCGTAAATTGCTTCACCAAAGTCAAGTTGCCTTTTGGTGTAAAAGAACTTGAGCCATAAAGCTCCGAACAGAATAAGAGTGGTGAAGGCAAAAAGCGAATAGCGAAACTGGCGGAGCAAAATCCAAGTATCACGCCAATATGCTTTCAAAACATGGCTTCTATGTTTGCCTTGCTTCATGTAACCTTCACCACACAAAATTTTGCGTCCTCTTCACTTCAAATGTTATTTGTTGACAACTTTTCCAAAGTATGCTGTGGATTAAAGCCAATAGTCGCTAATGGGTTGTCTTTCCCAACATGCTATTAGCTTCAACTCATAGTTGTTGATGAATTTTAAGCGCTAACTTTGGTCGGCGAAAATCTTTTGTAAGGGCAGATGGAATCCACCCACAAACTTTACGGGCAAGTTCCATCCGCCACATTTTGATCAAATTTATCAAACACCTCGTATGTGTGGATGAAAGCTGGCGTGCCAAATTCTTCTGTCCAAATTTCCCGGCGGGACATCGGCTTGACTCCCCGATTTTTTCATCAAAAGGACACATCCTGTGTGACCCTACACCCAAATCAACTGATGCCAGCCAGTAAATAGTGTAACGCAAACTAATAGTTTGCGCCATAACTTCTTGTTCCGATTGCGAGTTGAGAATCCTGCCAAAACTTTTGGCAAAATTTTCCCATCACACTTTGCTCAAAAGATTGTTTTAGAGAAGGCGAACTTGCAAGCGAATTACAACGCTACATACCCACTTATTGTTGCTAATTCGCCTAAATTCTTGTTCGGCAACAGCACCATCACACCATGCCCCAAAATCCCAATTTTGCCCAAATTTTTGCACAACATCTTCTTTTCCCAAAATTGCTTTAGGAGTTAAGAAGTTGGTGTTTTTGTAGGTTCAGGTGAAACCTGACTGAAAAACTTCTTGAGGATCTCACCAGCTTTTCCGAGAGATTTGCGAAGGCTTCTTTAACCCCATGAAATTGCTCAAAAATCGCAAGGAAAGGGCGGTTGGCTTGAAAAGGGCGCTGAAAAAACTACAATGCAGGCGATTTAAAAACCGCTCCTACTTTCAATTGTGTAACTACTATGCTTTCAATAAGGATGTGATATGAAACCAAAAACTTGTTATCTTTCAGGCGTAACCCCTATTTTTGAAAACGGCATTGCTTCTTTGCGTCGGCGTTGATGGTTAGCCATAAAACGGCGTGATAATCCTCAACTTTGACAGATTGAGAGGCTGAGAATGTGCGTTCCTTGCCGCCAATTGAGTAAGTGCCTTTCGCCGCAAAACGGTAAGTGCCGTAGGGTAATTCCTTTATCAAGATTCCATAACCACCGTAGTCATCCAGCCAGCGTGTCCGTTCTGATGCGATGATTTTACCCTTCTCGTCTTGAATGACAATAACTGCATTTCGCAACTGTGCATCAAAAGGCAGTGTTAACAAGAAAACAGCAATTTCCGTTTGAGTTGGTTCTAATTGTAATGGGAATGGGATGGGTTGGCGTGGCGGAATAAATCCACTAATAAACTTATGATACGGTTGAATCTCAGAATGCCCTAAGTAATAATTAGGTTTCAACTGCCAACCTTTCGCCTTAACTTCTGCTACTATGCCCTCGCTAACAACCGGGTGCAACCAAGCAAATGGCAGTTGAATTAAAGTGCCTTCTTTTGGCACAAAGACCTCTATTGGCGTATCTGAGATTTCTTCCCAAAGTTTTTGCTTTGTCTTTGAAACAACTTGGGAAGGCGTCCTTAGTGGTTTGTCCGGCGCAAGCCGAACCTTTCCGCTAACAGTTGCGATGTGTATTTGATTATGGTAACTGCATTTTGCCTTCCCCTCCAATTTCAACTGCAAAGCCACCATAAGCGGGCGCAATTTTCGTTCTATAGTTTTTGGTTCAAAAGAAATGCTATCTGCAATTGTCGTCACTTGTAAGTTCGTTAAGCCAAATGATGCAGCAACTCTTTCTAATACGGCTATTAAATCTGCCTCTCGTTCATGTTTTTGCCGCATCCATTGCTTGGACATTTCTATTAACTTTTCCTTCGTTGTTTTCTGACCTTTTGCCGCCTGCTCACGAAATATTGCCCACAGCGGTGGCAAAATATGCAGCGGTTTAATGTTCGCTAATGCCCTCTCAAACCCTTTTCGCACCGTTTCCGGCTTTGCGTTTTCGTCCACTTCGCCACATACCTCTGCCAAAACTTCCGCCGTTGCTTCGTAACGGACAAAAACTTTGCCTTCTTGGAAGGCGGATAAGGTGATTTGCATTTTTTCCAGTTTCGTAATTTTAAAAGGTTCTTTCATTTTCTGTGCCCATTTATGCCAAATTGCTTCGTCATTATCAGTTGCAAGATTTTTACGCTGTTTTGAAAACGGCGGTATATGAAACTGGCATAACTGCCAAGCCTTTACTGCAATACTCTTGCTAAATATTCCCTCATAACGCAAGGATTCTGGGCTAAGCTCCGTATAAAAACCCCTCTTATCCACCATTATCATGGGGAACAAATGCCGCAATGCAGCTGTTCTTTCCATTATGGTAGCGGGCAATTCAAACAAGAATTGGACAGATTTTCCGAGCCTCTCCGGGTAAATAAAAAGTCTCCACTTCGGGACAACTCGCCCTCCCTCATGCACGAAAATGGTTGAAATAACTTTGTTTTGTGGCAATGTGCCACTTATAGAGGCTTCCAACTTGCTTTTTTCCTGTGCAGGCACAAACTTTTGTCTTCCCTCGCTTATAGCGATTTCTATGCCACTTAGCCGTTTTCGTGCGTCACGCACAGTAATGGTAAGTTTAATCGCGCCCGCGGCTTTCCACCGCTTCCATTTTAAGCCGCTAAAAGTTTGCAAAGTTTTTGGCTCCTCATCTCTATCTGCGTGTTGAATTAACACAAGTGGGCGAATTACAGCTTGCTTTGTTTCGTTCGTCACCAGATTGAGCCAGTTAGCTTCTACCGTCACAGATATAGTTGGTTGGTCTCTTCCGCCCACAAAAGAAATCAAAAATGGAACAATCAAAATCTGAAAAAATTTACTCACCATTTCTCACCCCACAACTGTGTTCAAATTCAACGCTATCGTGGTAATGGAACGACTATTGTCTCGACATAGCCAGCTTTAATTTCAATGCGTTTTTGCCAACGAACATGCCTAACAGGTTCACTCATCGTGACAATTTTTGGCTTGCCCGGAAAAGTTGTAACATCAACACTTGCCTTACCGCCAATAATGCCTTCAGCGCTTAACCTATAACGCCCTGGCGGTATTAGACGAAAAACTGCCGTATCACTGGCAATATACACATCTGGTCTTTTGGGGTGTGGGAAAAGCCAGCGCGGATGGGCTGGTATATCCCACGCACCGCTCAACTCCGCAATAGCCTCTTGCTCCCACCGCTTGCCATTGCCCTCCAAAGTGATGGTCACCTTGCCCTTTATAGGTGTTCGGTTGAAAGCGACGCGCAATTCCCAAAGATATATGAGTGTCAATGGGATATCCACTCTAACAACCAAATTAGGCGTCTGTTGAAGATAATTACCCGTGTAGTGGTAAGAGATGCCAACCTTTACTTTCGACTCGGTGGCTGCGACATCTATTGGAAGACTGCGTTGCAACGGCATGGAGAATGATACGGGTTTGTGTTCTGTTAAGAATGTAAGACGAAAACTTGGAACCGTATTGAACCCTTCAGGTGGTTTTGGCTCAACTTCGTATTCGGCGTTAGGGTGAACAAGGACAATTTTCCCAATTTCTCCCCGAAATTCTCGCTGTTTTGGCGGAAAGCGCTTTTCAGGCTTCAGCCAACGCACCCATTTCAGATTCACTAATCCGTTATTTATGTCCTCTGGCGAGTTCGTCCAAGAGAAAACCAAAGGAACTTCCCCTTTGCGCAAATGTTGGAGGAATTCTCGCTTTAACTTCCATTCATGCTGCTCATAAACGCTTATTGTTGGAAGGTCAGCGAAAGAGCCAGTTTGCTTGACCACATTACTATCAACCCATAAGGTTGCTCGTGGCATTAACCCGATGCGCCACTCTTTTAAGCGCATGCGCAACTTTTCAACTAAAACTGCTGCCACATTGTTAGGGGGAGAAAGTGGCAATCCTTTCACAATTTCTTGGGCAATATCTTTGGTTTGGTAAGCCACTGCATTGTAGGATGAAAAGGATGGTGGCAATGCCCCTTCACGAACACGAACTTCCCAAACAGAAACGACATAGCGACGCCTTTGGAAATCATAAAAATCCCATCTCCATCCGCCGTTTGAAAGCCCTCTTGACCATTCTGGAGAATACACCGCCGGCTTATAAAGAGTGCCCTTACGCACCTCCTTGCAGATAATTATTGCCGCCTCTTGTGGCTTAAATTTGGGGATGGATTGAACTAACTCAACAGCGACCGATTCTTGCCCGACGGGCAAGTCTACAATTGGCTTCAAGGGGGAGTGCGGCAAATTTACCGATAAATTGGCTATAAATTTGCCCATCTTTAGCCTTCGGTAAACGCGAACGAAGCCCCTTTCAATCGGCGGCATCTCAAGGTAAAGTTCACTGGCAATAGCTTTGCCTTTTTGGCACTCACCGCATTGTCCAATTTTTATAGGCACAGTGCCAACATACGATACAATGCCAACACGTTCAGCGTAAACAATCGGCGTCCAACGAACCAAAAGGAATGCCAATACACCCGTTTTGTCCCGTAAAATTAACACTGCTGCGTCAGTTGGTTTAATACGCCATATTGCTTCAACAGCCCCATTATAGGCTTTTGAAGTGATTTCTTCGCTTACCGTCACAAGTTTCATTTCTGCCAACCGCTTTTTATTATCACGAACAAAAACTCGCAATTGCAACGGCTGGTTGCTAACATCCCAAACAAGCCAACCATCTGGTGCTTTGAGCGCTTGTGTAGTTCGGTGCTGCCATTGCTGCCAAATTTTTGGCTGGAATAGCCGTGCACCGTGCCACTCATTTTTGATGGCACGCTGCAACAAATTGGTCTGTGTTGGCAACTCATTTGTGAGCGCCCAAAGTAGCTGTGGCTGAACTGTTATTACTCCTCGTTTTCCAGTCTCCCAATTGACAAATTGACCGTGAATAGTTACAGTGACATCAAGCGATGGGTCAAATGGGAGAGGCAGAGCTGATAAGCTTTCGGGGAAAACACCCAAAATAATCCATAAAATTGTCCCGGAAAAAACAGCCAAATAATTGGTCAGAATGATGCATCTTGATCGGCGATCCATCATTGTCACCTCTTTGATGTAGCCTTGACGGTCATCGTGTGCCTTTGTTTTGACGAGTAGATGAAACACAAGGTTCCTTGAAAGGGCAATTATATCGTTTTAGAAGTTGCAAAGCTGAATGCATTGGTAGCTGTTAAACTGCCAGCACTACTCATTTTTGAAATTATAGTATCCTGTATAACCGATTGCAGAAAGAGCAGATTGACTGTTGCATTATCCATTTTTGATTTTCGTTCATTGGGCTTAGTTCATAAACGCTTC
>JANXAS010000099.1 GCA_025062195.1 Armatimonadota bacterium
TCAACACTTGCGATTTTGCCATCGGGTTTGCGGAAATAGTTGATGAGGGAAGCGTCAAGCATGTGCCACTCGCCATCCCATTGAACTTCAGGGACGACATGAGCGCGAATTGTCCAGATTCTCGCCGGCAAACCGATAAAGCGAGCGACCGCAGCGATGTTTGATGCGGCGCAACAGCACATGTTGTAGCCGTAGACATTAAACGTCTTGATTGGGTCGTGAACGCACTCGTCACCTTCAAGAAATTCCCTTGGTGGCGCATCTTGATGACGGAACATAACCACGGAGCGCCAAACCGCCAATGCTTTCTCTTCGTCGCTCATTCCCGGCTTGATGAATGAGTCCCGCCACGCTTCAAGGCTTGAGACATCAGGGACTTTGTCTGAGGTAACTTTGATGTTGCACACTATGCCAACTTGCTGTGGCATAACTGGCTTACTGATGCCAGCGATGACGATGCAAGCTGCCATCTGTAAGCATGAAATCACAGCCAAAGTCCGCATCCTACTCACCCCCATTCAGACTCCAATTTGGCTTAAAGTTTCATTAGTGAGGCACCAAGCAAAGCTTCGTGCTGCCAGCATGAAAGAGCATCACTTCGCTGGCGCTTCGTAGCTACTACAAACTATGTTCCCATCACCTCCATGCATTTGTGATGGACATTGTAACTTGATTTTCCTATTTTAACGCCTCATGTGCACCTATGTCTGGCTTTTCCCCGCGCGTGTTTCCGTCAATGTCGTCCTCAACTTCAGGAATTGGGATTGCGCGGTCAATCGCCTCTACCGCTTTTGAATTGAGACGCAAGTTGCCCTTTGCTGCATCTACGAACCCATGCTCATAATTTGGCACAATCAAGTTGTTGAGCAGCTGCATTCGGCTATCGGATTCAATGCGAATTGGTGGTCCGCTCAATAGATTGTTAATGACGCGCAATCCGTCGTTGTCATGAACAATGCGAATAAGCCGTCCAAGTCTATTTTTAGGGTCGTGGATGGTGTTATGGGCGATCAGACAGTCTTTAGTATAGTCAGCAACTATGCCAGATTCTGGGCACCTTGTTACAAAGTTATTTTTGACGGTTATTTTGGCGCAATGTGTCGGAATTTCTGGGGGCTTCCATGAGTTTCCGAGCGCTATACCCACATCACAGTCAATGATGATGTTGCGCTCAACGACACAATCTCGGCTGTCATGCCAAAGGAAGATTGCCCCTCTACCTTCACGAGTTCGCCCTTGAATGCCTATGAAAACATTGTCACTTATGACCCAATTTTGGGCGAACATGACATCAATTCCGCCAACATAGTTTCCGTTAAATGTTTGCGGATTATCGGTAGGGTCATCCTCAAATGTTTTTGGGCGGTCGTTGAAGAAAAGACAGAACTGTATTCGGCAGCCTGTTGGACGAGGTATATTTTGCGGCACTTTCACGCCTTTAACGGCACGCTGCCAGATGTTATGAAGGATGCAATTGTAGATTGTGACACGGTGCACACCACTATCTGTGTCCAATTTGATGCCGTTCCAGCGGACATTTTGGATGGTCAAGTCAGCGATAGTCACATCAGAGCATGCAGTTATCGCCAGCAACTCGCCAAGTTTATGCTTTCCACCGTCCAAAATGACTTGTTCACGCCGTCCACTTTCGCCGCGCAAAGTTAGCCCATCGGTGCGTATCTCAAGCCGACGGGGCATTTCATAAAATCCATCGGCAATAAGGATGGTCGTTTTTGGCTTTGCTTTGCGAACAGCCTCAAAAAGTTCGTTCACAGTCGTTACACGGATGACTTCACCATTTGGTGGAGGTAGTGGAGGCGCTTTTGGCAACCAGTCTTGCACTGCCAAATCGGGCAAGGTTAGTATGTTAGCACGCTTTTGTGGCATTAACACTTTTTCAATCACCTCCGCATACTTAAGAAGCACAAGATAGTTGCGCAGTGAGTAGCCGTTGCAATTCAGCGCTTCTTCAGAATAATCGTCACGATACTTGACTGGATGGCTTGGATGAACGCCATCTCGTGAAATCAGTGTTGGAACATCATAACCACTGTAGTCCTTGAATTTTTCCGAACTTCCATCCCAATCATCGGGTCGGCGCTTCAAAATCTCGGAGTGATAATCAACAAGTGGCAATTTCAATTCTGAGGCAATCTGGCGGGCAACTTCAGCAAATGCTGCTGACTTCTCAACAAACCCGCTTCGTGGAGGAATTGTGCTCAGGATGACAATTGTTCCATTATCAAGGCATTTTTGGACGAGCATTTGTAGTTGTTTTCGGTATTCGTCAACTGAGACGGATGTCAAGTCGTTAGTCCCGAACATGATGAGCGCAACCTCGGGGTTTAACCGTTTTAGCCATCCATCCACATGTTCCAAGGCCCATCGGACAGTAGTCCCACCTTCATTGCCATAGGCTGCACCTTTCCAGCGCCAGCATTCAGGACGCATGTATGCATTCACAATTTTGAATGCCCTTTCCATTTCTTGTGGCGCATTTTTGCGCGCATAGGGCAATGGTGCCCAGAATGCCATCGTTACCGTTATAGAATCGCCAAATTGAGAGAAAGTGCCCTTTTGACCCGTAAATCGTTCATGGACTTTCCGCATCGCCTCAACCCAATCATTGCCAAGTGCTGCAGCTGGCGAATTTATCGCAACGAATGCCAATGAAACAATAAGAGTGAGTTTTTGCCATAGGCTTACACACCCGTATCGCTGTGATGAGCAATTTGGGAAAAAAGTTGGAAATTTCCGCGCCATTCTTGCCACCCCCTTGCTTAAGATTAATCACATACTTGCATTTTGTTTTAGCCACAACTTTGGAACCATTTGTCTCGCCTAATAAGACAAAAATACCGCCTGTTAGGTTGCTATCTCTGGAAACAAAAAGAAACTGGGTGGTATCTGTTACTTGTTTTTGAACGGCACCCAGCTAACCTCCACGCTTTACTACGAACATTTGAGGAGGTTAGTAGTTAGCCACGAAGCGTTAGCGAAGTGGCATTAAATTTGCCCCTTGTTTTGTGCTCCATCTCCTTTTCCCATGCTCCATTTGACGGCACTTCATTTTGTTTCGTGCCTTACTACGAGCATTCACCTGAGCTTTTTCAATGCTTCTCTCGCGATTTTCCATCGCATCACATCAAGTGCTTTCCCACTTCGCTCAGAGAGGTAGCCCCGTATGGCAATGCTAAGTGGTTTGATCTCTGCAAGGAAAGAATCGCGTTGCTTTTGTGGGAGCAGATGCAAGTAACGAGCATCATCTATACCTTCCCTAACTCCTTCCAACGCAAGCGTTGGGATTGGACCATCAGGTGCTGGCAAAACATAATGCCAACCAGTCCGTTCATTTTTAGCAGCAGCCTCGTATGGACTTAGAGCACTTGACGGCCATTGAAATGCCCACTGAGAAACCCCTTCTGCACCGCACCGTTCCGCAAAGAAACCGAAAACAAATCTGTCAAGTTTTGCATTCCAACCTGTTGAGCCGAGGTTGTAAAGCCATAGCCTATCGCCTGAACGGCGAGTGTGTTCAATCATTTCTGGAGTGACGAAGTTGTAAAGTCTCATGTCAATGATTTCGTCAAATCGCTTTTGCCCCATCAAATGGACCCCGCCGTGCATTGAGTTATCGGTTACGGAGGTGAGCACGCCTGCTTCTTTTGCGACTCGGTAAAAACGAAGTGCTTCTTGGCGTCGCTCGGGCGCATTCCCGATTTCGTCAACGCAAGCGAAGGCAAGAGTTAAGCCTTGCTCTTTCGCCCGTTTGTCAATCGCACGACAAGCCTCACGGTAGAACTTGGAGAATTCTTCAGAGTTTCTGTCAACCCCAAGGAATTTCGCAACCCACCACGAATGCAGTGCTTCCGCTCCGGGATATTGCAACGGCACTTTGGGCGAGAAGAATTTCGTCTCGTGACCAATTTGGAAGAAGTCGGCGAGTGAAAACACATTGTGCCCCCAGTGGTCTTGAGCAAAGTCGTACGCAATTGAACTGTCAGGTTGTCTCATCATCTTCGGGATCAAATAGCAAGAGACCATGTTGCAGCCGTATTCGCGAAGCAGAATAAACTGCTTTCTGATTTGCTCCAGCACAGTGTCCCTGTCTTTGGAGTAATAGCCGTTCCAGCGAGCATCCAAGCCCCACCAAAATCCATAACCTCTTGGTGATGTTGGCAACTTCAAAGGCAAAACGCGGACGAGTAACGGAACTTGAGTGGGTTCACTGTTTTCAGGTTGAACCACAATTCTGCCTTCGTAAAACCCAGGCGGAGTTTGCTGCGGGATGTAAACCAGTAGCCAGAAAACTTGTGTTTGACCTTCAAGGATGTCAACTTGCCTTCGCTTTTCGTGAAAGGTGGGCAAGTTGCGAATGGAACGCACAATCCTAACTTCAACGCTGCTTGGCGGAATTGTCGCCTTTTCGCCAAAAAGTTCGGTGGCAGAAACTCTTACCGATCTGAGCGGCTTGAGCGCCCAAACCAAAACAGTTGCAGGTTCGTATTCTCCGAGTGACGCAAAAACCCTCACGGCCCCAATTTCGCCGGGGCGCGGTCTGCTCATACGGGAAAAATTGTCAAGCCAATGTCTGGTGAAGACCACATATCCCTTTTCATGCCACTTTGTCAAGTCAATATCTGTGCTGAGCGGCTCAGGTTCTGAAGGGGCGAAATCGGGCAAATCGGTTGGGGCTACACTGCCCATAACTGTGAAAGCATCCGGTTGTTTGAATCTTTGCTCCGCTCCATGGCTCGTTGACTTTCTCTGAACTTTCGTCCCTTCCCAAGGGCTTGCGACGATTTCAAGAGCAACTTCCGCAGTGACGAGTTTTTCTTTCGTTTGAGACAATGCGATGCAGAGAAGCCTGTAACGCCCTTCGGGCAAATAAGGCGGTGAAAGTTCAAGCCCGTAAATCCTTCCCCCACCTTTCTTGTCCCATTGCTTGACAATTTTATTGCTTTCACTCATCAGCCTGAATTCAAATGTTGCTGGATTTTCTTTTCCGCGCCATTGAACCTCTATAGGTAAAGAGAGTTCATCGCGCCAAACGGTATCGTTCGGCAAGCGAATTTCAAGGTCAGGTGGAGCAAAAACCTCAAGCCTCAAATCGTCAAGAAATTGCACCGTCGGCACTAAGTCAGGTTGAATGTGGCAATGCAAATCCATCGCTTTGATTTCTCTATTAGGCACAATGCCGGGAAAGCGAAACTGAACCCATTTGCCCGGCTCGCCCAGGACACTGCCTTGAAGCGCATCGCCAAGGAAAGTGTAGTTGCCTTTCTCGTCCCGTCCGAAGGTGCGAAGCCTAATGCTTATTGGGCGAACTGCCGTTCCCGGCTCAACGAAAACCCAACCCGAAAGAATCAACTTTTGACCCTTGAAATTTGCCGCCTCAGGGGAAATTGTCCCGTTGAAAACGAGAATGGTTTCCTCGCCGAGAACAGGCTTGGTGTCAATTCGCAGTGACCATTGCCCGGACTTAGCTTGCTCTTTTGAACGATGAATGCACTTTTCAATCCCCGTGCGCTTTGGGTAGAAACTTAACGACCAACTTGTTGGAGTTAAGTCCTTACCTTCTTCAAAATCGCCATTGAGCATCAAGTTGCCTTGCAGTCCAGGTGAGTTTAAACTGCTCAAGCAAAGTGGCAATAACACAATGCATGCTTGAACAATGTTTACGCAAGTTACCTCTCTCAAAGTGATCACCTCCACATTTATGGCGCCCGCTATTGCTTTGTGACTTATGTATCCATTGAAAAAGGTTATCCAAATATTAGTTTGTCACCAGACATACGGCTCAATCAAACACTTCGCTACTATATTGATGACCCAATGATCGTCCTTTTTCACCCCAAAATTTGGCTATTTCCTCCAATTTTGCAGCTTAATCTTTCACCTGCAGCCAGAGTTACAGGACTTCTGATTTATCTCCTCCCCGAGCTCTTACAGGTTCGGCATCGGGTAAAAGCTATCTTTTCATAGTGAAGTCATTTCTGCAAGGTTGTTGTATTAAAACACCCTTCTTTCAAGAAAATCTCTCAAAAATGGTCCATCAAATTCCCACTTATAAACTTCTTCAATTGTTGTCTCAGCATCTTTCAAACTACCCCTTGAAATTCTCAAAAAATCTATCAATCCTTTGAAATATCCCACTTCACGACTTTTCCCGACTATGAAATCCCCCGTGTTTGATATACTTTTGTCCTTCATTTCGCCTTCCTTTATCACTTCTTCTTTTCTCCCATCTACATATATTCTTCCAACTTTATCTAACATATCAACCTCTACTATCAAATGATGCCATTTGTTATCATCTATCCTTTTCTTTGTATAAACTAAGTAATAATCCTTGCCATATCCAATCTTCAAATTCACTCTACCGCCCTTCAAATACACTGAATAGCCGCTTCCGTTTCCCATTTTCTCTACGATTCCCCCTTCTCCTCTTTCCACTTTTAATACTACTTCTACAAGAAAACTATTCTTGTCCATATCAACTGTTTGTCTTTTGTTTCCAGGGTATACTACCTTTTTCCCTCTCTCTACTTCCCCGTATTTGAATCCACCTATGTAGACGAATGAATAATCCTTTTTTATCTCGTCGTCAGGTAATATACAGTAAACTTTTTCACCGTCAAATTCAAGAGCCCCCTCGACCCAATTCTCAAGTATTCCTGTTTTATAACTCTTCTCACTTACATTAACGCCTTTTAGATTGTTCCATGGAATATAATGATACATACTCCTGTCCATGTATTCGTCGCTATAGTAAAAATTCTCTCCGAAAATAAATGACGGATCCTTTTTGTTTTTGTAAAAATTCCACTCTCCAACTACCTTATAAAGGGGATACGGAACAAAAAACTTAATTTTTACGCTTCTCATGTAATCTTTAATCATGTCGTTTAGTTTTTCCGGAACTTGCTTAGTAATACCTGCTTCGTATCTTAATGTGTTTCTCATCTTTAAATACTATGAAAAATCATAAAGATTACTTGAGATCGGC
>JANXAS010000009.1:0-12785 GCA_025062195.1 Armatimonadota bacterium
CAGCGAATGGCAAAGAAGCGTTTATGAACTAAGCCCAATGAACGAAAATCAAAAATGGATAATGCAACAGTCAATCTGCTCTTTCTGCAATTGGTTATGCAGGATACTATAAAAAGCCGTCGTGGACAGCTATGGTGCTAAATATGGTTGGATGTTACCTTGGTTTTTGAAAATGGTGTTAGCCTTTGCTGGCAGGCTTTGGAGGCGGACGGCAAGCAAATTGGGTGTTCGCTTCGCAGCATGAATGGCTTTATCTAAGAGCGAAGAATTGCTGTCGATTGAAGTCAGGTTGTGGGGATTAGTTATCAACTGTAGGCTAAAGCATATGACATAGATTTGATGTGTGGCAAAATTTTAGCTGTTGGCTTTAGCCAACTTTTGATGACAAAAACATAATCCATGAACTTATTCGGCGGATTAGTTGGCATGGTTCATTCCGAGGCGAGAACTTACAAATGGCAGGTGAGTGGCATGGACGCATTCTTGGGTGTGGATGTTGGGACACAAAGTGTCAAAGGGACGGCTGTCAATGCAATTGGGGAGTTGCTATTTGAAGCGAGCACTGAGTATCCGCTTTACATACCTCAACCGGGATGGACTGAGCAATCACCGCAAGAGATGAAGCAAGCAGCATTTGAGACGATACGGAAAGTAGTTCGTGCGCTTGACTCCATGCAGCCAAGATACAAAGTTAGGGCTGTATGCTTCACCGGTCAGATGCATACGATGATCTTGCTTGACGAATCAAACGAGGCAATAGGTGTTGCGCTCCTGTGGAACGATGGCAGGGCTGCAAGGGAAGCTGTTGAAGGCGCTAAGATGCTGGAAGAAAGACTCGGTGAGCGCTTCCTGCTTGATGTCATCTGTAATGACTTTCTGGCAAATTGGACTGGAGCGCATTTGTTCTATGTCAAGAGGCGCTGGGAGGATTGGAAAGCAGGCAGCTCTGAATACGAGGCGCAGCGTTGGGGGCCAGTTTGGGAACGGGCAAGGAGGTTCCTTACACCAAGGGATTACATCGTCCTATCGCTATGTGGCGAGGTTGCTATGGACTATTGTGGCGGCTCGGAGACATCGCTGATGGACATACCTTCAAAGCGCTGGGCAGTTGAAGCGTTTGAAGTGCTCGGTATTGACAAGCTCACACCACCACAGCTTCTTGAGCCGGGTTCGGTAGTTGGTAAGGTGACCAAAAAGGCGAGTGAGGAGACGGGTTTGGAAGAGGGCACACTTGTAATAGCTGGGGCTGGAGATTGCCTTGCGGGAGCTCTTGCTGGCGGTGTGCTTGATGTTGGGCAAATGCTCTTCACACTTGGAACGAGCGGTGTTGCAGTTGCGCCTATTGGGACAAAGCCACTTGTTGACCCACAGTTGCGCACACAGGTGCATTACTCAACAGTTCCGAATGTGCTTGTAAACATGGGCTGTGTGAATGGCGCCGGAATTGGCTTGAGGATGTATCGTGATGTGCTCGCTGATGTATACCGCACTGCTGCAAATAAACTCGGCGTTGACCCGTATGAGTTGCTCACGAGAAGAGCTTCTCAAGTTCCACCCGGCTCAAATGGCGTTATGTTCTCGCCATACCTGACGGGCGACAGGCTCGTCAAAGCACCTGAAGGTAAAGGGTGTTGGTATGGCATATCGGCATATTTGCTTGAACCAGAGAGCAATGGCGATGCATGCCTTGTAAGGGCGATCCTTGAGGGAGTCTGTTTTGCTGTGCGAGACGCAATTGAAATAATCAAGGGGTTGCTTCCAAAGGAAGGCGAGTTGAAGGAGATAAGGATGGTTGGAGGTGGTGCAAGAAGCAGTTTTTGGGTGCAGCTTGCCGCTGATATATTTGGGCAATCAGTTTGCACAACCACAGCAAGGGATGCCTCATATGGGATGGCATTGCTTGCTGCAGTTGGCGCTGGGGCAATGTCACTTCGTGAGGCAGCTTCAACGATAAAGGTTGTGGAGAGATTTGAGCCGCGCCAGCCAATCGCGAGGTTTTATGACGCTCTCTACCGCAGGGTGTATCAAGGTCATTACGATAAGAGCCAACGCCAGATTGATGAGGCGATGAACGAGGTCATGCGCAGTGAGGAATATCGTGAGGCGTTGGCTTTCTGGAAAAGCTCCGAAATGACGGGATGATTCAAAAGCGAAAGGGGCTTGATTGATGTTTTTGAGCGATTCAGATGGCGCAGGGTGATGGTGATGCTTGAGAGGGGTGCAAGCGAACTCTCAAATGTGCACATAGGGCATGTGAGCGAAATTGAAGCGGGAACAGGTTGCACTGTGCTTTTGTTCCCCGAGGGCGCAGTTTGTGGCGTGGATGTGAGAGGGAGTGCTTCAGGGACATTTGGGATAGATACAGCTGGCATACTGCATGTTGTCCCATATGCGCATGCGCTTGTCTTTACAGGCGGGAGTGCATTCGGGCTTGAGAGTGTGTTTGGTGTGATGCGTTGGCTTGAGGAAAAAAACATAGGCTTTGATGTCGGAGTCACAAAAGTGCCTATTGTGTGCGGCGCGGTTATCTTTGACCTCTACGTGGGTTCCCACAATGCGCGCCCGAATGCCGATTGGGGGTATAGAGCTTGTGAGAGCGCGGTCCCGCTGCGCAATGGATTAATGCAGGGCAACATCGGTGCCGGCACCGGTGCATCCGTTGGGAAAGTGCTCGGCATGGAGCATGCCATGAAAGGTGGACTTGGGTTGGCTTGTGTTGAACTGCCTAACAGTGTCTTTGTATTCGCACTCACTGTCGTCAATGCGTGGGGTGATGTTGTGAATTGGCGCACCAGCGAGATTGTAGCCGGTGCCTATGATCGCCTCAGGCGTAACTTCATCAATTCAATGGAAGTGGTGAAGGTTAGAGGTGGGATAGGCTTTGCCAGCCATGGAGGGCTTCAAAGCACGACGCTTGCAGCTGTAATCACAAATGCGCGCCTTGAGAAATGGCAGGCGACGAAGCTCGCGCAAGCTGCTCAGGATGGGATTGCGCTTGCCGTTAGACCAGCACATACGATGTTTGATGGTGATACTGCGTTCGCCTTCTCCGTAGGGGCAACGGGAGCGAATATGAACTCGCTATGTGTTGCAGCAGTTGAAGCGGTGGCGCAGGCAATACTCAATGCGGTAACTTATGCTCAGAGCGTCCATGGGTTGCCGGCAGCAAGCAACTTGCGCCAATGGGCTTAATTGCGCTCTCACAAATAACCCAAACTTAAGCGGATGGCATCGGTATGGTTAATTAGCAGCTGTTAGGGTAGGCAGGGAAGTTGCGCAGTTTGGATGCCACCCTTACCCTAATTTTTGAAAATGGTGTTAAGTTTTCGCAGGCGCTCAATAATCCGCTGCATGTCATATGGCATTGGTGCAGTTACATTTACTTGGCGGTTGAAGATTGGGTGGCAAAAGTTTACTTCAAGTGCGTGCAGCGCTTGACCATGAAATTCTGTGAGCGCTCGCAGCAACTCGGCGTCGTTCATCTTTGAAGCCGCGCTCAACGCCCTTTTCCTTCCGTTATATTTCGCATCGCCGGCTATCGGATAGCCCAAATGTGATGCGTGCACCCTGACTTGATGTGTCCGCCCAGTAAGCATGCGCGCTTCAACAAGCGAGAATTCGCCATACCGCTCAATGACAGTGAAGTGAGTCTCCGCGTGTTTGCCACTACATTCTACGATTGCCATCCTCTGTCTATTTGAAGCGTCCCTGCCAATTGGTGCCGCAATGTGCATTTCATTCCAGTTTGGGTTTCCAACGATTATAGCGATATAGCGCTTGTTAACCTCGCGGCATGAGAATTGCTTTTGAAGGTTCAAATGAGCCTCATTAGTCTTTGTTATGATTATGCACCCTGAAGTGTCTTTATCAAGGCGATGGACTATGCCAAGACGGCTCTCGCCACAAACATCCGAAAGTTTGTAGCCAGCCGCAAGCAATGCGTGCATGAGTGTTGGTCCGGAAGTTGTGTGACTTGGGTGGACAACGATGCCTCTCGGCTTGTTCACAATAAGCAGGTGCTCATCCTCATAAAGCACCTCAATTGGGATACACTTTGCTGATGTCAAAAGCTGTTCGCTGATTGTGCGCCTTCTCTCATCGGGCATTTCAACCTCTACGACTTCACCTTCGCGGACGACATAGCTCGCCTTTCGCATCACGCCGTTGACGAGGACTTTGCCACTGTTGGAGAGTTCCTTTGCCTTCGTCCGTGAGATATCGGGTAGCAGGCTATGGATGAACACATCCAATCGTGTGCCATCATGCACCCAAGTCACATATAGCCGATGGACTACACCCATATCACATTCACCGGCTTTTCCTCTCTTCAAGCCGGCGCCTGACAAAGTTAATCAGCCCACCGGATTCAATTATCTGGCGCATGAACTCCGGGAATGGTTCGGCTTGATGCTGCGTCCCTTTGGTTAGGTTGAGTATGACACCGCTTTCCAGGTCGCATTCAATCAAATCACCATCTTCAGCCTCTTCAGCAGCGCTTGCGCATTCAAGTATCGGAAGCCCTATGTTGATCGCGTTTCGGTAGAAAATCCTCGCAAACGACTTGGCTATGATGCAGCTTATTCCAGTGCCTTTGATGGCGAGCGGGGCATGTTCCCTTGAGCTGCCGCAGCCGAAGTTTTCACCAGCAACAAGAATATCTCCGCGGGCGACTCGTGAGGGGAATGAGGGATCAATCGGCTCCATGCAATGCTTTGCAAGTTCGCTTTCATCGGTCGTCACCAAGTATCGTGCCGGTATTATCGCATCAGTATCAATGTGGTCGCCAAACTTGTGAACCCTCCCCCTTAACTTTGTGCCCATAGTTTGTGCACCTCGCGACATTTTCATAGCCACCTTAGGGAAATGATGCTTCTCCAGCGCTCGTCAAACCTGTAGAGCCCAGCTTCCCTTGCAGCTTCAACTGCTTCCTCATACTCCTGCTTTGTTATGCGCCTGTTGATTTCAGGATATGAACGGTTGTTTACCGACCCAGCTGGATAATATTGCGCCATGATGTTGACGAATGTGTCCCTTGAAATCTCTTCGGCTAAGAAGCGCATTATTTGGCGTGTCTCATCAATACATCCCGGCATGACAAGATGACGCACAAGCAACCCCTTTAGCGCAATCCCATTCTCATCAAATCTCAAATCGCCAACTTGCCTATGCATTTCCTTAAATGCAGCCCTCGCAATTTCAGGGTAATCCTCGCAGCGAAGGTATCTCTTTGCCCTCTGGCTCGTCCAGAATTTGAAGTCGGGCATGTAGATGTCAATGACACCCTCAAGCAGTTGCAGCGTTTCAATGGAGTCATAGCCGCCGGTGTTGTATACGAGTGGCAAGCGCAAGCCACCTTCAACTGCTATCAGCAGAGCTTCAAGTATTTGAGGGACGACATGTGATGGCGTGACAAAGTTGATGTTGTGGCAACCTTGCTCCTGCAGCTCAAGCATCATGTTGGCAAGTTGCTTAGCTGTGACAACCCTCCCACTGCTAAAGTGGCTTATGTCGTAATTCTGGCAGAAGGCACACTTTAGGTTGCACTGGCAGAAGAAGATTGTGCCAGAGCCGCGCCAACCGCGCAGACAATCCTCTTCGCCGAAGTGAGCAAAGTAGCTTGAGACAATTGCGAACCTGCCGGTCTTGCAAAAGCCAACCTCGTCCTTTAACCTGTTGACCTCACACCGCCTCGGACACACAGCGCACCTCTCAAGCATCTTTAAGGCTTCCTCAGCCTTTGTTGAAAGCGTTCCATTGTTGTAACTGTGCAGGTATGCAGGCTCAAAATTGCTCCCTGATATGACGAAGCCACGATAAGCTTCCGGCAAATGCATGTCTCCCTTAATTTCACCCCCGATGTGAGGTTAAACAGCGCTGAGTGAGCACACCGCCAATTCACTACCCACTTCATTTGCCGCCCCTTAGGCGCTTCAGTTGCGCCTTTGCACCCTCCATAAGCTGCCTGTAGGCAGCGGTTCGCGCGAGCCTCGGTGCATGCCTCAAGAAATCAAGCAGCGTTGATATTGCGTTTTTGTAATTGCGCTGCGCCTCGTAAGCCCTTGCCAAGCGTAACCTTGCTATCACTGCCTCATCGCTATCTGAATAGCGCCTGATGAGCAATTTGTAATGCTCTATTGCCCTATCGTGTTTTCCAAGCTTGTAAAGCAAATCGGCATATGAAAGCAGCGCTTTCGGCGCATCAGGAGCTGTTGGATGTTCCTGAAAAGCTTTTCGGTAAGCGTTCCCAGCCGCACTCAGATTGCCAGCACTCTCATAACATCTACCCGCACGAAGTAGCGCTGTTGCCGATAGCGCCTCGTCAAAATGATGCTCCTTTAAGGCGCGCATGTAACTGGATGCAGCTTTTTCCCATTTCTTCATGTTGGCATAGCAGTCGCCAATAGAAACTAACGCCTTTGCCCTTTTCTGCCCGTCGGTCAACCTGTCAAGAGCAGCCTGAAATTGCACTAATGCCTCGTTATAACGCTTTTGCTCAAATAGCAACAAGCCAAGTTCATATCTTGCCTGCGGTGCATAACGGCTGTTTGGGTGTGCTTCCAATCCCTTACGATACCAATGCTCTGCGTTCTCGTAATCGCCGACTTTAGCGCATGCCCTTGCACGATAGAATTCATCTAACGGCGTTGTGCGGGCAACGATGAAGGCGACAAGCGCAATTAAAAAAATCGCTATTGCTACACTGACGATGTGCGAGATGAGCCACATGATTAAACGAATGAACATTCGTATCAACCAAAACATGCTTCACGCCCCCATCATGCAAATAACGCAACATTGTAATGATGCGAAGTGTTCGGACGATAGTCCATACAAAATTTTTGTGTGCACTTTATGCGCTGCAACAGTTTTTCACTTAAGAGCGGTGCAAGCATCGCAGTGACGCACCATGTGGCAAACATCTTAGTTAGCCCCTTTACTTTAGGGTTCGGCTGAAGCCAAATCCCCCGAAATTGGGAGGGCAAACCTTTTGGTCAGCCGAAAGGTTTGGATAAGGCATCAAGCACGATTCTCGGCTGCAAAGCGAGCCATAAGCTTGGTGAGGAATGATGACAGCTCAGCAGCCGTTAGCGGCTTTAGGAGCATCGGCACACCCTTGCTTTGTGCCTCCAATGCCATTTCGCTCATTATATCGCCCGTCAGGAAAACAACACGCTTTGCCTGTTGTGGCATTCTCTCCTTTATGAGTTCATACAGGCGCAAGCCATTTATGTGTGGCATGCGTATGTCAAGCAAAATTATGTCAAAGAATTGGTGCTCAAGGATGCCCATCACTTCCCTTGGGTCTGTAACGGAAACAACATCAACCCCGCTCGGTTTCAAAGCTCCCTCAACAAAAGCGCATACCGATGGTTCGTCATCAACGATTAAAATTCTTCCGCCAACATGCTCAGCTTCAATTTGCGGTTTCCCTTCTGCTTCGGCTTCCTCAACTTGTTCAGGTTGCGTTATTGGAAGCGTAACAATGAACCTTGTTCCGATGCCTTCACGGCTCCACACCGATATCTTTCCACCCATCTCTTCAACATACCTGTGCACAATTGAGAGACCGAGACCTGTGCCCTTACCCGGCGGCTTCGTCGTGAAGAATGGGTCAAAGATTTTTTCAATCACATTTTGGGGAATGCCGGGCCCATCATCCTCAACAACAAGATCAATATGGTCTTCGCCGTGGCGTTGCAGCTTCACCGTTACCTTTGAACCCTTTCCTGAAATCTCAATTGCGTCTTTGGCATTCAGGATAAGGTTGAGCACCACCTGTTGCAATAGCGCTTGGCTCACAAGTATTGTTGGGAGTTCGTGTTCGTAATCGCGCTCAATCTTTATCCCGACGCTCCCGAATTGTGAGGCAACTAAATCAAGCGCTTGATCAACGGCAATTCGTGGATCAACAAGTTCGGGCAGGACCTTTTCGCGCAATCCCCTTGAGAACGAAAGCAGCTTGTGGGTTATATCCCTTGCACGCAAACCAGCATTGTAGATTCTCATTAAGTCCCTGCGTATGTCGTCAGGGAGATCCTGACGCTCAAGTTGCAGTTCGGCAAAGCCGACGATGGCAGTCAATGGATTGTTTATCTCGTGAGCGATACCTGAGGCGAGTTGGCCGATGGATGCAAGCCTCTGAGCGTGCGTTAACTCCTGCTGTGTCAGCTTTTGCTCGGTTATGTCCCTAAGCGAGACAGCATAGCCCATCTGTTGCGTCTCACCGCGCCGTTGTGATATTCTCACCTCAAACCATCTATCGTCGCTCATCACTTCCCGTGAGAGCGTTTGCAATTGCTCACTGGTCATAGCTTTGACCATCTCGTTAATTCCAAGTGCAGCAAGCGCTTTTTGCTCATCCTCACCGAGTCTGGATAGGAGTTCCCTTGCCGTGCTGTTTGACAAAAGTATCTCCCCGTTCTCGTTGACAATTAGCACTCCAAATCCGAGCGCTTCAAGCGAAGCGCTTAGTTGTGCTCTCTCCCTAAGTCTTGAACTGATCTCGCTTTGAAGCGTCATAGTGATGTGCTTAATGAGCGATGTTATGAAATCGCTATCCTCGCTACAAAGTTGTTGGTGCACATACTGTGCGATGCCGAATGCGCCCACGATACTCCCGTCCGAATGCAACACCCAAGCGCGAACGCCTATGTCACCCCATTCAGTCTCCTCAGACCTACTATCTTCCCTTGTCACATCAACCTGCAGTTTTGAAACATCAAGCTTCATTGAGGTATTGCGCTCATATACCATCACGAGTTCCTTAACGAGTTCGTTAACTACATCTCCCTCTGTTGCATGCGATGTGCATGCCAATACGAATGAACTGTCCTCAATGTTGATGAGCACACCTGCAGCTACACATGGGAGAACAGAATACGCTGCACAAATCGCTTTAGCCATGACGGCTTTTATATCGCCGAGAGCTTGGGCAGCCTGCGAGACTCCATAAAGTGCTCTGAGCCGTGCGGTGCGCTCTTCAACCAACTCCTCAAGGTGTTTGTTCATTTCCGATAGTTGTTCACAAAGCATAGCTGTCTCAAGCGATGCTGCAAGTTCACTCGCCATTGATTGATATAGGTCAACTTGCTCATCCTCCAACTCTTCACCCAAGAGCAAAAGCACACCGACTACCCTTTCGGGAGATATCATGGGTAAGAGGAATGCTTTACCCACCTGACCCTCAAATGACATTCCAAGCAGTTGGAGCAATCCCTCAAATCCATCCTCCGTTGAAGCTAATATCTTTGCTTTGCGTGCGTCCATCACATTCTCAAGCTTCGGCTTAAGATTACTTTGGACTTCTGGCTCACTTATGATCAGCCTGTGCACCGTCAATTGCCCATACGAGCTTTCGGCTGGGATTGCAGCGACAAGTTTATCAAAGTTGCCATTGCGATCGGAGCGCAACATAAGAGCACACGCGCAGTTCAGCTTCCTTGAAAGCAGCTCGGTAGCCATCACCATTATTTCCCCTGTTTGGTGAATCCCCTCCAATGCTTGACGAAGGCTCTCAAGAATAGCTGCCGTGGTTCTTCGTTTGACACGGGCTGTTATGTCGCGCATCAAGCAAAGCACATATGTGTTTCCATGCTCATCAGTTATGGGTGAGCCATTCACCTCATACCAAATCTGCCCTTTCTCGCCTATGGCTATTTCGCAAGCCTTTCCTCCAATGCCGCTAACTAAGTCAGCCATCCATTGCCTCATTGTGTAAACCGAATATGGCGCTATTAATTCGTAGATCGGCTTTCCGAGCGGTTGAATGCTTGCGCCGTAAACCCTGTCAAATGCACCCCTTAGAGCTTCGTTTAAATCAACCACTTTCCCATCAGGCTCTAATACGCATACGCCGTCGGATGCAAGCATGAAGAGGTTACGATACCATTCCCGCGATACCCTCAAGTTTTCAAACAGCCTTGAGCGCTGTATTGCCACGCCGAGTTCGTTGCCAATGGCTTCAAGGAGTGATAGCTCTTCTTCGCCCCACTTAAGTGCCTCTCGGTATGAGAGCGCGAGCACGCCGTAGACGGTATCACGGACTTTCAATGCTGTAAATGCGCTGCATCGCAGCCCCTCACGCAAGCATATGCTGCGATGTTCCGATGTTGATGTGAAGTAATCAACCAAACTCGGCTTCAGCGTCCTTGCCACAGTCCCGACATTGCCGACGCCATATCTCAATTCCTTCACTTCATCGGCAAACTTATCTGACACGCCTTTGTGTTTAACCAACTTAAGGATTCCGCCTCCTCCGAGAAGGTAAATTCGTCCAACAGGGGCATTGAGCGTTTTCATGGCTATTTCCAGACCGCTTTCAAGTATTGTTTCAAGATCAGCATATTCGCTAAGCGCAGATGCAACATGATACATTGCTTCCAGCCGCCTATTAAGGCGCTGCTGCGCTTCTCGCAGTTCAATCTCTCTCCTGATATCCTGAGCTGCTATTATGCGCATTTTCAATCCGCTAACATTTGCCTCACTTGTGCTCGCAACGACTGGTATTGTTGTCCCAGCTCTTGTCCGAAGCAAGGTTTCACCAGCGCTTGGTAGTTCTCCCTCAAGTAGCTCATTGATGGTCTTACCGATAAGCTCATCTAACTCATAGCCGGTGAGCTGGCGCACCGTCTTGTTTGCATAGACTATTTGACCAGTTGAATCGGATATGAGGAGTGCCTCCGGGGCTTCTTCAACCAACTCGTAGAGCCAACCTAACCATGAGCTTGTGCGGCGATGAATTAACATGGCAGCAACCAGTGTCACGACAATGGCTATAAACAGCAGTAAATAGACCGGCTCAGCGCGCAACTGCTCAACCCATTCGAGTATTCCCCTGGTGAGTATAAGCACAAGGGCAAAAACGAGCAACGCAATTAAAGCAAAAAGCAATCGCTCAAGCTGGTTGAGCTTTTCAATTTGCTGCAAGAAGAAAGGTCTCATATAGGCTCACTCCTCCACGCCTTGAACATCCTCCTTGTAATGCTTCAATTCCAGGGTGCGCTTGATGATCGCTATCAGGTCGGCTGGATCAAAGGGCTTTGAGATAAAACAGTCAATGCCCTCATCCCAACCCCTGATGATGCTATGCGGAGAACGCTCAACCGTGAGCAGTATTACTGGCAAGTGGCGAAGATTTTCGTCCGAGCGTATTACCTCAAGCACACCCCATCCATCAAGCACCGGCATATAGATGTCCAAGATGACGACATCGGGCTTGTGGCGACGAAGCAACATCAACGCTTCAAGCCCATCCCTCGCTGTGATGACCTTGAAACCTTCATGCTCTAAACACATCCGCAAAAGTTCCTCTACAGCATAATCGTCATCCACTACAAGGATTAATGGTTTTCGGATTGGTGGGTGCGATGGAGCATCTTCAACGCCTGTAATGTAAGCGTGCCACCCCATTTCTTCTATCTCACCTCAGCATGCATTTTGCCATCCACGATGAGGAAAGCGCAACAGTTAATGCACCATTTTAGCTTAAGCGTTGCATATCTTTCGCAATGCCCTTGCAAGCGCAATCACATCCTCGTCAGTGTTAAGGAGGCTTACACTTGCCCTAATAGTGCCCGTCTCAAATGTGCCAACAGTTCGGTGTGCCATCGGTGCACAGTGCAATCCCCAACGCACGATTATGCCAAATCGTTTCTCAAGGCTTGTAGCTAATTCACCGCAATCAAACCCGTCAACGGTAAATGAGACGATGCCAACCCGCTCACTTGCTCTTTTCGGTCCGTAAATCCTCATGCCCTTAATCCCTGACAGTTCCTGCAACATCAATTCTGTCAGCGCTATCTCATGCTGGCGCGCATTTTCAACTCCGCAGCGCATCAGAGATTCTAAAGCCGCTTTGAGCCCCGCTATCGCTGGCATGTTGAGCGTTCCGGCTTCAAGCCTTTCGGGCATCTCATAAGGCTGCTCTTCAAGGTAAGAGTGAGAGCCAGTCCCGCCGTGTATCAACGGCTCAATGTCAACACCTTCACGGACATAAAGCCCGCCAATGCCTTGTGGTCCAAGTAAACCCTTATGACCTGTAAAGGCGAGCATGTCTATGTTCATTTCATTAACATTAATCGGCAGCGAACCGGCACTTTGAGCGGCATCCACGAGGAATAGAATTTCATGCCGCTTTGCTATCTCTCCCACTTCATGGACTGGCATTATCGTGCCCGTGACATTTGAGGCATGTGTCATCACGATAAGCTTTGTGTTGCGCCTTATGTGGCGTTCAACTTCCTTTGGGTTAAGCTTTCCCTCACCATCGCACCAGATGGCAGTTAGCTCAACACCTCTTGTCCGCTCAAGATGCTTCAACGGTCGCCAAACAGCATTGTGCTCCATGCTCGTAGTAATTACATGTTCGCCGCCGCTTAGCAAGCCTTTAAGGGCGATGTTCAAAGCATGCGTCGCATTGTATGTGAAGGCTATGCGCAACGGATTCTTGATTCCAAACAGCGACGCAATTAATACCCTCGTCTCGTAAGCGAGCCGTTCGGCTGCGGTGGTCAAACTGTCAGTGCCTCTGCCGACGCTCACCCCGAGATTGCGCATGCAATTTAAAACTGCACTGTAAACCGCCTTCGGTTTCGGGAAGGATGTAGCAGCGTTGTTGAGGTATATTAACCTTCTCTTCATGGCAGGATTGCTCCCTTGATTCGTTACCCATCCGATTGTAGGGCAAAATTCACAGCCGGAAGATGCTCAACGCCGTATTTGCTCCCCTCAGCAAGCATTATCTCAGCCAGCGCCTTGAGTTTATCATCCTGCAACCTTTTCGGATG
>JANXAS010000009.1:12795-76222 GCA_025062195.1 Armatimonadota bacterium
GCTCATGCACCTTTGCATTGTATCAGTTCTGCCGGAGCTTTCCCAAGCCTCTTTCGTTAACCGGTCAATGGCTCGCGATGGGAGTGCTAATTCATGCCGCATCCATCGCAGTGTATGCTCAGATGTTAGAAAATGCTCGGCTGACTTTATATCGCCGTAGAGGTCCTCAGCCATGAGCGGCGAGCGCTGTGCTATGCCATTTAGTAGGCGTCTCACCATGCCACACAGCTCATTATCAAGGATTAGTTTCTCAGGGCTTTGGCAGTTCTCAAACTCAATCATCCCAGCACCAGCAATCATGTTCACGCCGGCAAGTGCCCCTATGAGTGTCCCGATGGCTGACTCAGCTCCAGCTTGCGCATCCACAAGTTTGGAGTCACTTAACCCAAGATAGCCGTGAGTTGGAAGACCAAAGTAGCGTCCAATCTGCGCATAAGCAGCTGTTAGCATTGCCACTTCAATTGCGCTCATGGAGACCGTCCCATGACGCATGTCAAAGGCACCTGGTGAACCACCGTATATTAACGGTGCCCCAGAAGAGGCGGTTTGATGAATTACTACGCCGCTCAAGCACTCGGCAGTGTGTTGGACAAGCGCCCCTGAAAGTGTCACAGGGGCACTTATTCCAAGCAGCGGCATTGAAACGAGTTCGGCAGGTATGCCATAGGTGGCGCAATCAATGAGGCACTGCGCAGTTAGCTTACTCCACTTTAGTGGTGGTGATGGGCATGCGTCAAATATTGCAAGCGGCTTCCCGCGCAATTCTTCCTCACTGCCACGAATGACCGACAGCATCTCTTTCATCACAGCGAAGCCATCAATCGTGAATGTGCCTGTGACGATTGGTTTGCTTGAGTTTGTGAGCACGATAAACAGGCGATATCTATCGGCAACATCGTGAGGGACATCCGAGGGTATAACTGCGGTGCTTTGCGCATCAATGTTCTGCAGTGCGTCTGCAAGCCTTGCAAATGCGATTGCATCATGACTTGTAGCCCTTCTTATCTCGCCAGACTTTGCATCCAGTATATTGAGAGCGGCAGAGCCTGGGGTGAAGTAAACTTCCATACCGCAAAGTTCAAACGCCATATTCCCATCCCTATCATACAATCTCACTCTACTTGGGGCACTCTTTAAGCATCTCCAGACCAAGCCATCGTTGATATATGCTCGTTTGTTTGCCATGTCAACTTTGGCACCAGCATCACCGAGCATTGATAGGACTCCATCATGCTCAATGAGCACGCCGACTTTGGCTAACACATCCAATGCTTCGCCCACTATCCGTTCAACGAACTCGTCGCTCAACAGTTTTATGGCTGGTCGCATTGCTGGATGTGTCCCCATACATCCCTTTGGTTTGCCAACTTGCATCCATGCCCCCTCCAATTGCATTGTATATTGACTGTGCTCTGCCGTTCATCATTTGGCACACATTTTAGTGATGGCATTAAGCTATCATGTATCCCGAAGGGGCTTTATGACAGGTAAAGACTAAGGCATTTATGAGTTTGGCAGCCTGCTTTATGGCAGCGCAAGTCATGCCATTTTAAAAATCAATGTGGCGTGGGCATCATACCTATGTGTGGTTTGCAGTTAACCGTGAGGCGATAGCGAAGTTGCGTTCTTGGGTTTCTTGGTTGCACCTCGCTTTGTTCCATGCCTTGCTGTAAACATTTTTGGACCATGCCTTGCGTATAAAAGCTTTTTGCGAAATGCATTTGCCATTACTTTTGCATCAAGAGAGCATTAAATTCCAGATGGGTTAGATACCGCCTTGGTTTTTGAAGAAGGTGCTGGAAACATTGAGGGGGGTTGATAGCCTATCAGGCTGGTGTTAATCCCCAGCGCATTTTGGAGGCGCACTGTTGATATGGGTGGCAACGGCTTGTTAAATTATTCTCATGTTGCAAACTCGCTTGGAGCAGCACTGTGGCGATGGATTTGTGCGCTTGCAATCTCAGCAGCTACAGTGGCAGTTGACCAGTTAAGTAAAGCGCTCGTGTGCTCCGCTCTCCCGGTGGGCAAGGAAATAGTCCTGATTGAGGGCGTGCTACACTTGAAACATGTGCGCAATTATGGTATAGCTTTTGGGCTTGCACACGACATTGGAGACGGATTGATTTTGCTTTCAATCCTGTGCCTTGCAGCGATGCTGCTATGGGGCAGACATATGATTTGCGAACATGTGCTCACTTGTGTGGCTTTCGGTTTAATGTTTGGTGGCGGCATCGGAAACACACTTGATAGGTTCTTCCGCGGCAGTGTCGTTGACTTTATTGACCTGCGCGTTTGGCCCATCTTCAACATAGCCGACATATCGCTTACCATTGGGACATTGGGCATAATTGCGATGCTGCTTGTGCAGCGCATGAGAAAACAGAAGCCAGTTGAACCATGTTGAGTTGTGGTGAACGATTAGCTTCGTTGCAGTGCACGCTTGTAGATGTTTTTGGGCATAAGTGTGTTTGAGGGAGATGCGCTATAATTGCTTTGGCTCATTGCCCTGTTAGTTTCCCCGGAGGCTATCAATTAACCTCGCACAGTTAGTGTGCGGTGAGTGGTGATTTTGGTAGTAAATCCTTCCAAGCGGTGACTTGGATTCTGAAAGCCGTCAGGGGGTAGGAGAAAATGGACATGCGATTAATACAGCAGGTTGAGCAGCTTTATATGCGTAAGGATTCATTGCCCGACTTTCGCCCCGGAGATATTGTGCGTGTCGTGACGAAGTATACTGAGGATGATAAGGAGAAAGAGCAGGTGTTTGAGGGCGTTGTAATACGCAGGAGAGGTAGCGGCACAAGTGAGACATTCACAGTTAGGCGAATTGGCGCACACAATGTCGCTGTTGAGAGGACATTCTTTCTTCATTCACCAGCAATTGTCCGTCTGGAGGTTGTCAGGCGTCAAAAGGTTAGGCGAGCGCGTCTCTATTACCTTCGTGAGCTTAAAGGCAAGGCTGCAAGGTTAAGGGAGGATAGAGCAAGGGCTGAGGCGGATAAGCAGCGTGGGCGTCAATTGGAAAGCAGAGCTATCGCAGATGAGGCTTCTGAGGATAGTGCGCAGGAATAAATGCTTGCATCGGTGCGCCTTAGATGAAAACTTATGGTGATAAGATGACCGCTCCGGGATGCATAAGTGAAAAAATGAGTGAAACAAGTTAGGAGTTACGCAGGTAATGTGTTTTTGTAGGGAGTATGATGTCTTTTTGTAGGGGTGAACGGCAGTCAACCCAAAAGTGGTAAAGTGAATGTTGCAAGCGGCGAAGTGGCGAGCAACGGGCGAGAATGTCTTTAGCCCCGAAAAGCTCTTGTGGCTTTAAAAGTTTCGTGTCTGGAGATTACTATCCAATGAGTCATTTGCGGCTTTAGAGTTAGAGTTCGTTAAAAGTGAATTATGCTGGCAGCTTGAAAGCTGCACTTACATTCAACTGCGTAACTCCTACAAGGTTTGGCGGGAAGTGAAGTTGAGATGCGTTGGGAGTTGTTATCCTCACCGTTGTTGTGGGGCGTTGTTATTGCTGCTCTCATTGTGATCAGAGTTGCATTGGCATTCATATCTTGGGATAGGTTTGAGTTGCTGCGAAAGCAGTTGAGCGAAATCGTAGAAGCGTTGCTGTTTGCACTCGCCCTTGTCATGCTCATTATACGCCCATTCATAGTGCATGCCTTTCACATACCGTCGTCCTCAATGAGCCCCACGCTTGAAGTCAATGATAAGATACTGGTCGGCAAATTCCTTTATCGCTTTCGTGAGCCAAGGAGGCAAGAGGTCGTCGTATTTGAGGCACCGCCGGAAGCGCTCAGGTGGAGCGCTCATCAGAACCAGACAACTTACATAAAGCGTGTCATTGGTATACCGAACGATTTGATCAGGATTGAACGTGGACAGGTTTTCATCAACGGTGAGAGGTTGAACGAGCCTTATGTCCATTTCCGTAGCCTCGAGAATTTCCCGGATGACTTTGGCGATTGGGTGATTGACCCAAAGCTCTCAAAATGTATAGTCGTGCGTTCCGGTAAGCGTTGGGTGCGCGTCCCAAAAGATTGTTACTTCGTGATGGGTGATAATCGCTCAAACAGCTCCGACAGCAGGCGTTGGGGCTTCGTCAAAAGGGAAAGAATGCAGGGCAAAGCTTTGTTTCGCTGGTGGCCATTGTGGCGCATAGGTTTGGTCCGATAAGTGGTCTTTGAGAATTGATGGGAGTGTTGGTTTATGCGCCCCGTTAAAACGGCAGCTATTTTGGTAACGCTTATTTTGTGTGCCTCAGAAATTGCGTTTGGGATAGACCTGCTTACAAGGGAGCTTGAGATACGGATAGGGAAGCAAGCGGCAATTGAAGTTGAGCAGGAGTATGGTGGTGTCATTGCTGGCGGCGCATATGTTGAGCGGTTGCAGCATATTGGCTCAAAGATCGCTGCAGTGTGCCCCCGCAAGGATGTGAGTTATACATTTAAGGTGCTCAATAACGAGAAGTTGGTGAATGCGATTTCCCTACCAGGTGGTCCTGTATATGTCACCAAGAGGCTCATGGATTTATGCCCCACAGATGATGAGTTGGCTTATGTCGTTGGGCACGAAGTGGCACACATCGCTATGAAGCATGCTCGCAAGCAGATTAGCGAGAGATTGGCTTTGGGGTTGGTTGGCAGCATATTTATGCCAGAGAGCGATATTGTGCGCGTAGGCGTTGCAGTTGCGCTTACATTGCATGAGCGTGGTTATTCTCGTTCTCACGAGAGAGAGGCTGACAAGTATGGCGTTCTTTACATGATGCAAGCTGGCTATAACCCGATCGGAGCTCTAAAGGTGTTGAGCATGTTTTTGAAGATGGAGGGCTCAAAGGATGGTGCCTTTATACGCCTCTTGCGCACTCATCCGCATCCCAAAGAGAGGTTGAAACATGTGCGAGCTGTAATTTCACAGCATGGCAGCAAATATGGTTTCAATTTGCAAGCCATTGAGGAGCAGCTCAAGAAAGAGCAACAGTGAGCCCCTCAAAACTTTACAGAAAAGGGTGTTTGCACCGCTAATGCTACGGATAAGGTTGATTGCGATTGATGTGGATGGAACACTCATAGGGAGCAGCAAAGTGCCCACTGAGAGGGTTAAAACAGCCATCAGGATGGCAGTTGATGCCGGATGCGAGGTTGTTCCGGCAACGGGGAGAAGCAGGTATACGACCCGCTACTTGATGGAAGAACTCGGCCTATCAGGACCTGTGATTTTATTTGGCGGCGCAGTCGTGTTGCACTGGGGTAGCGGCGAAGTGTGGCATCGTGTCCTTATACCAGTTGAGCTGGCGAAAAAAGTTGTTTCAGTGATGAGGCGATATGGGATGGGTTCTGTGGTAATGGCAGATGGGATTGAGAGTGACTGCGTGGTTGCCGAAAAAGTCCTTCCGCCGCCTGATGGTTATATTGAGCGCAACATAGCCAGGTTAAAGTGGGTTGATGACTTAACACAGGTGATGCCGTTTGAGCCGGCAACAATTGCAGCAATTGTGTCAGAGGATTTAGCTTTGAGTTGTATAAAGCAGCTTGAAAGTGAGTTCGGCGAGGCATTATCAGTTGCCATGTCATACAGCGTGGCATATTCCGGATGGGTTGTTGAAGTCCATCATAGCGATGGTAGCAAAGGGAAGGCACTAAAGATCATAGCTGAAAGGCTTGCCATACCGCGTGAGCAGGTTATGGCGATAGGCGATAATTTGAACGACATTGACATGCTTCAATATGCCGGTCTTAGCGTTGCAATGGCAAACAGTGTTGAGGAGGTTAAGCGAATAGCTCATGAAATTGTCCCGAGCGCTGATGAGGATGGTGTCGCATACGCAATTCACAAATTTGTGCTTCGTTAAAAATGCGCAGCCACATCGTTCGCTGGACAATTGTGGAAGCCATCAGATTGTGATGGCAAAATTACACTTAGCATCAGTGTGTAGAATTTCCTCCCCCTGGGATGTTCGGCAGCAATAACATGTAAGGAGGTAACAAGGCTATGGAGGGTAGGTTGGTTCGCGTTGTGTGGATGTTGGTTCTGATGATCTCAATTGCGGCGATTTGCGCAGTCGCATTTAACCGCACAAGTTTAGTCGCAGCTGCCGATGTGGTTGAGACATTCAATCAAGCTTGTGAAAGGTTCCATCAGGGCGACTATGATGCGGCGCTGCGCGGCTTTCAAGCTGTGGTTGAGATTAATCCTGAGGATGTTGAAGCGCTCACATACATAGGGCTCATTTACCTGCACAAGAAGCAATATGACCAAGCGATAGCCAGCTTTGAGAAGGTGGTCAAGCTAAAAGGGGATGCAAGTGTGCTTGCTGTTGCTTGGAACAATTTAGGTTGTGCACTCCAAGCGAGGGAGAAGATTGATGAGGCTATAGCTGCATACACTGAGGCAGCACGGCTAAATAGCAAGCTGAACGAGGCTCATTTCAATTTGGGCAATGCGTTGCTGCTCAAAGCGACTCAATTAGAGCGCATCGGCAAGGTTAAGGAAGCAGCGGAACTGTATCTGAAAGCTATAGATGCCTACAAGAGGGTGATTGAGCTTTTCTCCGCCAAGCAAGGGCAGAAAGTTGATGAGAAGCACATCGCTGCGGCGATGAAGGATGCCCTCTCAATACTCTCAACTGGGAAATATGATCAGGCGATTGAGCGCTTCAGGGCTGTTGCTATGAGGCGCTGTGACCAACCTGAGTTGCACAACAGCATGGGACATTGCTACGCTCGCTTGAGGATGATGGATAAGGCAGTAGAAAGCTATGCACAAGCGGTCGGGCTTGCGCCACAGAACGCCTCATTTCACTCGGACTTCGGACTTGCACTTTTTGAATCCGGACAGCTATCAGAGGCTATTGTCGTCCTTGAGAGAGCTATAAAGCTCGGTGATAACTCGCCTCAGGTGAGCTATGCTCTTGGACTCATCTATGAGCGCAGAGGTAAGTTGTCCGAGGCAGAAGCCTTCTACAAGCGCGCCGCTGACCTTGACCCACAATATTGGGATGCGCATGTTGCGTTGGCAGAGGTGTATGAGCGTCAGGGCGCTTTGGAGAAAGCTCTTAACTCTTACTTACTCGCGGCTGCTCTCAAGCCGCAGCTGACGCTGTTTAACAACATCGGCAGGCTTTACTTCCTCCTTGGGAAGCGCAACGAAGCCATCCAATACTTCCAAAGAGCCATTAAGGAAGATCCGGCATTCGTAACGGCTCGCCAGAACCTCGCCATAGCATACAGAGCTAATGGTGAATTTGAGAGGGCTGTGGCGGAGTGGGGTGAAGTGCTTAAGCTGCAGCCGGATAATTTGGAAGCCAAGTTGGAGCTCGCCGATGTGTTAATTGAATTGAAGCGTTATGATGAGGCGATGGGGTTGTGTAGGGAGGTTTCAACAAGGGACCCGAAGAATGTCGCAGCGAGAGTCCTCCTTGGGTTCATACATTACTCCCGTGGTGATATAGGTCTGGCATGGGATGAATACAAACGCGCTACCGAACTTGATCCAAGGAATGCTGACGCATGGAACGGCTTAGGGGCAGTATATGAAAGGCAGGGCAAGTTGCAAGATGCCGAAAAGTGTTATAGAAAAGCGCTTGAGATAGACCCGAAGCACAGGGCTGCAAGGGAGAATTTGGAGAGGGTAAAAGCGCGCCTCAGCGGCGGTCAATAGATGCAAGGCTTATACGATTTCATTTAGTGGAAGAATGAGCGTGCAACTATACCCCTTAACTATGTGATGAGGTCTTTCGGGAAGCCGAAGTTCTATCTATTCAAATTGGGCAGATTGGCAGCAGCTTAGTTTTCGTTGCCTACTGCCTGCTATTTGGACGCTGTTCACTTCCTTTGGAATGCTCCTCAACGATTCTTTCCCAACTTCTTTAGTTGAGCAGCTCGCCGAATACAAAACTCATCTGCGTAAAGCTGTGGCAGATGCTCATGGCATGAGCACCGTTTTAAGTCCGCTGCGAAGCGACAAATTGACTTCTTTAACATCACTCCAATTTGTTGCGTGCCTAACTGTGAGCATCTTTGAACCATACTATGAGGAGAATGAAAGCTCGCCCGTTTATGGCACATTTCATTCGCCGCATCTCTCGCCGTTTTCCAGACAGCTTGCTGATAGCCGTTGATGAATTTAGACGAATTTAAAAGGAGCGCAATTGACAAATGATTTGCATACATAAGAGGTGGATTCCCTAAATGGCGATTTATGTTGGGAGGCATTTCCTAAAGACGGCTGCAGCGCGTTACTTTTGACATTGGGAGTGCATCACGAAAGCGCGTTGTGAGAGGCGATAGCTATATGAAGCCAAAGGGTGCTGTTCGTGCCGTTGGAATTGTAGCTGCAATGCACAAGACAAATATTGAGGATGCGTTGCGCAGCCTTTTAGCAGCTCTTGACAGGCATGGCATCAGTGTGCTCCTCGCAAGTGAGTGCGCTGAGCTCCTCGGAAGACGTTCCTGCTCCGCCCACCAAGACGATATAGCCTCTTCCGATTTGATATTCGCGCTTGGTGGGGATGGGTGCATTCTGAGCGCCGTTCGCATGGCTGCAAAGTATGGAACGCCGATACTCGGTGTGAGGGTTGGCGGGCTCGGTTTTTTGAGCGAGGTTGATTGGCAGGATTTAGAGGGCGCTCTTGAGGCGATACTCAGTGGGAGGTATCTGATTGAATCACGGACATTGTTTCAGGCAGCCGTCCACCGTGAGGACGAGCCGGTATGGCTCAACTACGGTTTGAATGATGTGGTTGTTTTAAGAGTGGCATTATCTCAGGTTCAGATGTTTGAAGTGCGCATCAACGGCGAGCTATTGATGGCTGAATTTGCGGACGGCGTAATTGTAGCGACACCGACTGGCTCAACTGCATACTCCCTTTCCGCTGGTGGACCAATAGTCACTCCGGATGCGGATGTGTTTATCATAACCCCAGTTTGTGCCCATTCCCTTCATGTGAGAACTGTTGTCACATCGCAATCTGCCGAGCTTTCAATAAAGGTAACACCAACAAAGGCAATGCCGGTGGATGCGGCTGTCATGGTTGACGGGCAATTGACATTGAAGCTGCTAAAGGATGATGTGGTGTATGTGAGGGCATCAGATTACAAGGCGAATTTAGTCAGGCTGCACAAGTTCAATTTCCTCGAGAGGTTGCGAGAGAAACTCAAATGGGGTTACAGAAATGAACCGCTGCTTAAGCAGCATGGTGGAGTTGCTTAAGGGTGGCGAATGAAAAATGTTGAAGTTGCTCAAAGTTAAGAACCTCGCTCTAATCGATGAACTTGAGCTCAAGCTGCATCCTGGGTTGAATGTTCTCACCGGCGAGACTGGCGCTGGTAAGTCAATCCTCATAAATGCCATATCGCTCGCTGTTGGCGAGCGCGCCGACATTGAGCAAATACGCACCGGTGCCGATGCTGCAATTGTTGAGGCTACTTTTGACCTATCTGGGAGAGAGGCTATCCAACAGACTTTGAAGGAGTTGTGCGGCAGCGAACAGGATGAGCTTGTCATCTGCAGGGTTTTGGAACGCATTGGAAGAACGAGGTGCTTCATCAATGGGCATCCGGTCAGCTTGAAGGCGCTAAAACGCGTTGGCGAATTGCTTGTTGACATACATGGTCAACATGAGCATCAATCGCTGCTTCATCCCGAGACGCATCTTGCCTACCTTGACAGGTATGGCGGTGAGCGACTGAAGGAGTTGCTTGAAGAATACCGATCCTTGTATGACGCCCTTAAGGAAGTTGAAGGGCTTAGGCGAAAGATAATGAGCAGCGAGCGTGATAGGGAAAGGCGAATAGACTTGCTTCGCTATCAGATAAGAGAGATTGATGCTGCTAAGCTTGTCACGGGTGAAGAGGAGGAACTTCGCTCAGAGCGGCATAGGCTTTTGCACTCTGAAAAGTTAATTGAGGCGGTTGAGCGTGTCCGAAGGTGCTTGCATGGCGATGAGGAAGCTGAAGGAGCTGTGCCGCTGCTTATGAGCGCATTAGCTGAGTTGAGAAAAGCATCGCAATGGGATGACGGGTTAAATGAGCATTCGGGGCAGATTGAGCAGCTGCTCTATTCGCTTGAGGATGTGACGAAGTGCATTGACGAATATGCTTCAAAGCTTGAATTCAACCCGCAGAGGCTTGAGGAGATTGAGGGCAGGCTTGCCCTAATAAGCGCTCTGAAGCGCAAATATGGAGATAGCGTTGAGGAGGTGCTCGCATACAGGCAGCGTATTGAGGCGGAGTTAAATCTGCTTGAGTCACATGAGGAACACCTTGAGGAACTTGAGAGAAAATCTTCCGAGTTGAGGCAAAGGCTGGCGCATGTTGCCGGAGAACTTTCAAAGGTAAGGAACGAATCCGCAAAGGAAATGGAGAGGGCGATGGAAGAGCAGCTGCATTCGCTGATGATGGATAGAGCTCGGTTTAAGGTGTCCTTAGTCAGGGAGGTGGACGAAAACGGATTGGCTGTTGATGGCGATAAATATGCCTTTGATAGGGATGGCATTGACCGAGTTGAATTTCTGATCTCGCCAAATGAGGGTGAGCCGTTGAAGCCACTCGCTAAGATAGCATCTGGTGGTGAAATATCACGAATTATGCTTGCCTTGAGAGCCATCCTGCGTTCAGCGCATGAGATACCAACGCTCATCTTTGACGAAATTGATGTTGGAATAGGTGGGCGCACAGCTGAAGCGGTCGGTAAGAAGCTAAAGAGCGTCTCCAGGTATGCTCAGGTAATATGTGTCACGCACCTGCCACAGATTGCGTGCATGGCTGATGCTCATATCAGCGTCAGAAAAGTGATTCATCGCGGGCGAACGGTGATACAAGTTCATCACCTTTCGTTTGATGAGCGCGTTGCTGAAATAGCAAGGATGCTTGCTGGCGCAAGAGTTACCGAGACAACATTGAAGCAAGCCGCTGAGATGCTAACTGGGCAAGCCGGTTAGCTTTTACCTATACGCCTGCAATCGGACGGAACTGGGCACGGCATCGCAATGTCGTGGTGAGGGATATGAAGGGTGTCATACGGGCTCCGGTGCGTTTGGATAGACGCACAAAAAGGCTTGTCAGGAGGTTGAGGCAAGGCGAGATTGCCCTAATTGATCACGAAGACATTGATGTGATTGCGGCACACAGCCTGATTGAGGCAGGGGCATCGGTCGTGATAAATGTTTCAAATTCAGCTACGGGCAACTTGCCCCCTGAGGGGGCTGAGTTTCTCCTTTCGCACAGTATACCGCTAATTGACCAGATGGATGAGAGAGCTTTTGAGTTGTTGCAAGATGGTAAGGTGGTGGAAGTTAATGTATTGACTGGCGAGCTTAAGTTTGACGGAATTGTGCTTCGTGGCAAACCGCTCACAGCTGATGAACTCTCTAGCAGGCGTGAGGCATTCTCAAAGCGCATCAGCGAGGTCATTGAGGCATTCGTTAAAAACACGCTTGACTACATCCAACGGGAGGGCAAGGAGTTGCTCTCCGGCAAGATAGCGCCGCCACAGCTAAAAACGAAATTGCGTGGCAGACATGTGCTCATTGTGACTCGTGGGCGCGGATACAAAGACGACCTAAAAGCGATAATGCCATATGTGCGCGATGAGCGCCCCGTGCTTATCGGCGTTAATGGTGGTGCGGATGCCCTCCTTGAGTTTGGATTAAAACCCGACATAGTCTTTGGAGACATGGACAGTGTTTCCGAGAAGGCGCTCAAGTGTGCCACCGATATTGTTGTTCATGCATACCCTGATGGGAGTGCACCGGGGCTTGATAGGTTAAAGGGACTTGGCTTAAACGCCGTTACATTTTCAGTGCACGGGACGAGTGAGGATGCGGCGATGCTGCTTGCATATGCTTGTGGTGCAAGCCTCATCATAGCGATTGGGACACACACGAGTTTTGTTGAGTTCCTTGAGAAGGGACGCAAAGGGATGGCAAGCACATTCCTAACGAGATTGCGCCTCGGGCATTTGCTTGTGGACGCAAAAGGCGTCAGCCAACTTTACTCGGAAAGGTTAAAGCTGTGGCATATAGTTGTGCTTCTGATGCTCGGTGCTATTTCTGCGCTCATCATTGCGAAGCTATCACCATACACTGTGAGTTTCCTCAGGGCGATCGCATTGTGGTTTGTTGTGAGGTTTGAGAGGCTCTTCAATTTGATGTTTTAATGTGGCGTGGGCACACCGCAAATGGAAAAACTTTTGAGAAATGCCCTTTGTGATTTGATGCCGCTTTTCACGGGAACGGCATTGATTAATGGCTGAGGGAGGTTTGTCTTGGAAGGGCATTTGAATTCCTCACAAGCAAATATGATTGATGGGTATGTTCCACTCATGTTGGCAAGATGGTGATGCCGCCATGGGGATAGATGTTCGTTTCTATTATGCATCGCTTGTTGCCGTCCTGATTTTCTTCCTTATGGGTTTGCTCATAGGCATCGGGTTGAGCCGTCAACCAGCTGTTGAAAAACTCGCCGCACACATTGAGAAGCAGCTTCGGCAATACCGTGAGGAAGTCAATAAGCAGTTGAGGGCGAGGGAACAGCTAATACGCTCATTGCAATCTGAGCTTGCCAACATGAGTCAAAGGATGACTTGGCATGAGCAGTTTCTGCGCGCAGCTGCGCCAATGCTTCTTAGCGGGGTGTTGCAACATCGTAATATAGCCGTTGTTGTGACGGCTCCGGAAAGCGATATAGCTTTCTTAAACGATCTCAAGTTGATGCTAAGCGCTGCCGACGGCACGGTTCGGTCTGTGACGAGAATTCATAGAGTCGCATTCACCATGTCTGAGGATGCCATCGCAAGGCTTGCAAGCAAACTGTCGGTGCAGCCGGCTGCCGGTGTTCATGACTTGCGTTCGGCATACCGAAAGGCGCTTATTGCAAAGCTCGCACAGCTTATCAGGTTCGGCGATCAAAATGACCAGCTCAGGAAATATGTGCATGGTGGTTGGACGACGATTTCGGGGGATTACTCACACCCAGTTGGAGCTGTAATATTCATTAGCGCTGTCAAAGCGCTTAGGGATCAAAGCGAGTTTGAGGCAATAGACATTGAACTCGTTAGGGCGTTGAAGGTGCTTGGGGCAAAAGTTGTGGTGTGCGAGACATCCGGCGTTGAGAAATCCATTGTGCCAGTGTGCCGACATGTCGGGGTGCCCACGGTTGATAACGCCGAATCAGCCATTGGACAGATTTGCATCGTCTATGCGCTTGCGGGGCAGGAAGGCAACTACGGTTGGAAGGAGACGGCGAGGACGCGCTTTCCCGATTTGCGGTTGGGCAATAGGGCTGTGAGCGCTCAAGCTAAGCCAGCTCGATGAAGACGATGCATAGGCTCACAGTGAATATATTGTGATGCGATTGAGGGATTGTCCCATGATGATATGTCATGAACCAGTTAAGCGAGTTTCGGTCATCATACCGGCATACAATGAAGCTGAAAGAGTTGGCTTAACAGTAACAGCTGTCTGGCAGCTGCCGAATGTTATTGAAGTCATCGTGGTTGATGATGGTTCAACCGATAACACTGCTGAAGTCGCCCACAACCATGGCGCCTCAGCTGTTATTAGGTTGGGGAGAAACTATGGTAAGGGAACGGCGCTCATGCACGGTGTAAAAGCATCTCATGGTGATGTGCTTTTGTTCGTTGACGCAGATCTCGGTTTAAGCGCCTTCAACCTTGAGCCGCTTATACAAAAGGTGATTGACGGCGATGCCGATATGGCTATTGCCGCGCCTATTCCCAAAGGTGGCATTGGTGGCTTTGGACTCGCAAAAGCTGTTGCCAGGCTCGCTATAGCGCTTGCCGTGGGAGTTGTGCTTAAAGCGCCGCTTTGCGGGCAGAGAGCGGTGCGCCGCGAATTGGTTGAGCGCGTCGGTCGGTTCGCATATGGATTTGGAGTTGAGGTTGGATTTACAATTGACGCCATCTCGTGTGGTGCACGCATCGTTGAAGTCCCGCTCGCATTTGAACACCGCTACACAGGTCGCACTATCAGAGGGTTTATTCACAGGGGAAGGCAGTTGCTGGACATATTGAGAGCGTCTCTGCCAAGGCTTCTCTCATCAAAACTTCGTCCGCTTTAAGGGCGTTGCGCAAAGGCAACTTCAAAATGGTGGCTTAACGATGGCGGGCTGTCATCCAATCGTCTTTTTCGCTATGTTAATTCCATTTGCGGTTGTGCCGCTCGGTATGCTTGCATTAATGCGATGCGGTGATTTATTGAGGCGAAATTTCCGCAATCAAGCTGTCATCACCTCGGGTGGCGTTGCCATATATGCGTCGTTTGCATTGCAGCTTGCGATTGCCTGCATCGCCATTATTCACTTAGCGAGCTTATGCTCACTTATAGCGCTTGTTGCGGGCTGGTTTCTTTTCGTCGGATTGATTGACGATATCTTTGGCGACCGGGTTTGGCGCGGGCTTAGCGGGCACATAAGAGCGTTGCTTCATCAGCGCCGCATTACTACTGGATTGATCAAAGCCATCGGGGGAATCTTGGGAACAGCCGTTGTTGTTCTTTGGCACAGCGGACAAATCGCCAAGCCACCTTTAGAATCACTGTTTGGCATAGCTCTTATTTGCCTGTCAGCCAACGGGATTAATCTGCTTGACAAGCGACCGTCACGAGCCCTGAAGGTTTTTTGGGTGCTATGTGGGTGCTCGTTCGCTTTGGCGGACAGCAGCGGGCGCTGCATTGTAGCTATGCTTGCAGCTTCAACTTTACCATATGCCTTTTACGACTTTACATGCCGCGCTATGCTTGGCGATGCCGGCGCGAATATGCTTGGCGCTGCACTCGGTAGCTTCATTTGGGCGGCAACGCCGCTTAAGTTCCAGTTGGTTGTATTGGCACTTTTGGTCGCGCTGCATGTGTATGCCGAAAAACGCTCATTGACAGAGGCTATAGCGAGTTCAAAAGTGCTTAGTTGGTTTGATAGGATTGGAGTGAGATGAGCGGTTCATTGTGTCAAATTGAATGAGCTAACGGTTAGGTAAAGGGCAATCAAAAACCGTGACAGCGGGGGGCTTGAGTTTGAAATGAGATGGATATCAGCACTTCGCTTGAGTGCTGTGTTTGTGTTTTCATTCACCATTTGTTCATCAGAGTTTATCATCGCTGTCCAAGGTTCGCATAGTGACACAAATGTTGAAGTGGTTGGGAAAGCCGAGAAGGTGACAATGACTTACGCTGCCAACCTTCATGGGCGTAGAAAATACAAGTTGATCGTTAGTGCCGACGCATCAACAACTCTTGGCATGTTGCGCACGCCATTGCAATTCAGCGCAAACATGGACATTGAGACAGCCATCAAGCGACGGATGCGTTCTGGTGAGTTGCTCATGGATGTGAGCGTAGTCGGCGGTGTAATGCGCCTCTTCGGGCAGGGATGGAGACAGGTGGATAGGGTCGCAAAGCATACGGTTACCATTACAATGACGCCTCGTGGGCAGGTCCTTACCGTTTCAGGTCTTTCAACTGGTGATGTCTTTGAAGTCGCAGCTGGCTTAGATGTGGTGAGCTTGGCTGTTGGAGCACTTTGCGTCGGCTTGCCGGATAAGCCGGTCGGAGTGGGGGATGCATGGCAAGTTGAACATCATATTGGTGGTAAGCATTCAATCACAGCGCATACGAGACTCACTAAGTTGAGCAATCCATCTCAAGAACAAACCATCGCACACCTTGAGACGAAATATGATTTGCCGCTTGACTGGTTCATCCCAGCTGAGCTTAGGGCGATATATGAACTCCGTGCCTATCACAAGGGCGTAACACAGGTCAGTTTTAACTGCCGTGCCGGGTGCGTTGAAGAAGCATCAGGAGTTATTGAGATTGAGGTGCGCATGTCAGTGCCAATTGAAGAGCTGCCTCCTGAATTGATTGCAGCTGCTGTTAGACCCACTTTAACCCCGGCACAGAGAGAGCAACAAAACGATCTGAAAGGTGAAGCGACGGGTGATGAAGGCGCAGGGCAAGCTGAAGAAAAAGTTGATGGAAATGCGGGCGTTGAAGAGGAGCAGGGTGAGGAACATGAGCGAGAGGGCACACCGTCAAAGGGTGGAGAGAATGTTGATGGGGTGCAGTTGCCAAGGGAAGTGCCGATGACCATAACGATAAAAGCAGAGTTTCAACTCATCAAGTTAGAGTGAGAAAGCCCATTCAAGCTTCGTCTCCGTTAGCGCAATCTAACCTGATGGTCATTGTGCGCCATAAAATTGAGCGTGGGTGGCGCATTTGATGCGAGTGCAACCATAGCCACCACGATTCGCTTTTGAACGATGTCCACACCGCAAACAACACATCAGGTAGGGATAACTTCAGCGGCGAGATTTTAAAATCCATAAATTAAGGCGCCTCGGCTTTACCTCCTCCCTTGCAACTATGTTGCATTATGAATTTGAGGTGTTTGTTTGCGCCTTGAAGATTGTGAGTTTATCTGGGGGTGAATCCCAAGGTGGCAAGCTGCGGAAAAGTTTACAAGATTGCTGTTATACCTGGTGATGGCATCGGACCCGAGGTTGTGCGAGAGGGTTTAAAAGTGCTTGAAGCAGCTGCTTCTGCTGCCGGGATGAAGTATGAAATTGCTTGTTATGATTTTGGCGGTGAGAGATACCTTCGCACCGGCGAGGCTCTCCCGGAAAGTGCCATTGACGAGTTGCGCACATTTGATGCCATTTACTTTGGTGCCATAGGTCACCCGGATGTCCCTCCCGGGGTGCTTGAGAGGGGCTTGCTATTGCGCATCAGATTTGAGCTTGACCTTTATATAAACCTTCGCCCGGTAAAACTCTACCCGGGTGTATGGACGCCGTTAAAGGACAAACATCCCGAAGATATTGATTTCGTGGTTGTGCGAGAGAATACCGAAGATGTGTATGTCGGCATTGGCGGATGGCTAAAGCGCGGCACTCAAGATGAAGTTGCATTTCAGGTCGCCGTCTATACAAGACATGGCACAGAAAGGTGCATCAAATATGCCTTTGAGCTTGCCAGATTGCGAAACAAGAAAAGAAGGGTGACGCTTGTTGATAAGTCAAATGTGCTCACATATGGGCATGAACTTTGGAGGAGGACATTTGAAGAGGTGGCAAAAGATTATCCCGACATAGAGGCAGATCACGCTTATGTTGATGCGTGCTGTATGTGGATGGTTAAGAACCCAGAATGGTTTGATGTTATCGTCACGACAAACATGTTTGGTGATATCATCACCGATTTGGGGGCGATCATTCAGGGTGGTATGGGCGTTGCTGCCTCTGGCAACATACATCCGGGGCGGACTTCAATGTTTGAGCCGATTCATGGGTCAGCTCCAAAGTATGCCGGAAAGAATGTAGCCAATCCCATCGCAGCTATACTCGCCATGCAAATGCTTGTTGATTTTTTGGGCGAGCATGAGACAGCAAAGCGCATTGAGCAAGCGTGTATAAGGGCATTGGGGAGCGGCAAGATAAAGTCAATGGAAGCCGGTAGGATGGGGATGAGCACATCCGAAGTTGGCGATTTCATTGCGAGCCTCGCGAGCGAATGAGCCTTTAAGAGCAATGTCACATTTTCGTGCCGCAATGCTGTGTCAGCAAGTGTGTTCCGTGAATGGAGGTGTGGTCAAATGAAGGTGCTTGTAGTGGGTTCTGGGGGGCGAGAACACGCCCTCGTTTGGAAATTGAAGCAAAGCCCACATGTCAAAGAGGTGCACTGTGCTTCGGGGAACGCTGGAATAGCTAAACTTGCAAAGTGTGTTGATATAGATGCTGAGGACATCCCTTCACTTGTAAGTTATGCTGAGGCGGAGAAAATTGACCTCACCATTGTCGGGCCGGAGGCGCCACTTGCCGCTGGCATTGTGGACGAGTTTGAGAGGCGAGGTCTAAGGATATTCGGACCAAACAAACTCGCAGCGGAGATTGAATCAAGCAAGGCATTCTGCAAACAGCTGCTGCGCAAGTATGGTATACCGACGGCGCAGTTTGAAATCTTTGACGATGCAAGCGAAGCCTTGAAGTATGTGCGTTCTCACGGTGCGCCAGTTGTTGTAAAGGCAAGTGGTCTTGCTGCCGGGAAAGGAAGCATTGTGTGCAGGAGCGTTGAGGAAGCAGTTGATGCTGTTGAGAGGATCATGATTAGGCGAGAGTTTGGCTCATCCGGTGACCTCATCGTTGTTGAGGAGTATCTTGATGGTGAGGAAGCTTCAGTTATGGTCTTCACCGATGGCGAGGCTGTAAAGCCGATGCTGCCCTCGCAGGATCACAAGCCGGTGTTTGATGATGACACGGGACCAAACACCGGCGGCATGGGCGCTTATTGCCCGGTGCCAGCAATTGATGAGGCTCTGTTTGAACGCATAATTGAAACGATAATAAAGCCGACTGTGGCGGCAATGGCTGGAGAGGGGCGTCCATACAAGGGCGTTTTATATGCGGGGTTAATGCTCACGGTAGAAGGACCAAAGGTGCTTGAATACAATTGCAGGTTTGGCGACCCGGAGACGCAGGCAGTTTTGCCACTGATGGACAGCGACCTTGTGGAGATAATCAACGCCGTCATAGATGGTCGTCTGAATGAGGCTGAGGTATGTTCGTCGCGACGCTGTTGCGTTTGCGTTGTCATGGCATCGGGTGGCTATCCGGGCAAGTATGAGAAGGGAAAGGTGATCACAGGAGTTGAAGATGCTGAGGCGCTTGACGATGTGATTGTATTTCATGCAGGCACCGCCGTTAAGGAAGGGCAATTAGTGACAAATGGCGGTAGAGTGCTTGGTGTAACTGCACTCGGTGACGATTTTCTCAGCGCTACAAAACGTGCCTATGATGCCGTCTCACGGATCTGGTTTGATGGAATGCATTATAGACGGGATATAGGAAGACGAGCGCTGCGCCGCCTCGGATTGGCATAATGCAAGGTGTCGCTCCAGTTAAGCAGCTTTCTTTGATAACAGCTCCTTTGCCTTATCCACAGCGCTTGCTGCATCGGGTGCGTAGCCATCGGCTCCGATTGAATCAGCATACTCCTGCGTGAGCGGCGCACCGCCGACCATGATAATCACTTGGTCTCTAATGCCAGCTGCTTTCAGTGTCTCAATTGTGTCCTTCATTGCGGGCATCGTTGTTGTGAGCAACGCTGACATGCCAACTATTCTTGCGCCGTGTTCTTTAACTGCCTCAACAAACTTTTCTGGCGGTGTATCAACACCAAGGTCAATCACTCTAAATCCGGCACCCTCAAGCATCATCGCTACCAAGTTCTTACCTATGTCATGAAGGTCACCCCTTACAGTCCCTATCACAACAGTCGCCAATGGCTGAATGTCAGAGCGCTCCGTCAGAATCGGGCGGAGCACCTCCATTGCCGCTTTCATTGCTCTGGCAGCCACAAGCACTTCCGGAATGTAAAACTCGTTTTTCTTAAACTTCTCACCGACAACTTGCATGCCGGCGATCAATCCCTCGTTAAGTATCCGTGCTGCGTCCATACCTTCATCCAACGCCTGTTGTGTCAGTTGAACTGCCCTGTCACGGTTTCCGTTGATCACAGCCTCCGCAAGTTCATTCAAATCCACCATTCACTTCACCTCCACCAATATCCATGCTTGAGCTTTTAAGCGCCCTTCTGAGTCCATACCGCAAAGGTTGTCACATCAATTATGGCGCACTCATCCATCACCGTTCATGTCTATGACAAGGTGCAAGCGCTCCGAAAACAAACCCACTTAATGCAGCCTTATCCACATGAACTCAAAGCCCAAGTTGCCTGTTCAATTCGGCTTGATAGCCTTCAATCTCGCCCCTTGCAACTGCTTCAACCTTTACCGGTGCGTTTAGCAGCGCCGATTCGTATACAGCCATACAAATAGCCTGTGATTTGTATCCTTCATTTCCATCGGTCTCAATTGGCTTCCTGTTCAACACACCCTCAATGAACTCGTGCAATTCAATCGCCACCGAATCGGTGATGCCCATCGGGAAAAGCCTCTCCCTCTCTTCATCAGTTATGCTCTCCATGAATTTGTTGACAAGTTCGTTTATCGGCTCATGTGTGGTGCGTCCATAGAAGCCATCTTGAAAATCAATGCATCCTTCCTGACCGTATATAACGCGCATGTTGTATCCTTTCCCGGGTGCAGCGCTTGTGAGCACCCATTGTCCAAGCACGCCATTATTAAATTTCACCAGAGCCATTGTTGTATCCTCAACGCTGATCTCAACAGGCTTGCTCCTTGTTTCCGGTTCCATATAGCGCACTGGGAGAAATGTTCGGCTGACCGCAAATATCTCATCCACCTCGCCAATGTGGTATCGCATCAAATCGGCAAAGTGCACGCCACCATCAAGTGTCCAACCGCCGCCGGCTATCTCCTTGTGCTCTCTCCAACCCCAATACCATAGCCGTTCAAATGTGTCCACCCAAAGGAACATCCTTGGCTCGCCAATCCAGCCCATTTTGAGTGCCCAATTAATGGCTCGCTGTGTCGGTGTGCGCCTGTAATTCTCGGCAACTTGAAGCAGGCATCCTCTTGACTTAGCTGCTTCAAGCATCTTTCTGCCAGCACGCAGCGTTATAGCCAGTGGCTTTTCAATGGTCACATGCAACCCGGCTTCAAAGCATGCTATAGCGAGCACATGATGCTCGTTGTGTGGCGCACATATATCCGCTGCCATAAGTTCCTTCTCGGCAGCGAGCATCTTATCTATATCGCCGTATGCATTCGGACGCACTCCCTGAAATTCAGCCACCCTATCAGCCATCGCATTTGCCCGCTCTATTTCCAAATCACATGTTGCGGTGATGCGGAAGCTCTTGTATCCAGACTGCCACAACATCTGATAGGCACGCCTGTGCGCTTCTGCCATACCGCCGCACCCAATGATTGCAATTGTAAGTTGCTCCGCCATATCAATCACCATCTGGACTTGTTCAGGATAGTTTACAGAGGTTTGGGATAGGATGAATTGCAACGAGGTAGCCAATGTTGTATGGTTTAAACCTCATCGCTCGGAAAGACAATGGCTTTCAGTCCGACCCCTCGGCGCTTGTATTCCAAAGCTTCATGAATTCCATCAAGTGGCATGCGGTGCGTTATCAACGGCTTGTAATGGATTTGCCCGCTGCTTAAGAGCCTTATTGCGGAATCAAATTCGTATCCGAGGCTGAAAGCGCCGATGAGCGTCAACTCACGCCTGTAGATTTCAAACGGTCTTATGGGCACATCGGCATCCAGCGGCGCAACACCGAATATGAGCAATCTGCCACCGTCCCGGACAAACCTCGTCATCCGTTCAATCACTGCTGTTGCCCCCGAAGCATCTATCGCCAATTCATAAGAGTGTGTGTGCTCAGCCTCTTTGGAATTTAACTCATAACTTGACAGCGCCACGAAGCCGAGCGAACTTGATGCATGAATCCTCTCCTCAAGGACATCCACAACCACAACTTCACTCGCCCCGCGCAGCCTGCAAAGCTGCGCAAGAAGTAGACCTATTGGACCGGCGCCAAAAACAATGACACGCTCGCCCGCATTTACCCCCACCAAGTTGATGCCGTGTAAACAGCATGCGAGCGGCTCAACAAGCGCGCCAGCCTCAAAAGATAAGCCCCCTATGTGAAAAGCGTTCTCGTGGCGCACAATACACATCTGCGCAAAGCCGCCATGCATGTGAACGCCGTATGCAAGCAAACCCTGACAGAGATTTGGGCGACCGCGCCTACACAGTTCACAACTGCCGCAGGAGACATTCGGTTGAATGGCAACTTTATCTCCAACTGAGATTTGGCTCACATTATCACCGACAGCAACTACAACACCGCAGAATTCATGTCCCATCACAATCGGGTATTTTGCTGGGAACTGCCCATCATAGATGTGCAGGTCAGTCCCGCATACCCCGCATGCTCTCACCTCAACGAGTATTTCACCCATCCCTGGTCTCGGCTCTTCAATATCAGTGATGACCAGTTCATGCGGAGCGTTAACAACCGCTGCTTTCATCTTCGCCCGCCCACCTCAGCGCAGTTTCGCGGTGATGAGCAAGTTATAACGGTTTTAACGGCGCATTGAATGCGCCAACAAGTGGACTATCGTCTGCCACCGCTTTCACATTGCCCACAATATTTGCGCCGCTGCATTTTGAGGTTGCAGCGGTGTCTTAGTGAGCCATCTTGCTAATGCTGCTTTGGCACAAGCCTGATGCAGTCAATCCCCATGAAGTAGTTGGTTGAGTTCTTGTTTTTCCCGACAACCCTGAAAGTGATTGTGTGCTTGCCTTTGGCGAGTTTGATGATGCCCATCGTAACCTTCCCTGAGGGTTCAACCTGCGCGCTATAGCCATCAAAGTGTTTTCCAACCGGTTCGTCATCAACAGCTACCTCAACAATGCCGTAGTCTGGCGCTTTTGTGAAATAAACTTCCAACTCGTAGCTCCCTTCAGCTACCACATCAAATTCAAGAGTCACATATGCACCGAGTTCGCCGGGGCAAAAGAGTTGGTTCTCACTGCTCCATCTCTCAGCTCCCCATGGTGCCATGTTTTGCACTCCCGGACGACAGCGCTCAAACTTCACCACCCTCATTTGCTCAACTTCAATGGCACCTTCAATCAGCACCTTCGTCAATCGGAAATAGTCAATTCCGATTGAAAAGCCACCGGAGCGCTCATCCTTCCCTATGACTTCGCAGCGAATCGTGTTGGCATCGGCACCATATAGCTCTACAATGCCAAGTTGCGTCTCACGCACAAGCTGTTCATTTTTAGCGTAGCAGTTGATCGGGGTGCCGATTTCCTTCCCACCAATGCTGAACTTAACGATGCCATATGTTGGTCCATTCGTCATGCGCACCGATAGTGCAAACTTGCCTTTGAGATTTTTTGGCAGCTGCAATTCAACCCATTGGCTTGCACCAGTTGCATCAATGCGCAGCTGTGCCCAGCTGCTCCAGTCCATGCGCGCATCATCAACAAAAATTTGAGCACCCTCAGATAACTTAACCGTGAGCGCTTCAGCTTCAATTGCCCTCGGAGTTTTGGGGCTTTGGCGCAGCTCAAGCGCATCAAGCAGCAGTTGTTTACCACCAACTCGAGCGATCAATTGCACCTGTGCATACTCTGGGCGCATCCTCACCCTGCCAACTCGCAACAATGTTGTCTCACTAAATGGCGATGTGAATTTTCCAACCAGCTTGCCATCAACAAGCACATCAAAGTCTGGTTGCCCACCCTTTGTTGCGGAATGGATGATTAACTCATAAACATCCTCACGCTTGATCGGTATTGACAGTGTTAAGGTATCGCTATCCCTCTCGGGTGTAAACGAAAGCGCTCTTCCAGACGAGAGTTCTAATTGCACATCTTGCTCCACGACGACCCTGACCTTTTCCTTTGGCTCCGCCCTCACATCCTCAAGTTCAATTGCCCCGATTATGCGCTTTGCCCATGGTAAACGCTCGGCAACGCTCACGGGTTTAAAGAAATCATCGTGCGGTTCAACCTGATACCAGTAAGCAACGCTGGAGTAATCTTTATCGGTGCCGTAGTTCTCAATTGTGAAGCGAAGCGATTTATAGAACGGTATTGCATCCAGCATGTGCCATCTGTAAACACTCGTCTTGCCGGCATGGTCTGGACGCTCAAGAAGTATGCATCCGTGCAGCGGGTGGATGAATGGTCTAAAGCCCCATGCATCTCCGAAATAGTCCTCGCTGCCAGTGCCGAATGTGGATGGGAATGCCTCGTCATCAACCCACACCTTTTCGTCCCCTTCGCCCCACCAACCCGGCTCTGGGTTGTCAACATTGAGCATTGTTCCGACATATTTCCCAACGCCCTTGGTGACAATGAATGGATAGTCAAAAGTTTTGGACGGCGCCTCACGGCGCCACTTGGCGTGAAAGTAACCGATTCTCTCGGGGAGCTTGACATCTCGCTCCCATTCAATGGAGAACTCAACCTGCGCGCCCATTTGACCGTCATTCAGTATCTCTATCCGGGCTGACTTTTTGAACGGCATTGGAAAGAAGCAATAAGCACCATTATCAGTGACGCCCATCGGTAGCGATGTATACTTGGTCATTTGAAATCCCATCCCAAAGAAATCGCCCAATGGACACCATATGCTCGGCGTTGCTTCATCATCCCAGTGAGCAATTAAAAGCAGCTTGCGAAGCGCCCACTTCTCTGCCGATTGCACGCTCAGGCGAAGTGATCGTATAATGCCGCTGCCCTGAATCTTAGCCAGTGTGATTCGTTGTCCCGGGGCAGCAATAACTTTATCGGAGAGGCGCTCAACAACACCTGTTATTGGCTTTATGTCTTCTCCGGCTCGGTTAAGGATCTCCGCGACTTTGCGCAATTCCGCTTTTTGCCCCTCGTTTAGTGGAAGCTTAAATGTCTCAACTCGCCAGTCTTTCGGGAAGGTCACATAAGTGATGTGGTAGTATTGCCCATGAGGCTTGTCGGCTGTCACTTTGCATGATTTTGCGAATGGTATCGGAAGGTAGCAATTTGCGCCGCGCCCATGATACCCACAGAATGGCGCTATGAACGGCTCTATTTTGCCTTCAAACAGGCTTTGAAAGTCGAACTCAATCGGCTGCTCAGCACCATCAAGGTAGAAGCGTATTTTGCCCTGAGGGTTTGCTGACCATATGCGCACTATGCACCCCGGTCCATCAATTTCAGCCATCACTGCCTCGCCGTTTGGCTCAATTCGTATGTAGTTACCCCAATCTCTATTTGCGCCCCAGTTTGGTTCATCCGGGGATTTGCTCGCCCTATCGTAACTTGAAAACTGGGCACACCGAACACCCTCTTCAATCAATGGCAGTTTGGTCAAGTCTACAACACGCCACAGCATATCAACGAATGTGAGCTCCTTTACTTGGGCGTGGGCAATTGGGTTAAAAACTACAAGCGCCAATAGGACAGCGCCTTTAAGCCACACACCGATGCAATTTGTGTATCCTCGCATGTTTATCACCCCTACGCCCTCTTGCTGCGCAGTTATGCCACTTTCACGCCATCTCAAATTCAAACGAGGCTGACTGGCTTTCCGGTTTCCATTGACTTGTTTGCAGCCAGTGTCACTTCAGCAGTCTTAGCTCCATCGGGATATGGCGACTTGATAAGTGTCCTGTCGCCAGTCAGTATAGCTTGCATGAATGCCCTATCTTCAATCTCAAAGATGTTGGGCTCACCGGCAATCTCAATTGTGTCCTCTCCAACGCGCATTATTCGGGCATTATGTTCCCAGCCGGTGAACAGAACCGTCGTCCTATTAGCATAGACGCTCAGGCTGACCCCACCGCCACCGGCGTTTGCCGCACAGCATGCCCATAAGTTAGCCACTGCTCCATTGGCGAACTTGAGATTCACGACACTGGCATCTTCAATATTGTAATTCTCCGGGGCACCCTTATTCAAGCCGCTTGCCGAGAAGGCGTGCACCTCAACAACCTCCCCACAAAGGAAGCGAGCCAAGTCCACCGTGTGCGTCACTTGCTCGTGGAATTGCCCACCGCTTTTGTCTTTCTCAACCCACCACCGCCATATTGTCACTCCCGGACGAGGGCGCGGTGTCCCACCAATCCATCCACCAAGAATAAGTATCGGTTGGTCATCTTGGAGGAGTTCGCGCGCTCGGTTGATGCCGCGCCTGTAACGGTTCATATAGCCGACGCTTGTGAGCAAACCTTTCTCCTCAACAGCGGAGGCAATCTCCCTTATTAACCCGAGGTCAAGCCCAACCGGCTTCTCAACGAAAAACGGTATGCCGCGCTCAATGAGCTTTAACTCTATTCCGTGTGCATGTGGTGGAAGGGATATCCAAACAGCATCAAGCTCAATCTCCTTGAGCATCGTTTCGGCATTATCAAATGCCCTGCCACCGTGTTGCTTCGCCGCAGCTCGTGCCCGCTCAATGTCAATGTCGCAGAAAGCAACAAGCTCGGATTCGGGAATGTTGCTCAGAGCGTTCATATGCTGTTGTGCGATTCCGCCACAACCAATAAAGCCTATCCTAACTTTGCGCTCGCTCATCCATTCCACCTCCCAAGGACTCATAATGGACTTAACGGCATTTTAAGCGGTGCAGAATAAAGCCAACGACAGCCTGCCCAACCTTTCCGGGCACATTTCATAAACCACACTGGCATTGCAGCCATGAAGCCATAATTTAGCTAATGCACCAATGGCGCATTATAGCAATGGCATTGCCCATGTGGCAGATGCTTGATTATGGTAGCGTTTTAAACTCGGCGCTTTTGGGCTAATGAACTTGGCAGCGTCAGGGCTTGTCCGTGAAGGCATTTTAAATGACCGTTGCCTGTAAAGGGTGAAGCTGTAGACTTCTCGTTTTAATCGTCGTCGCCTGCAAGGGGGTTATGCTGCCAAGGATTGGTATACCAGTGTCGCTAACACCGGCAGGGTTCGCTGTGGGAAGCAAAGATTTTGAGACGCTGATAGGGCATCATTAACAACTGATTGGGTGACTGTCATCCTAATTTAGGCGCATGTGTTATTGCACATCACCAATCTGTGCATTCAATCGGTGCATTCACTATGAGCTATGCTGAGAGGCGTTGGATAAGCTATTTTATGGTCGCTTTCATTTGCCTCACATGGCTTCCGTATTTGTTTGCATTTGCGATGACGCCACCAAGGATGAGCTATATGTGGCTTCTGGGCAATCCGGATGATCAGAATGTGCACCTTATGTGGGCAAGACAGGCTGCCGATGGCGCCCTCACTTTCAAGGATTTATACACCACAGAGAAGCATTCGGGGAAGTTCTTTCATCTTCCCATGCTGCTTCTGGGTTTGCTCCACGCCGTTACTGAGCTGCCCCTGCATTTGCTTTACCAAGTTGCGCGCACAGTCGCCATCGCTTTATTTTTCGTGGGCGCATATTGGCTTGCTATATATCACTTTGACCATGTCCCATCAAGGCGTTCTTTCATCCTCTTTCTTGGTTTCTCATCCGGCTTTGGTTGGCTTGCATGGCTGCTCAGAGATTGGCTCGGCTGTGATGTGCCCTCATTCGCCGATGTGAGCAAGGGGCTCGTCATGCCAGAAGCCATAACATTCCTGACGATGCTTGTTGCGCCGCTCACAGCTGTAGGTGTTGCTCTTCAGGCTTGCCTTATGGCATCAATTGCGTCATTCATCATCAATGGCAGATGGAGAAGTGTCCTGCTCGCCTCACTCATATCGTTAATTCTTGGAAACGCCCACTCCTATGCGGCGCTGACGGTGTTCATCGTTATACTCATTTGGTATCCGCTCAACATTCTTTGGACAATGTTGCTGCAGCGAAGCCAATCTTTGAGTTCGTTAGATCGCGAAAGCTGCAAGCGCATATCACTTGAGTCCAAAATAGCGTTATCTCACTTAGCTGCTGTCACAGCCGTTTGCTTATGCTCTCTCATCGGCATGCTCCCACAGGTGTTCGCCTTTAGAGCGGACATAGCTTTCAGGGAGAAAGCGCTCACGCAGACGCTGACTCCGCCGCCAATGATACTCCTTGGCACATATGGTTTGCTCGTCCCGCTGTCCATAATCGGTGTGGCGCTCGGTATCCGCAACAAATGGCGTATGCTCGCAATGCCGTTAGCGTGGGTTATTGGGACACTCATTGCTATTCACCTTCCCGTGAGCTTTCAAAGGAAACTTATTGAGGGTTTTCATATTCCGCTTTGTATGCTCGCAGCATACGCAGCAGCTGAAGCACCTTTAAAGTCCCGATGGCGCATCTCAACTAAGGCTGTATACGGTGCAGTATGCGTGCTCACATTGCTTATGTTCCCATCCAATGGAGCATACATCGGGCTAAACACCTATTGGCTTTTAAACAACAACATGCTTGCTGAGAGACTGCTTCAGCCCCCATATTACCTCACTCAAAATCAGCTGAGGTTAATTTCATGGCTGCGCGAAAATGCATTGCAGGACGATGCCATAATTTGCAGCCCGATGCTCGGCAACTATATCCCGCCAATCTCTGGCAGGACGGTCTTCATAGGGCACTGGGCTGAGACTCTCCACTTCACCAAGAAATTGCGCACGCTCGTAACATGTTACCGATGGGCAAATGCCCCATCACAACTTGCAATGTGGTTGACATTAACAAGGGTGCACAATGTTCGTTTTGTGCTCCTCACCGACTTTGAGCGGGCAATATCGGGTGGCAAGACCGCACTACCGCCATTTTGCAAACTCGTGTTCAAAGCCGGAGATGATGAAGCCTATCGCATTGATTTAACGGCTTTGGCGAAGCTGGCGGTGGAGCTGGACTGAATTCCGAAACTCAGGTTGGGGCGTAAGGTGAATAGTTTGGCATGCGATTCTACAATCACTTAGCATGTATTGCTGTGCTCGTAGTTATAGCGGTTGCACTCATTCACCATTCATTGATTGGTGGGAAAGTGCTTTTGCCAGCCGACCTTCTTCTCGTCATGACGCCTTGGCGTTACCATGCCCGTCAGCTCTTCCCACAGTTCAGGAGGGTGCACGCACCACTGCTTGATGTAATCCAGCAATACTATCCATGGCGAAAGTTGTATTCCGAGAGCATTCGTGATGGTGAGTTGCCCCTTTGGAATCCATACATGTTTAGCGGGACAACATTTGTCGGCAACGGGCAATCAGCCATATTCTATCCGCTCAACTTCATATTCGTCGTCATGCCGGTCGATTTAGCTTTCGGGTGGTTCGTCCTCATTCACTTGCTCATCGCTGCTTTGGGAATGTATGCGCTGCTTTCTCTTTGGCGCATTCGCCCACCGTGTGCCTTAATTGGGGCTTGCGCTTTCATGCTGTGCGGCTTCCTTATGGCATGGCTAAACTACATCACTTTGGTTTGCACTGCCGTTTGGCTCCCAACAGTAATTGCCGCACACGAGTATGTTTTGAAGCGCGTCGGCTTAAAGAATTCGTTAATGATGGCGATGCTGTGGGCGGTTTTAGTCTCCGTTCCGTTGGCTCTAACAGCGCTTGCCGGGCATATGCAGATTGCGTTCTATGTGTGGTTGGCATTTGCCATCTACGCTGCGGTGAGATGTGTTCAGTGCACGATAGATGGATTGAAGCGAGGAGGATATAGAGCGTTTGATATGCTGCTACATCACATTGTTGTGTCAACATCTGCGATCTCATTTGCACTTATGCTTTCAGCACCGCAACTTTTGCCATCCATTGAGCTTTCAACGATGAGCACTCGTGCCGGTGAGTTTAAATATGAGGCAGTGCTTGCAAATAGCCTCCCTCCGGAGCAGTGGATCAGGTTGGTCGTGCCTCACTTCTTCGGTAACTACAGGGATGGCACTCACTGGAGCCCATTTGAGATGTTCAACTTTATTGAGCGAACTGGCTATGCTGGCTTGCTCACGCTGATGCTCGCATCCGTTGGGTGCGCTTTTAGACACCCTATGCGCCCGTATGCTGTTTTGATGTTGCTCATAGGTTTTCTGCTGGCAATTGGCTCGCCGGTTTGTCTGCTGTTTGGCATGTTGCCCGGTGTGCGCCAAATGGTCGGTGTCTCAAGGGCTTTGCTCATCTTTGATTTTGCGGTGGCGGCTCTCGCAGCCATGGGGGCAGAAGCAATTCATAGAGCAATTGATTTTGCCGGCTCAGAGCGAGCCAAATGTAGCGGCAAACAAAAAGGCTTTCAAACGCCAGCTGCAACTCGGCTCATACTTGCACCATGCGCAATCGCCGTAGCAATGATGGCGTTTTCCACGATATATGGCGTCACATGTTTTTGGGAAGTTGTAACATCCTCTGATATCGCAGGTTATGTTCAATGGCAGATTTGCAAGGCTGCGCTGCTGCTTTCGTTCAGCTGCATCGTTTTAGCGATGCTTTCATCTCACCGCACGAGAAGGGCATTCATGATAGCTGCAATATGCCTCATCGTTGCCGACCTCTTCTCTTTCGCTTATGGTCTCCATCCATCCTGCGATAGGCGTATGGTCTTCTTCTGGACGGATTCGTTGCGTTTGGTGAAAGCGAATGTAGGTGAATACCGCGTTATGGCTATCGGCACGGACGCTATAAAGCATTGGATGCCATCAAACACCCCTATGGTTTATAGGTTGAGGGATGTGCAAGGTTCCGATTCGCTGTGGACGGCTCGTTATGCCAACTTCCTAAAGTGCATTGATGCGGACTTGCCCGGCTTCTCACTTAGCTCTCCGGACTCACAGCTGGTTGATTTAGCCTCGGTAAAGTTTTTCATCTCCGGGGCACCAATTGAAATGGTGGCTGGAGGAAAGCCCAAGAATGTCAAAAGGTTTCTAACACACGACATGTGGCTATATGAGAATATTGATGTTATGCCGAGGGCATTCATGGTGACGAATTGGCGTATTGCAAGCTCACCAAAAGAGGCATTGCAATTCATAAGGGACGGAGAACTCGGCAAAATCAACCTGCGTGAGACAGCCATTATTGAGCCGCAAGGTGAAATTGCATCGCCAGTTTTGAGCGCCTCAAAATCCGTCCGTGGCAGCGCTAAAGTTTTGATTGATGGCTTGAACAAGCTCAAGCTGCTCATTCGCTCCAATGGCACACAAATGCTCATAGTCTCCGATGCCTTCTATCCCGGGTGGAGAGCTTACATTGATGGCAAACCCGTGCCAGTGCACATTTCCAACTATGCCTTCAGGGGAGTGCTTATCCCGGATGGGGAGCACTCACTCTGGCTCGCATATGAACCAACCTCTATATCAGTTGGGATTTTTACGGTATGCATCTTCATGGCATTTGTCTGCGGATGCGTCATCGCCTGCAAAATCACCGTATGCCGGCTATAGCCATCTATGTAGGAATTCAAAGGCACCCTTCCCATAAAATTGATGTTCGCCCTCAAACACTTCAATGCCAAGCTTTTCATTCGCGTTAAAGACATCATAGATACGCTTCAATTTTTCGTAGGAGCGCAAAGTCGCATCAATTGGGAATATTGGGTCTTTTGTTCCCGACTCAATAAAAAGTGCTCTTGGCGCAACCAGACCAGCTATGTCCCACATTTCAGCGAACCTGAGTATTCCGGGGATGTAGTTATCAATGCAATGCGATATGCTCATTATGCTATCCCTAAATGTGTTGAAGTAGCCGCTCACGACCGCAACCTTAATTCGCTCATCAATTGCAGCAGTGAAAAGCGCCGTAGCGCCACCACCTGAGATGCCCATTATGGCGATTCGGTTAACATCAACATCTTCCCTCGTGTGCAGGTAATCAATGGAACGAATTGCGTCATAGACGCGCCAGCCGAGCATCGTCTCTCCGAAGAGAAGCGCGGCGCCTGCAGCAGGTTGACACGAGGATGTTTCTGGGGATTGCTTTCTTGAGCGCTCATCACGCCTGTGTCCAAAGCCGAGCTGCTCAACCGCAAGTGCAGCATATCCGTGTTCAAGGCACTGCAGCGCAAAATCCATTTGATAGCCGCCATAGGTTTCGCGCAGTGAGCCATCCGGGTTTATCCCGACAATGTCATCCACGCCCCTGCCGTGACCGGGAAGGCATACAACACAAGGCAATCGCATATCAGCACCCTTCGGTGCAAGGTGGTAAGCGTATACCGATAGCCCTTCTCGGCTTTTGAAGATTATAGTTTCGCGGTTATACTCCACCAACTCTCCCGAAGGCGTCCGGAAACTTAAATTCACCCTCTCAAGCACCCTTGGTGCAAGCTCACACTTTCGCCTCGGGAAGCCACCGAGCAACTTGAGGAGTTGTGAGCGCAACTTACGCTGCCATTCAATTGCCTCGTTCAAATTTGTAGCTTTGAAGGATAGCTTAAGTGGTTGACGCTCATACAAATTCTTGGAGAAGGAGAGAGTGTCAAATTCGTCCCCCTCAAGGATGCTCGCAAAGTCATGATGGGTGCTCATCGCTTCCACCCCCAACAGTTTGTGCTTTGATCGGTGCAAGCTAAAGTATACCTGCAACCTGCTAATTGGTCAGCCCCTATGGGGTTGTCCATCAAGGTATACCTTTAGGACTTACGCAGTTGGGATCGGTTCGTAGATGGGATAAGCCATATAGGCTCTAACGGCATCACGAATAAATCATCGCCTTCGCCTCATATATCATCTTTGATGCTTACAGCTCCAGTAGTAAGTTACAACTTCATCTTCCCAGCATAAGGCTTATCCAAAGTTGTGTCATCCAAAATCAAAAGCCCTTTCTTTTTGTCCAAAAGCTTCTCAGCTTCTTGCCACAAAGCCTTTTTCTCTAAAGGCTTTCTTTGAAGCAGCCTGTTAAAGGCATCATGGGAAGGACTTTGGGGATTTTTGGATAACATAGTGCTGCTTCCGCGCAGATAAGGGTTTTTTGTGAAGCGATAAGGAAGTGAATGTAATCAAGGTCGTTACATTTTGGTGGGTTCATGGTTCATCGTCCCCTGTCGACTGAGAGTTGGTGTGCTATCATTATAGCGGCAAGAAAGTTGGCGGGTAACTGCATAACTCCTGCAAGGCAAAAAATAGAGAAGCCCGATCAGACGAATAACCCAAGTGCAAGCAAAAGGAGCGATGACTGGTGAAGTTCATCAATGACTTGCAAAGGTGGAGGATTGCTTCACTGCTTTTTCCTGTTGTTGTCTCAGCAATTGTTTTTCATGGATGCGGCGGTGGTGGGAAAAACGGAATTAGCAATCAGCCATCTCCAACAAGGGGCGTTACGGTTTTTGTTCAAGATGCGTTCACTCAACAGCCGATTGCAAATGCATCAGTTCGTATCGGGACACAAAACTTAACAACCAACAATCAAGGCACAGTTAATTCTTCAATCCAGCCGGGCGCTTACCAACTTCAAGTTTCCAAAAGTGGCTATGCTACTGTTTCAACCAACATTGCTTGTTTTGATGGCATTCGGTTTTCTGTCTATTTGACCCCGAACCTCCCACCAGTCACTAACCAAAACTTTCAACAGCGTTCCGAACAAGTTTTTGCAGCTGCCGAAAATTTGCGAAACTCCATTGCTGCATTCGTCTCGGCTGACGAATCCACTAACCAAGATGTGACGCTTCAATTCGTAACGGCAAGTAACGCTTTCATTGCTGCTTTGAACAGCGTGTCAAACTATTCGCCACCGAGAGACAGAAACTCGATGCGTGGCAGGCTTGAATTCATTTCTTCCCTTTTGGGACTAACGAAGATCTCCCAAGGGACAGAAGACATCTTGCGCATTCGCAACAGGTTGCTTGCCGGAGAAGATGTGCCAGAAGTTAATGCTTGGCTTGCTCAAAATCCATATCAAGGTGCTCGCTCGCTAAGCGAATTGCGTGAGATGTATCCTGGTCCGAGCATTGTCCCAGTGCTCCATCGGCTCTTGATTGTTTACGAGCGACAGAATCCTAACAGCGGTTTCAATAAAGCAATTGATGGAGCGAAAGACATTTGGCTCGCTCAATTTCCCGATTTACTTGAAGGTCCAAAAAACTTGCTTAGTTGGGCTATTGACAAAGTATGGAGTGGCGCAGGCAAACTCGTGGTTAGAACCGTTAATTATGCTTCGCTTGTTTTGCAAAACAGGGAGCAAATCGCTTGGCTTTGGGATAAAATTCAAAGCAAATTAATTCTCGTCAAGGTTAAAAACGAGCAACAAATAACGCTACCTCAAACGACCTACGAGGTCGTCATCTCAAACGGCGCTGCCCACTTACCAACAGTTTTTTCCGACTACCAACTCGGAGCAGAGGTTCAGACGCTAACGATAACTCCGACACCAATTAGCGCACCGCCTTCTGGGGCTAAAGTCTATCTTGGGACATTTGTCGCCACAGAAACCCAAAGCAACAACTTAGGCACATGGCAGCATTCTGTCAACCTGACACTTCAGTTGGTTTTGCCCGATGACCCCAATCAAATGCCCACATTGAAAGTGAATGGCACATATCGTGCAGTCCGAACCGCACTTGCACCTGGCGTGACACTTTACGAACCATCGGAAGGGAGTTACTCGTTCAATGCAGAAGGAAACCCGAAGGTAGGAGTGATTCAGGCTTGGGATAACCAACTTGCTGTAGGGTTCGTCCAGATAACTCAGGAAATCACAGCCACCACTAATACGATTTCGTTGGAAGTTGGTTCAATGTGGAGATTTGGTTCGTCAGGGATCCTGACAATCGTCCAAACAGTGACATTCCAGCGACAATGAGTTTTTTGTTTTGTTCGAGATAAAATTGTGCGGAAAAGTTTAGTCCGTTTCCAATCCCGGGTGAAACTCTGAACCCTTTTGAGGGCACAAATCTTTTCCTGGCGGGGGTTTTAATTGGAGTATTAAAAGGTTTGACTTTTGCCGAACTAAGAGATTTGCTCAAAAATTCATCTTTGTCGCATCTTTCATTCGCAACTTTTTATAGTATACTGCACAACAAATTGCAGAATGAGCAGGTGGACTATGCCCAAAATGGAAGTAAGAGTTGTGCAGTTGAAAGTAGCAGCGGATGAAATCAGCCTGCAACACTAATTTTGCCGCGATTTTTGGCAAGTTATCGTCTGCCAACTGCAAAACAACTTCAACTGTGTAAATCTTGTTCGCAATTCAATTCGTGATGGGGCGAAAAGCTGCAAAGCCCAGCAAAGTCTGAAAGACGCGTTCAGTGACTTCTTTAACTGCATTCCAAGGTGTTTTTGCACCCCGTCCTGTTGGATCCACTGGATTGGAAAAGGACTTTGTTAGATCTCTCGCCCTTTGGTGAATACAATTGAGCTTGAGAAAAACGCCCGTTCCAAAAGGTGAGAGGTGAACAAAGGTGCATTGGGAAACCATCGCAAGCAGAGATATGCTGCTTTCACTCATTGGGTTAATGTTACAGCTGTTTGTTGCTTTGGTTGCTTACTTGGCGACGCACTGGCTTATAAAGATTTGCGCTCACCGGTGTTCCATTGAGGCGCTGCACCCATTCTGCAAAATGCTCGTTAGCCTCTTCCCAGCAGCAGTTGCATCATCTTTGGCACACAGTTTTGCACTCGCATTTGAGGGGAGTGAATATGGCACTTGGATGCCATATGGATCAGTTATACTCTGGGCTTCTCTAATCTACCTAACCGGCGCAAAAACTTTGCAGCTGGTTGTCCCGCATGAGAGAGCGAAAGGGTATGAGCTGACGATTTGGTTGCCGCTCATCGTCCTTTTAACGGCGATGTATTTTGTTGGCACTCTCCCCGAAGTTGGCTCTTTCATCTCTAAACCGTTACTAAGCATCGGTGGGCAGAGAGTCTCCCTCCTTTCGGTGCTCTTTGCAATTATCATCATCTTCGTATCTTACTGCCTCGGCGGAGCGATTTCGGCTCGCGCACATCAAATTTCACTTATCCGCTACGGGCTTGACGAGCACACCGCACACATCATCATGCAGGTCACGAAGTTTGGCATGCTCGCATTGGGTGCATTCGTGGCGATTGATGTTCTCGGCATAAATCTATCCTCACTCAAGTTCTTTGCGGGTGCTTTTGGATTGGGGCTTGGCTTTGGCATGCAGCAGATAGCCAACAATTTGATTAGTGGCGTTCTGCTGCTTGCGGAAAGATCAATTCGCGTTGGTGATGTTGTGAGCGTTGCTGGACAGGTTGGAAGGGTTGAGCGCATGATGGCGAGAGCTGTTGTCATACGCACTCAGGATCACAGGCAAGTTATCATTCCAAACATGCAGTTGCTCACAATGCCAGTTGTGCGGTGGTCTAAAGATAACCCATCATGCATCCAACTTTCAATTAGCACGGCGCATACGGAGGACCTTGACTCATTGCAAGCGCTTTTGCAAAGTGCCGCCGGTTCGCATCCGATGGTGTTAAGTGAGCCGTCGCCGAGGGTGAGGCTGACGAAGCTCTCCGGTGAAACTCTGTCATTTGAGGTGCTCGTTTGGGTGAACGCCATTGGCGAGGAAATGGCTCAGATTGAGAGTGAGCTATACAGGCGTCTCTACGAGGCATTGAAGGGGGCGGGAATTGTTATCAAATGAAATTATTGACCTGATGCTCTTTTTACGCCCTCGTTCCATGCCTTGCGCATATGTGCTCCAATGAGGGCTGCGAAGTATCCGGCACCAAATCCGTTATCAATGTTGACGACGACGAGTCCGGGGGAGCATGAGTTAAGCATCGTGAGCAGCGCTGAAAGCCCTTGGAAACTCGCACCGTAACCAACGCTCGTTGGAACGGCAATGACAGGCTGTGCTATTAGCCCTGCGACTACGCTTGGCAAAGCGCCTTCCATGCCGGCAACAACAATAACCACATTCGCCTCCTCAATCGCCTGCCTGTGGTCAAGCAAGCGGTGCAAGCCAGCCACGCCAACATCGTAAATCCGTATTACTCGCATGCCGAACAGTTCGGCAGTTAAAGCTGCCTCTTCAGCGACAGGCATATCTGCTGTGCCAGCAGATATCACGACAGCTGTGGGTGAGAACTCATCTCCCCTTGCTTCCTCTTCCTCCTTTGAGCGCACAACAATCATTCGCGCAGGCTCGTAATACTCGGCATGTGACACAACTTCTTTAACTGCTTCATACATTTGTGGTGTCGCCCTTGTGGCGAGAACTGTAACGCCGCTCCTTGAGGCAGCTTCAACAATTGCTCTTACTTGCTCAACAGTTTTCCCTTGGCAAAATACGACCTCGGGAAAGCCGCGCCTTAGCACCCTGTGATGGTCAAGCTTTGCAAAACCAAGCTCCTCATACGGCAGTGAGCGAAGCCTGCTAATTGCCTCTTCAATCCCTATGCGGTGCTGATGCAGCTCTTCCAATATCTCCCTGATTCGTTTTAGCAACATCTGTTAGCTCACCCCGTTTTCTCCTTAATCAACTTCAACACGCGCTCGTAGTTTCTTTTGACGACCGGGTCATCCGGCGATTCGTCCAACCTCATCTGCCACACCTTTAAAGCTTCCTCCAACCTGCCAACTCTCTCATAAGCGCGTGCGAGCGCATGCTTTACCCAAAACGGTGCTGGAAGTTGCGCTGCAAGCTCATACCATTTGACGGCTTCCTCAAATTTCTTATGGCGTGAGAGAATGAAGCCGATGTCAAAAGGCAATTGATAAGAGAACTTGTTTATGCTAAAGCCTCGCTTGAGCAATGAGAGGGCTTCATCAGTCCTATCCATGCTATCAAGCAGCCATGCGGCTACTGAGTATGCCTCAACGAATTGTGGGTCAAGTGCAATGCTTCCATAGTGCATACGAACCGCTGAATCGTAATCGCCAACATGGAAGTAGCGGTCGCTCATCAGCCACAGTATGTCAATCGCTTGGTCACGCACCACATTTGCGCCATGGCTGCGATGCGTGAATGGCAGCGATGGTATGAAGCTCCTTGCTTTATGGCGATGTTTTGTCACCGCCGCAGAATTGTCAGGTTGCGCCGAGCCGCTTATTGCGGGCGAAAGCAAGATGGCTGATAGCAGGAATGGCACCAGTTGCGCCAAGTTGGGTGTGCAACGTATCATGGTGACAATGCACCCTCTCAATGAACTTGCAAAGTGCATGAGTCATCACCTTGCTGCCTTGAGATCGTTACACCTTATGTTGCTCATACCGAGCAGTTCGCCGAGGGAAGTGACTTCATATCCGAGTGCTCTCAACCCCTCAAGGAGATACGGAAGCACGTCAACACTCATATCCATGCCGTTGTGCATCAAGATGATAGAGCCGCTTCTTACAGCGCTAAGCATTTGTGATGCGATTTCCTGTGGCGTGCCGCGATACGAACCAATGTTAATGTTCCAGAGAGCACACAGGTAGTGTTGTCCCGATAATGCGGAGATAAGCTGGTCGGTTGTCCCACCACCAGGCGGTCGGAAGAACACAGGATGAACACCGCACGCTTCCGCAATGGCGATGTCTGTGAGCAAAAGCTCACGGTCAATTTCAGTTTTGGTTAGAAACCTTGATGGCGTATGAGTGTATGAATGATTGCCCACTTCATGCCCAGCATTAACTATTGCTCGTAGCAGGTCAGGATAAAGCTGAACCATCTCGCCAACGACGAAGAAAGTCGCTTTTGAGTTGTATCGCGAGAGCAGTTCAAGTATCCGATTAGTGTATGGTGGCCTTGGTCCATCATCAAATGTGAGCGCAACTGCTCTCCTTCTGTTTTGTAGCGAACTTATGAGTGAGGGCGCACTGGCAGGTCTTGGTATTGTTATCTGGCGCAACTTCAACAGTTGTCCGAGAAGAGCTTCGTCGCGCGTGCGCCAGTAAAGCTTTCCGAGCGTGTGAAATGCTTCGTGGTAATCCCCAGAGGCAGCATAAGCAAACCCGAGCATGCACTCAACCGCGTTAGGGTCTACATCTATCAATCGCATGAATGGCACACGAAGCGACGACTGTGCATCGCATTCATTTGATTTGGGTTTGGATTCATTGTGTGCTTGCTCGGCTGAGCTTATTGCGGTTCCCATAGCCCGCCTGATGACTGGCGCAACAGCTGCGTTGTTTGGTGATGTCCTCCTAAGGCAGTGCATGTTTGCGGGTGGCGCGGTTACAAACACCTTTTGGCTGCTCGCAGCGCATGCAGAGCCATCACTCCGAAAGACAATTATGGTGAGGGTATGCGTTCCCGGAGTTTCAGCGCTTGTATCCCACTCCCACACGAATGGCGGGCGATTTGTAGAGTGCCTTGGTTGACAGTCAACATAGAAGGTCACATATGAGGCATCGGCGAGTGCTGATGCGTCAACGCTTATTCTGACTTTACCGCTGACAAGCCTCATACCATTGCTGCGTCTTTCACCCGTCAACGAGCTGATAACCGGCGGTGGGCGATGTATTGACGCCGTCCGGTAGACGGGTTCTTTTGAACCGATGGCAGCCGTCAGGATGCGTTGGATTTCATCCCTCGGCAGCACATCGGCATGTGGTGTGAGCATGAGAAGCTGCCTCTTGTTTTCAGCGATAGCCAGCGAGAAGCGCACTATGGCACCAGCGTTTGAGCCGTGTGTTTTAGCCCTGCTTTCAATTTTCTCCTTCAGCCTTTGTAGGTTCTCCTTTGCCGAGGCAAACTTGGCATTTTGAATCAATAGGAATGAGTTGAGGAATATGGCAGCCTCTTCGCACGCCTCTAATCCATCGCCTATATCAGTGCTTATTCCGAGCAGGTTGAGCAGAAGCTTGGGGAGCACCTGATGACGCTTAGGTTGTGACGCCACAAGCTGTGTGAGCAATTGCACGGCGGCTTCGCAGTCGCCGCATCCTATGGCGGAGAGAGCTGCAGCAAGCATCAATGTTTCATCTTGGTATCGCTCAAGTGCCGATATAGCGAGTTCATAAGCCCCTTTAAACTCTCCCGCAGATAAACACGCAATAGCAGCTGCAGTGCGCCATGAAACATCGTTAACCATATTGGAGTTAGCAAGCACGCTCACCGCCGAACGCATTTCGCCAAGCTGCATAAGCACAAGTGCTTGTGAACCAGCATCATCAACCGATGTGGCAGTGCAAATGGATATGCACTTCAAGACAATAACAAGAGCCAATAGGTGAGAACGCACTGCAACTCACCACGCAATTAAAACCTGACTCCAAACCTGTCAAATTCATCCTTGGCTTCGCTCCACTTCGCAACCACTTTGCGCACTCTGGCTGCCGGTGGACCTTGATGAAGCTTTTCAAGCAGCTTCTCAAGTTGCTCCTGTGTCCCTTCAGCTACAACCTCAACTGAACCATCGGGCAAGTTGCGCACATAACCAGTTACTCCAAGCCTCGCTGCCTCCCACAGCGTAAAGTAGCGGTATCCAACGCCCTGCACCAATCCGAGGATGATAGCGTGTAATCTTTTCTTCTCGTCAGCCATACTACCTCACCCGTAAGGCTCTGAGCTATACCCTTTTATCATTGCCTTTGTTTGGTCATAGTGATGGCATTGTGGAATCCTCATCAACCCGCAAGGAGTCAGTTAGCAGCCTCACTGTGCCCTTGTGGCTTGTAGCCTGCCGAGACTCTTGAAGCACCATACATTTGAGCGCCACGGGCAGCAATAAGCGAAGCAATGAAGCCCATGACGAGCAGACAAATCAATCGGAAAACCGAACGCAAGACCCAACTCAGCATTGCTCCCATAAGCATTTTCGGCTCTTGGGGCGAGTTGTGAAAAAGCGCCATCCTCTCATGCCCAAGTTGATTGAAGAAACTGCAGGTGAGCACAAATGAAATCACAAGCAATGTTATCCCGCCAATGAATGTGAGCATTCCTACGATGCTCCCCGCAATCATTTGCCCGTCTCGCATCGCTGCTTACCACCTTTCAACCTGCGCGCCCTGTTTGTCCATATGCACGAGCTTGGTATAGCCATTAATACCGTGCCGTTGCAGTGCCGTAAGCATAGCATCCGAAACAGCTTCAGCATTATCTTTGACGAATGCAGCTATCGCTGAGCCAGCGCCGCTTAGGCATGCTGCAATAGCACCTGCCTCCAATGCAGCGCTAATGACTTCGCTCAGCCATGGCATCAACTTTTGCCTATAAGGTTGATGAAGCCTATCCATAAGAGCTTCTCGGAGGAATTCAATCTTGCCAGCTACAAGTGAGCCAAGCAATAAGCACGCTCTGCCAAGATTGAATACGGCGTCGTTCAAGGGGACAGTTTTTGGGAGTATGCTTCGTGCAAGTTCGGTTGGAACAACACAGTTTGGGATGAGCACAACTGCCGGTGGGACATATTCAATCGGTAGGCGAACGGCGAATACACCAGTGCCATCACTTTTCCACCCGGAGATAACGAGACCACCGAGAAGTGCCGGCGCAACATTGTCCGTGTGCCCCTCAAGTTTTGCCGCAAGCGTTAATACATCCTCCGACTTTAATTCCATTTGGAGCAAAGCCGTTGCTGCAAGTATCCCGCCTACGCGCGCTGCAGCCGAGCTGCCCAAACCCCTTTCAAGTGGTATGAAGTTGCGCAACCGCAATGTCACACAGGGTGGTTTTTCCCCGAGCAACTCACATGCTGATACAAATGCCTTATAGCAGATGTTGCTTTCATCCCTCGGCAGCTCACCTTCGCCCTCACCATGGATTTCAATCCTCAGTTTATGTGAGCGTTCAATCTCAACAATGTTGTGCCATGAGATAGCTAATCCGAGGGCGTCAAAACCACTGCCAATATTGGCTATAGTGGCTGGCACCTTCACTCTCGCGCCAGCAATGCCCATCATTTATCTCCACCTTTGACAGAACCCCTGTCATCCGACAAGCTTGACCACTTGCCGTGGCTGAAAAGCGCCAAACTGTGCCGGGGCGCATGCTACATCAAAGTTTAACCCACTCAGCTTGCAGTTAAAGAAACGGATGTTTGGTGCAGGCATCGTCTGTGATGTAAAAGTATGGGCAGCCAATAGTCCGTCAAAATTCTCGGCGCACTTCATGCACCCCTATCATTGTTTGCTATTTGGTTATCGCAATTTTTGGATACAGCTTGAAGGCACCGCCTAAAGGACGACCGCCCAATGTGGACGAATTCATCGTATACCGAAGCGAGAACCCGCGACATAGTTGCTTATGACATTGCCAGCATCTTTACACCGAGTCTTCCTTTGGGTTGATCAAAGCGGAGGCGATACTCCATGAAGGTTGTGCTTGCTTATTCTGGTGGGCTTGACACATCTGTTGCCATACGATGGTTGGCTGAGCATTATGATGCGGAGGTCATCACGGTCACCGTTGATGTCGGCGAGGTTAAGGACTACGAGGCGATAAGAGAAAAGGCTCTCCGCATAGGCGCTGCGGAAGCCTTCCTCATAGATGCGAAGGATGAGTTTGCCAGTGAGTTTATAACGCCATGCCTGAAAGCGAATGCCATCTATGAGGATGGCTACCCGCTGGCTACAGCTATGGCGCGCCCGCTCATAGCGAAGAAAGTTGTTGAGGTGGCTCACGAAGTTGGTGCGGATGCAGTCGCTCATGGTGCGACTGGCAAAGGCAACGACCAAGTTCGCTTTGAGGTGACATTTAGAGCGCTTGATCCGTCTCTCAAAATCATTGCCCCAGCAAGGGAGTGGGGCATGAGCCGTGAGGAGGAAATTGAATACGCAAAGGAGCGTGGCATACCAATACCGGTTGGCATTGAGAGCCCGTATAGCATAGATCAAAACCTTTGGGGTAGGAGCATTGAATGCGGTAAGCTTGAGGATCCGGCACAGGAACCACCGGAGGAAGTGTTTGAGTGGACGGCTCCATTAGATCGCATGCCCGATGAACCACAATACATCAAGGTGGAATTTGAGCAAGGTGTGCCTGTGTCAATTGATGGAGAAAGGATGAGTTTGGTCAGGCTCATATCCAGCTTGAATGACATCGCAGGCAGGCATGGCGTTGGTAGAGTGGATATGATTGAAAACAGACTTGTAGGGATAAAATCGCGTGAGGTCTATGAAGCGCCGGCTGCCATCACACTCATAACAGCGCACAGAGCACTTGAAGCGCTCACCATTGAAAGGGATCTGATTCACTTCAAGCGCTCGCTTGAGCTCAAATATGCTGAGTTGGTTTATTACGGGCTATGGTATCATCCGCTGCGCGAGGCTCTGGATGCTTTTATGGATCACACACAGCGCACCGTTACAGGTGCAGTCAGACTCAAATTGTTCAAGGGTTCATGCATGGTGGTTGGGCGCGAATCTCCATTCTCGCTTTACAGGTATGAGCTTGCCACATACGACCGAGCCGATCAATTTGACCACCGTGCCTCAGAAGGCTTCATCAAAATATTTGGCTTACCTACGGCGATCACTCGCAGCGTGTTGCGTCAGCTGCAGGAGTAAGGCTGCTCTCAACAAGCGTGTTGGTCATAATTGGCGCAGGTTCTAAGGCAGTGGGATTGCGGGCAAGATGTTTGCACCATTTCAGAGCAGCGATGTTTATTAAATCATGGCAGGGTGACAGTGCTACTTTGGGCAAAGTTTTAGGTGAGGAGTGACCGTTGTTTGTAAGCCGTCCTCTGCAAACCAACGGCGCATTTTCATCTTCAGCTGACGATTGGGGGTTAGAAAACAAATGCTCACAAGGCATGTGCTTACATCGTCTCAGAGCCGTGAGTGTGATGTTAAAGCCGTTGAGCGACTCGGCATACCCTCAATCGTGCTCATGGAGAATGCTGCTCTCAGTGTTGTTGAAGTGCTTGAGAAGCATGTTGGCGTTGAGCGGGGACAGACGGTAGTCGTTGCTTGCGGGCGCGGGAACAATGGTGGTGATGGGTTAGCCATCGCAAGGCATCTTCACAGCATGGGCGTCAATGTGAGTATCTATCTGATGGCGCATTTCAGCGACTTGAAGGGTGATGCTGCTATCAATTGTGTTGCTGCATCAAGAATAGGCATACCTATAGTTGAGGTTGCAGATGAGTCAAAGTTGAGAGAGTTTGAAGGCGCTCTAAAAGGCGCCCAATTGGTCGTTGATGCGCTGCTTGGCACTGGCATAACTGGTGAGGTGAGAGGAACCATAGCAAAAGCTGTTGATGCCATTAATTCCTATGGGGGACAGGTTGTGGCTGTTGATGTTCCCTCGGGCATCAACTCTGATACGGGCGAGATATGCGGTGTGTGCATCAGGGCTGATGTGACAGTCACCCTTGGTGCAATCAAGCGTGGTCTTCTGCTGTTTCCCGGGGCTGAGTATGTTGGCGATTTATTTCTCGGATACATAGGTGTCCCAAAGGAGTTATTTGAGTCGTTTGAGCCGAGTGTGCAGGTGACAACTGAAGAACTCGTTTGGAAATGCTATAAGCCGAGGGCGCTTAATACACACAAGGGTGATTATGGCAGGGTGCTCATTGTTGGTGGCTCTGTGGGGATGACTGGCGCTGTAATGATGTGCGCCGTTGCGGCGTTGCGCGGTGGCGCTGGATTAGTAACAGTTGCGTTGCCGAAGAGTTTAAACAATTCCTTTGAGGCTGCAGTGCTTGAGGCGATGAGTTTGCCGTTGCCCGAAACGGAAAAGATGAGCATATCCTTGGATGCAGTTGATATTGTGCTTGAGCGAGCTAATGTGGTTGATGTGCTTGCCATTGGCCCCGGTATTTCAAGGGTGCCAGAGACCCAAGAGTTTGTTCGCCGGTTAGTGCGCAGCTCAAATAGGACGATCGTGCTTGATGCCGATGGGATTATGGCGTTTGCCGGAAAGATGGATGAGTTAAAGGAACGAAGTTGCGAGCTTGTATTGACGCCTCATCCCGGCGAGATGGCAGCACTAACCGGAAAGACAGTCACAGAAGTCCAGCAAGATCGCATAGGCATATCTCAAGCTGTGGCAGAGGAATTGAATGCTGTCGTAGTGCTGAAAGGTGCTCATACTGTCATTGCTTCCCCTGACGGAAATGTATACATAAACTTGACCGGCAATCCGGGCATGGCAAGCGGTGGCACAGGGGATGTGCTCACAGGTTTGATCGCCAGCTTAATCGCGCAGGGGAATAAGCCGTTTGAAGCAGCCTCATGTGGTGTTTTCCTTCACGGTTTGGCGGGCGATATGGCTTCATGGGATAAAGGTGAAGCATCGCTCATCGCTGGAGACCTGATTGAATACCTTCCGAAGGCGATCACGCAGCCGGACATGTGGATGCCAATTTGCCTTCGTCCGCTGAGCGCGAGAGTTTGGTTTGTCTCACGAGGGAGGAGAAACGAATAGCGATGCATTCAAGCGCTAACAGAGGGCGTGGTGTTTGCCTTGCTCGGCTTTTCCCTATCGCGGCGTTCACAGTTTTGACTTTGAGGTTATGCTCGGGCGATGAATATGGGTCGGTGAACCTTATACGAAATAGCAGTTTTGAATGCGGCACAGTTGGGTGGCAAGGCTATCTGCCGTGGGCAGTTGGAATTGGCTATAGTCTCCCGAGGTTGCATGGGGAGGTTGTCAGGGCTGACGATGCTCCGCATGGAGAAATGGTGCTGCGCTTGAAAGCAAATGCGGCGCGGGCAACGCTTAAACCGCTTTGGCTATCCGCAAACGCTGTTGAACCACTTATGGCATCAACCGGCTGGATAAGGCTCTGTGCTGGCAAGACTTATACACTTTCGGCATTCATGCGTTCGGACGGCGATGCCGTTGCTAAAATAGCGGTCTATCACCCAAGTGGGCACTACTATGAACATCAATGCAGAGTCTCAAAGTCTTGGCAGCGCTATCAGCTCACATTTGAAGCGCTTGATGAGCCCACATTGGTGGTGATAGGTCCCTGCAGCTATGGGAATCAAGCTGGCGAGGCTTCGGTTTTTGTAGATGCGGCTCAGCTTGAATGTAATAGCACTCCAAGCCCATACAAACCGCGATCGCAGTTTGAGTTTTTCGTTGCTTCGGACGCCCCGGGGAATGTATGGATGAGAGCGAGTGATATGAACTTGTGCCTTGTGGGATACAACGATGGTGAAGACGCTGAAATAACTGTTGATGCGCGGGTGACAAACTACCAAAATGCCGTCGTATCTCGCCGCAAGATGAACATCAAGATTTCAAAGGCAAGTAAAACACTCATTCCGCTTTCGGATTTGTTGCCGAAGGCTTTCGGCTTTTACAGAGTGAGCGTGCATGCCTACGATAATTCTCAGCAACTGTTGGGGATAGCTGATGCGCGTTTTGCGCTGCTGCGCGTGTTTGACGGCGTTGATTCCCCATTTGGGTTGGACGGTGTTTATGCGTGTGGCAATTTGATGTTACTCGCAAAGCGCGCCGGCGTGCTATGGCGCAAAGTTAGGCTGAGAGGTTTAGATGAGTTTGAATTGGTGGGCGAAAACGACAACGCTGATGCTAAGGTTGATTGGGTGCTCAAATTCGGTTTGCACGGCTTGCTTTCAATTTCAACCAGCGCCCTTCCAGATGCGCGGAAAAGTGTGACTGAGATGATGGCTGATGTGGGTTGCACCGAAGCAGTTAATGCGGGGCTAATTGCTCAGTTTGTTGAGAGCAAAGTTAAGCTCTATCGGACTCGCATAACGGCATTTGAACTGCTTTACAATGAGCCGCAACATGTAGTGTGCTCACAAGCGCACAGCCATCAAGTGAGCAATTACATTGAGCTGCTAAAGGTGGCATACAAGTCGGCAAAGGGGCTGTGTCGTGACTGTCTCTTTCTTGGTGGCGTGAGGGCCTGCCGGATTGAAACGGCGCGTGAGTTCGCAAAGGGGTTCATTGCGGCAGGCGGATTAAAGTTTGCGGATGCTCTCGCTTTGGAAATTTGCCTCGCTCAAAGTTCCCCTGAGATGCTTGAGCAGCTGATTAAGGAATCCATCGCTCAAATGGATGCGCAGGATAAGCGGAAACCGATTTGGGTCACAATATGGTGGTCACATACGGGTGGCGATGCCTATGGGCGGTTGCCAGAGTCGTTTGAAGATGAGCTTGCAGATGGCGCTCGTTATGTGCGCCTTGCGGCGATTTTACTCTCGCACGGCGTCAGCAAGATCTTTCACTCCAATGGTCATGAATTGCCTAAGGGGCATTTTGGTGGCTTGTTTTTTGAGCCGGATGGGGCACCGAAAATGGCGCTCTCAGTGCAAGCGGCATTAGCGAGTTTGCTCACATCAAGCCCCCTCCCATTGGGGTCACTTAACCTTGGAAGTGATGGGCGGTGCTATGTCTTTCGCACCAAGAAGGGTGTAACTGCAGTTGCGTGGCTCGTTGATGGAGGCGCAGAAAACGCCGATGTGCATTTGCCGTTGGGACGATACATCAAGGCTTATGACATCATGGGAAATGAGATAAAGAGCTCAAAGGTGAAGCTGAGTTCTGTGCCGATCTTTCTGACATCCACGGCGAGGGATTTGCGCTCGTTTGCATCAGTGGTGCGCTCTTATAGGCATCAAAGTTCAAGCCGCCGGCGTCATTGATACAATTGTGTTGTGAGTCATCTCCATATCCGAATTGGCGTGCCGGATGCGTTGTTCACCTGTCAGCCTGCTCTTGGTCTTCAACTGTGGATGTTTCTGGTGCCTCATTTCGTGGGCGATGTATTGGGCAAATTTCCGTTGGCACTGAAGAGGCTGGCAACCTGCGCCAAACGATCTCATCAGCTGGGCAGTAGAAGCTGGCGAGCTTGCCGGAGAGCTTGCATATAGCCACCTCAACGAAATCAACCCTGTGAAGGCTGCACTCACGCCTCGGAATTTGATCTTTTGGAAGTATCTCCTCATGTATTGATGGGCATGCGGATGTTGCGAGCAATCCGCTATCGTCGCATATGTTCACTCTGCTAAATTCCTCCCTCGGTTCTAAGGGCTGTGTCGGTTTATTATCGTTCCTCCCGAGAGCGATGAATTCAAACCTCTTAGGACCGGGATGCAACTTAAGAGCCACTCTCATCACTTGTGAGAATATAGGGGCGCATACTGAGCCGCCAGAACCGCTGCGCAGAGGTCTATTGTCCTCTCTTCCAACCCATACTCCACAGGCTATTGATGGGCTAAACCCAACGAACCATAGGTCACGAAGTTCATTGCTTGTGCCCGTCTTGCCGGCAATTTGATACCCGTTAACTGTTGCAGCCCTGCCGGTGCCCGATGTAACGACGGCGATTAGCATCTCAAGCAACTGCTCGGAGACCTCCGGACTTAAAGCTTTAAAGGTGCGCAGCACACTTTGGTAGATCAATCGTCCACGCCCATCGTATACCTTGTCCAGTGTTGTTGGGAAAACTCTATTTCCTCCGTTGGCAGCGCACGCCATCGCGGCTGTATGGTCAATCAGATAACCGTCAATTGCGCCGAGCGCCAAAGTATAGCTTGCCGAATATGGGTCTCTGGCAAACCTAAAGCCCATGCGCCTTGCGCATTCAATCACTCTATCAATGCCGATGGCTCTGCACAGCTTAACAGCGATCACATTGTTTGACATAGCCAAAGCTCTCTTCAGCGTCATTGAGCGACCGTAAATACCGTCGTAGTTTTTAGGCGACCAAGCTCTCCCACCGGCACTCACGAAAGTTATTCGTGAATCGTTGAAGATGCTGTATGGCTTAAATCCAAACTCAAGCGCCGCCGCATAGACATACGGTTTGAAGCTTGAGCCAGGTTGATTTGGAGCTTGTGTTGCGCGGTTATAATCGTCACGCACAAGTTTTCCCGTCCGGCGATCAACTCGGAATTTTTTTGCCCCGCCAACCATCGCCAGTATCTTTCCCGACTTTATGTCAAGGCATACAATGGCAATTTGATCAGCGCCGCGAGCCCTTATCCTTCCAAGATTGTTTTGGACGATCCTCTCAACCTCCCTTTGCAGCTTCATGTCCAAGGATGTGTGGACTTTGAGTCCGCCTTTGTAAACCATGTCTGTTCCAAAGCGTTGCACAAGTTCCTTGATGGCGAAGTTGGTGAAGTAATGTGCTTTAACTTGTTGGACTCCAATTTGCCTTAGGTCAACCAGCCCCTCAGTTATTGGAGTCCGCTTCGCCTCTTCCGCCTCTTCCTTTGTTATGAAGCCAAGTTCTGCCATCTTATCAAGGATGATGTCCCTCCTTGCCTTGCAAGCGCCCGGATGTTCATATGGAGAGTAGTATGCGGGACGCCGTGGAAGCGCTGCAAGCATTGCACACTGTGGTAGGTTGAGCTCCCAAACATGCTTTCCAAAATAAAGTTGCGATGCAACTTCAACACCATATGCGCCATGCCCATAACACACTTGGTTGAGATACATCTCAAGTATCTCCTGCTTTGAGAAAGCCCTTTCAATCCTTATGGCGAGGATAATCTCCTTCAGCTTGCGCTTGAGAGATTTCTCCGGTGTTAGGAAAAGGCTCCGTGCAAGTTGCTGCGTTATTGTGCTCCCGCCTTGAGCATATCTGCCCTCACGCAAATTCACCATGAGGGCGCGCACGATTGAGCGTGGGTCAACACCCGGGTGGGAATAAAATCTCCTGTCCTCAATAGCGACGGTAGCTAACTGAAGGTATCTTGGGATGCGCGAGATTGGCACCCACTTCCTTCTGACAGCATACACTTCGGCTAACCGCTCGCCGTCTGAGGCGTAGATAACGGTAGCCTCGCACGGGCGTATTGAGGTGAGCTCTGAAACCTGAGGCAGGTCACGGGCAAGGACATAGTAGATAGTTAAAAGACAACAAGCCCCCCCTATAGCGCCTATCCCTATGGATAAAGAAAGCCATGTGGCTATATTGAGCAACCTTTGAAGCGATGTTGTCTTCCGTGTTTCCTGCATGTTTGCTTTTGCCCATTAAACACTCGGGTTTTGTTGCCCACTAACAGCATGAGATATTTTACGCCCCTACGCATTAAGCACCGCAATTAATTATGGTGCGGGTTTGCTAAAATGGAACCCTCAAACTACTAACTTAAAAGTCGGCTTCAAATAGCCCTTAAGCTTCCATGAGTTCTATAGCAAGTGCCATCCCGCCACCGCCTCCAAAGCAAAGTGTCACAAGACCGAATTTGTGCCCCCAACGCTTCATAGCATGCAATAGCGTGCAAAGCAGCCTTGCACCTGCAGCACCAAGCGGATGACCAAGGGCTATGGCGCCGCCGTGGACATTTATCTCCATCCCTTCAAATGATTGCTCAAAGTATGGCAGCTGTATTCCGAAGGCTTCATTTGCTTCAACAATTGTAAACTTGCTGTCAAAGCCGCATTCACGCAGCGCTGCAATCAATTCCATTGCGGCTATCACCGGTGCCTTCAAGAACTGGCTTGGGTGGCAATCAACCCTTGAATATCCGAGAACACTCGCCTTCGGCTTTGCACAAAGCCTTTCAACAGCTGCCTCAGAAGCAATTAAGCAAGCTGCAGCACCATCAACTGGTGTAGCTGTATTGTATGCCGATGCTATGTCCTCCTTCGCCTCCTCAAACATTTGTGAGAGCTGCTCATCACTCGGAAGTTCATCGCTACGAATGCCATCGCATGGAACTATCTCTTCATCAAACCATCCGTTTAACGCTGCCCTGCGCGCTTTCTGGTGACTCTTTGAGGCGTGTTCATTAACGAGTTCAATGCTATATCCCATATCCCTCGCAAATTCAATCGCATACTGGCGCATGAACTTTCGCTCCGGCAACCATAGTAAGCCATCGTATGCAGTTGCGTCAATCAAACCCGTGCCTTGAAGTTGCTCAAGTTCGTTCTCGCTGAACATGAATGTGTATGCGCCAGCTCGTTTGACTTTCACTCGCTGTCCCTTTCGGTATAACCTCGTTTTGCGCTCCATTCTTGGTCCGACAAGGTATGGCGCATTGGTGCGAGATTCCATACCACCGGCAATCGCCAATTCGTATGCACCGGAGTAGATTGCGTCACAAGTTATTGCTATTGCATCAAGCGATGATGCGCATACTGACTCAACACGCCTTGTGCAGACGCTTTCAGGCAACCCGCCTTTAATGGCTGCGGCTTTAGTTGGTGCCATTCCCAACCCAGCACCAACAACATTGCCCATAGTCACAAACTCAATCTCATCCGGAGGTATGTTGGCTCGTTCCCATGCACCCTTAATTGCGATTGCGCCAAGGTCAACTGCTGTAAACTCCGACAGTGCGCCATTGAAACGACCAAGCGGAGTCCTGACCGACGAGAGGATAAAAATCGGTCTCTTGAAAATGTGATGCATACTTACCACCCTCTTTGGTGGCTCCATTGAGAGCATGTAATGCAGCTTGCGCTACCCTTCGTTCAGCAACTCAATGGCTTTATGGACAACCTTCGCTGGCGATGGTATGTTCTCGCTCTCAAGCGTTGGTGACATAGGTGGAGGGACATTGTGTGCTGCCACTATCTGTATAGGTGCCTTAAGCGACTTGAAGCAACGCCTTTGCGTCTGGTATGCTATATGTTCGGCAAAACAGCCAGTCTCAGGCGCTTGACAAACAAGGAGCAACCTGCCTGTTTTGTTCACAGAAGCTGCTATCGTTTCATAATCGCATGGGATAAGCGTCCTCGGATCTACAACCTCGGCGTCAATTCCATATTGCTCCTCAAGTATCCTTGCAGCTTCAAGTGAGACCTCAACCATCTTTGACCAAGCACATATTGTCAAGTCCTTGCCCTCGCGATGAATGCGAGCTACACCGAGCGGGATAAGGTATTCATCCTCTGGCACGACATCCTTGTTCGTGTATAACATCTGGTGCTCAATGAAGATGACTGGGTCATCATCCCTTATCGCTGTCTTTAGCAATCCCTTTGCATCGTATGCAGTTGCTGGAGCTACGACTTTGAGTCCCGGAAAGTGTGTCACAACTGCCTCAAGGCTTTGTGAGTGCTGTCCTGCATATCCTCTTCCGCCACCAATTGTCGTCCTTATGACAAGCGGTATCTTAGGCTGTCCACCTGACATGTATTTCATTTTGGCTGCTTGGTTGCCGACTTGGTCCATAGCCAAGAGGATGAAGTCAATATACATGATCTCAACAACGGGTCTTAAACCAACCATTGCAGCACCTATTGCTGTCCCGACAATGGCAGCCTCGCTAATAGCTGTGTTGAAGACCCTGCCACGCCCGAATGTCTCAAGCAATCCAGCCGTCACCATGAATGCGCCACCATAGTCGGCAACATCCTCGCCGTAGAGTATGACCCTGCTATCCCTCATCATCTCCTCCATGAGCGCCTCGCATATTGCGTGGCGATACATTATCCTGCCCTCACTGTCGCGCTGGAATTTCCTTGCCCGCCTTATGACGCTCACATGACGGTATTTCTCCGGAACCTCATCGCACATTGTGTTTGAGAACAAACCCTCGTATATCGTGGCTGGGTCAGGATAAGGTGCGTTTGCAGCCTTTATAGCTGCTTGTCGAATTTGCTCATCGCATCTTTGGCGCATTTCCTCAACTTCGCTCTCGGTCAGCACCCCAGCCTCAATCACCTGCTTGGAAAAGTTATCAATTGGGTCAAGCCTGCGCCAAGCCTCCTCTTCCTCGGCTGTGCGATATTTCATCCGCTGGTCACTGAGTGAGTGCCCATAATAGCGGTAGCATTCACAATCCAGAAGGACTGGTCCGTCACCATTCCTTGCAAGCTCAACGGCTCTTGAGACCGCGTCATAAACGGCAAGCACATCCATCCCATTAACCACTTCGGCATGCATCATGTGCATATCGTATGCAGCGCCACGCCGCGCAAGATAATCAATCCCTGTGACTTCGCCATAATGCTGTCCGGTCATAGCGTATTGATTGTTCTCAACTACGAACACAACCGGAAGACCCCGTTCAAACTGAGCCATGCAGGCGAAGTTCGCACTCTCATGGAATATCCCATTTTGTGTTGCCCCATCACCTATCATGCACAGCACAACTCTATCAGTGCCCAGTTTCCATGCAGCCATCGCAGCTCCGACTGCTATTCCGCAGCTCCCGCCAACTATAGCATTTGCGCCGAGATGCCCGACCCTGAAGTCAGCAATGTGCATACCGCCGCCGCGCCCACGACAGTAACCATCCTCCTTCCCGAACAACTCCGCAACCGTCCTATAAAGGTGCTCTTCAATTGCAGTTTCAAGTATCTCCTCTCTTGTTCCACTCACATCCCTGCCAAGCCATCGCCTCAACTCCTCCTCACTCATTCGGCGAAGCGCAAACGCACCCTTAGCGATGGCATGCCCGTGACCACGATGTGTGCTTGTAATGTAGTCGTCTGGGCGTATAGCTGCAATAGCTCCGACTGCAACTGCCTCCTGACCGATTGAGAGGTGTGTGGCTCCGACGAATTGGAAATCTTCTCTCGGTTTAAACCTGCCATCACGCATCTCAACTATGAGGTTCTCAAACGAGCGAATCCAAAACATTGTCTCAAGCATCTCCAAAGCAAGCTGTGGATTCACCATTTCGTCAAGCACATCTTTAAGGCGCTTCTGCCACCTGCACTTCGGTATCTTCCCAAATGAGAGTTCACCTGGCGACATGTCGGGAAAGACATCAACCTCTCGCATGTGAATTCACCTCTCAAAAGGTTGACGAAACTACGCTCATTCCGGTGCTTCAGATAACACAAAAGGCGCGCCGTTATTGCCGTTATTGGGGGAAACCTGCAACAGTAGCAATGTTGCAACGACATTGCGCTATAGCAGTCAATTTGCCGGCTTAATTAAACGCCTTTGATTATTTTGTCCATGCGTGCGCTCACATCACGCAGGTATGCTTCATTACCGCCGCTAAGTTCTGCCGTCAGGTAACCACTATAACCGATCTCAAGCAGTGCTCTCCTGACAGCCTTCCAGTTCACATCGCCTTCAAGGAGCATGACAAACTCATTTCTGTCACGCTTGAAGTCTTTCAAGTGGACTTTGACTATGCGCTTTCCAAGCGTCAATATCCAATCCTCCGGGAAACCAAACTTGACTATGTTGCCAACATCAAAGTAAGCACGCAGGCGTTTGCTCCCAAACTCGTCAACATACCTTGCGAACTCAATCGGGCTGAGCAGGAAGTTGTTCCATACATTCTCAACCGCAATTGTTACCCCCAGTTCCTCAGCTATTGGCAGTATGCGCTTGATGTTGCGTTGGCTCCGTTCATAGCATTCGGCGTATCTCACTTGAGCGTTGACTATTCCCGGAACGAGAAGGACTGCATCGGCGCCAACAATTTTTGCAGTGTGCAACGCCCTCTTGAGCCCTTCCAAGCCTGCCTCAATCACTTTTTCGTCGGCGCTTGAAAGCGGTGCATGCCACCCACCATAGATGATTGAGTGCAGCTCAATCCCGACATCTTCAGCGACTTCGCGCAGCTTCTTAGCAGCTTCTTCATCCATTGGCGGAATTTCAAGACCATCAAACCCAACATCCTTGGCGAGCTTAATTCTGTCCCTGAGAGGCATGCCCGATGGCAGCATGCCAAGCAATATCGCCTTTTTGAACGGGACAACCTCCTCACCGGTGGAGAGATTCCCCAAACTCGTGCTGATAGCTGTGCCAGTAACCGCGGAAATAAAAGAGCGCCTGCTTAATCGCCAATCAGCTTTCACCGCACATCACCTCACTAACCATGTTCATCACTGCGCTTGCGCATCTTTGAGAATAAATTCTCAATTGAGGCAAATGGAACATTTGCAAATACTAACACCATGGCACTGAGAAGCATCGCAATATTTCTTAAAACGGTGTGCCAGCCGATTTTATCACCCCCTTCAAGGAATCCGAAGCAACCGCATGCCATCTCAACGCCGCGAAACAGATTTACAGTTATTCCGATGATGAACGCAACGAGCATCAACGCTATGACTGCTGCGGCGCTCTCAACAGCATAGCCAATTATGAGCAGGATGCCGGCAATGAATTCAACCCAGGGTAGCACAATGGAGAAAATGGGGATGAAAGCCTCCGGAAGCACTCTGTAGCTCTCAACTACGCTTACAAAGATTAATGGGTCATCAATTATCTTCCCCAGACTCGCAAAGACGAATATGCTGCCTATCCCGACTCGCAATACGAGACACAATACCTTACGCCAACCCATCAGAATTGCACCACCCATTGGCTTATTCATCTTTTCTTTGGACGATTGCGATGAGCAGACTACGGGCGACAAACAACACAGCAAGCACACAACAGCTTTTTGCTAACTCGTATGAGACACAGCAGCGAATGCTCAGCACGCCAGCAATCTTGCCTGACATAGTTCGTTGTGCTTACACCGTTTGGCTTTTCGTCGGGAAAGCTTTCAATTAGATTCATGCTCACTTTGCTCATCGCTCATCCCCTTCTCAATCGGGCGCTTGTTTGAGACCCATTCAGTCCATCCGCCGGGCATAACAAACACCCTTTTGTAGCCAAGCTTTGCCAGTCGCTCCGCGACCGATATGCTATGTGGTCACGAACCACCGGCGCAGTAAACCACGATGGTTGCATCCTTTGGGAGCTTCACCTTCGCAGCTTTGAATGAGGCTTCAAACTCCTTTTGAGCTGCCGGCAGGTTGATTGCTCCGGGTATGTGACCTTTCGCATAATCGGTGGCTGAGCGTGCATCAACAAACTTTGCGCGGCGAGAGATGAAGAGCATCCACACCCGTTTAAACTCAATCACTTCAACACCTTTTGGGAGATGCCTAAGCCACGGTGGCTTCTCACGCTCCTCAAGTATTTCTTTGAGTTCGCTGTAGCGCAATGGTATACCATCCGGACGGATGACATTCACTGCAAGCCCAACTATTAAACTTGCGGCAATAATTGACGCTGCCCCGACAGCGATGCCGATAATTCGCATTGCCTCATCTCCAAAGCAGCTTGTGAGATATTCTTTTACCGAATTTTGAGCGGTGTGAATGTTGCCAGCAATGCAAGAGAAAAGCGAACGATATTTGCTCACCATTACTGGGCATTTTATACGCCCCTGAAGTTGCCCTGCCCGTCTTCGCTCAAAAGTTTTTCGGTCTTCAGCATGGCATACACTTCAAGCCCGTGATTTCACAGCTTGCTCAATCCTCTCCGAACAACTTGAGCACAAGCTTTGCGATTCTTTCTCCCAACGCGAAGCATTGCGACCTTGAGCGTGCGTCGGGAAACCCAATGCTCACTGGTCCGTAATGGTCGCCTTGCACGGCGCCTTGGACAATCATGCCATGTATGAGCATCATCTGCAAAATGCCCAATACGGTCGTCTCATTCCCGCCACCAACATTAGCTGACGAGGAAAACGCCCCTCCAACTTTACCTTCAAGTTGCCCATGATAGCGGACGCTCTCATCAAACAAGCGCTTTATCTCGCTTGCCGGTAAGCCGTAATAAGTTGGCGAGCCGACGATTATCCCGTCAGCTCTAAGTAAATCTTCAATGGTGCATTCTTCAACTCGCTTAAGTTCAACTTTGACACCGGGCACATTACGGACTCCTTCAGCAACTGCTTCAGCCATCGCCTGAGTGTTTCCAGTCCGGCTGTAGTAGACAACGAGCACTGTCGGCAAGCTTTTTCACCTCCATATGCGCCTTCGCAGTTGAGTGTAAGCCAATCCCTGCTCACAAAGCAAGCCGATCACATTTAGGAATTATGCAGGTTGGATGCGAAGCAGCCGCCAAACTGCCATCATCTTTCGTTTTTTGGCGGGCTGTCGTCCGCCAATGCAAAGCAACCCCACCAGCTCAATTCCTAACACCTATAGAAAGCGCAAACATTGTGAGTGATGCAATAGCATGTGCAGACATCGTTGTGTCCAAATTTAAAGTCACTTTTTGGCACATCTTGTGTGCCCCCATATGCTCACAATTCGCTCATCACTGTGCTATGAACTGTTCTAAGAAGCGCTTTGCAAATCTTATCCCAAAGTAGTATCGCTCTCCGAGCCAGGTCTCGCTGTGCGGCTCTATTGATATTGCGCCATCGTAACCATGCTTGTAAAGGATGGCAAAGATACTGCCCCAATCAATTTGATCCATGCCAGCTGGTGGGTCATCAAAGCGCTTTCCGTCTATTTTCAAGCATCCCTTTGCATGCAGATGAAATATCCGCCCACCATAGTCTCGCAGCTCACGCAGGTAGTCTATGCCCTCGTAAAATGGGTGCGATGGGTCATACTTTATCCCGGCTGTTGGCAAACGCTCAAGGACAACATCCCACGCCTCGCTCCCGATAATGTGGTTTGCCCAACGGCAATTGTAGAAAGCGAACTTAAGCCCATATTCATCGGCTCGCTCAACGAATGGAGCGAGCAAATCGCAAGCGCGCATCGCCATTTGCCGTATCGTCTCCTTGTGGTTTATCCCGCCGCCTGTTATGACCACCTTAGTGCCGAGCTCACTTGCAAGCTCAATTGTCCGAGCAAGCTCTGCAAGGCATTTTTCCCTCTCCTCAGCCTCATCGCTCAGATAGTTTCTTCCCCACAAACCTATGGCGGCAATTTCAACATTGTAGCGGTGGCACATTTTCAAATACTCTTTGTAGCGCCCCTCCCACCATTCAAGGTTATCGTGAATTGCTATCTCAACGCATGGTATACCCTCAGACGAGGCAAACTTCAGATCTTCTTCGCTGCCATTGGTGATGAAGCATAGACGCACTGCACCTCACCTCGCTGCAATGCAAGCTTGTGCTGCTATCTAAAAATTAGCGTGGATGTGTCCCTTCAAAGCATTACAGTTGCTGGTTACATAAATGTGGCGCATCATGGTATGTAGAGTGAGCGATTAATCTGTCACTGACCGGTCGCTATATTTCGCCTGTGGGGAAAGTGGTGAATCAACGATGTGCGGTAAGCCAACTCTCTCTTGGATTGCCGTAAGATACATTGACTCAATGGCGGAGCGCCATGAGCCATCACTTGAAGAGCTATTTCGCAAAGCTGTTGAATTTGGGCTTTCGTTCGTTGAGCTGCACCATTGCATGTTGCCTTCGTATGACCGAAAGATGTTGAATGCTGTTTGCGGTTTGCTCTCACAGTATGGACTTGGTGTCTCGCAGCTGACATGCGCCCCCGATTTCACTCACCCGGATGAGCGCTTCAGGGAAAACGAACTTGAGCACATGAAAACAATGGTTGAGGTTGCCCGTGTGCTTGGTGCAAGCGGTGTGCGAGTTACTGTCGGGTGTGCACATGAAGGTGTGAGCTTGCAACAGGGCGTAGAGTGGGCTACCAGATACATATTGCGCCTGCTTGATTTCGCAGAGCCAAGGGGAATTAAGCTCGGTCTTGAAAATCATTACAAGGACAGGCTTTGGAAGGATGTTGACTTCGCCTTCCATCCAGATGTCTTTCTTGAGGTCTTTCATAGGCTTGAAGATACACCAGTTGGTGTCAACTTTGATGCCTCAAATCCGCTGATGGTTGGTGAGGACCCGCTGCGCATACTGCGCGAAGTGAAGCACAAAGTTTGGCACATGCACGCAAGCGACAGGAGAGTTGGCGAGTATCAGCACACGGTCGTCGGTGAGGGCGATGTTAACTACGATGCGATCATGTCCGAGCTTTCCTCTATTGTCTATTGCGGCTTTATAAGCCTTGAGGATGGCAACCCGTTCGGTGATGATGGCACAAGGCGCTCGCTTGCCTTCCTGAGGCGAAAGATTGAAGAGCACTTTGGTTCCTCGTAAAGCAGTTTGACTTTAGTCAGCTGCTCATCGTTGAATTCCGAGAGCGCTTGTTATACCGTTCAAGAAAACAGTGTTAACGGCAGCCAACACTAACAGCTAAGTTCGTGTAAGAGCGCTCGCAGCATCGCTATTGCAGCTGGCTCGCCATTAACGGCGCATGTCAATCTGAATGTCGTAAGTAGCAGTCTCCCGCTGCCGATGCGAATCATTAACGCAACATATGCTTCTTCGTGTAGCCATCCGACAAACAAGCCTGAATGGACTGCCTCAACTTCCGCACCGCTGATGCGGCGCATGCGCTCAAGATCAACTTCAATGACGCACCTTGGGACTATTGGGCGCATTGCATGCGGCAATATGGGCGGCAGGTTGAGCAATTGTTGCAGCTCCTTTGATAGCCATGTGAAAGAAGTGCACCAACTTCCGTAGCGTCCCTTTAACGACCTGTCAACAATCCTCAAGCCGTCGGTTGGAATTGGCATTGCCCTTGCCATCTCAGCGATGCAAAGTGCCTTTGCACCATCGCTCACCATGCTTAACAACTCTTTATCCGGGAATGGAGCGATGAGGATATCGGCGTCCTCAAGCCTTTCAGCCATTGGTGTTCCCAAGTTATACAACCATTCACCGAGCCCATTCAGCCAACCGTTGACATCGTAAAGAAAAACCTTCCGCTCTGAAGTGCGCTTTGCACCTATAGCCGTAATGCCCTCGTTTCTCCATGCGCTCGGCAATACGAGCGCTTTCCTCCTTGTTTGCCCGACTTCGCTGCAATCGCGCATCATTCGCAACTCAACACTCACCCAAGTCGGTTTCTCAAAATCTGCCATCAGCAACTCAAGCTCTGCCACTTTACCGACGCTGCCTCGTTCAACGCGCGCACATTCAAATTCATTTTGGGCAAGCTCATTTCCATGCTCATCAACCAAGCGCAATTGAAGCTTTGCGCCATCAATGCTCAAGGAGCTGTAATGTGAGAAAATGACATGCCCGCCCAATATTTCACCGCCAAAAATGCATTCTCTTGTAAGCCTGATAATAAGTGCGTCTTGTGATTGTATTTTGCGAAGCACATTTGCAACCTCTTTTTCTCGTCGCTCAAAGTCAAGCACACCGTTGCACTCCCAAGCCACATCCGTCAATTCGGTGATAACATATCCTACAATGTTTCGCCGTGAGCGTATCTCCTCAATTTGGTGACGGAGCGCTTCAACCTGATGCAACCTTGTAGCCTTGCAAAGCTCACCCAAGCTCGCGAACACTTTGTTAATTGGCGAACTTGAGAAGCGCTCATGAACACCCTCAGGACGACATGCCCCACCGCCAGTTGAAAACCACCAAGGCATCTTGCCCGATGAGTGAGCTTGCTCATTTACATCTGGCAACCCCCAAATGCCGAATTCGGAGACGATCAGCGGCTCACTGCCGCTTGGTTGTGCATCGCCATGTGGGCTGAATGTCCAATGCGGGCGACCGTCAAACTCGTCAAGCCACCTTGAGAAGCGCTCATCCTCATCCGGTGAGTTACAGTATATGTGGAAGTCGTTTATGTCGGTCTTGATGTGAAAGTTCCCATCGCACGGTGAGTTATCAACTATAAGCCTTGTGCCATCAAGTTGGCGTAGCAGCTCAACAGTTTCAACGAGCCAACGCCTGTGCAGTTCCTGTTCGCTCAGCTTCAAGCCCCAACTCTCCCCAACTATACCGTAGGCTATCAACGACGGGTGATTATAGTCACGCTTCACCATCCCTTGGATGTGTCGTTTGATGCGCTGTCTCAGGCGTTCGCCAAACCTTGACCAGCTCGGCAATTCATACCAAACGAGCATGCCAATTCTGTCGGCAATGTCCAAGTAGCGTTTTTCAGGCAGCTTCAAATGGCAACGCAGCAAGTTGAAGCCGATTTCCTTTGCGAGCTTGAATTGGCGCTCAAGTAATTCATCGCTTGGCGCTCGGTATATCTCATCGGCGTAAAAGTCTTGGTCAAGCGCACCGATGATGTAAATTGGTTCGCCGTTGATATGCACTTTTCCATTCCGGCATTCAACAATCCTTAACCCGAAGTGAGTTGACTGCTCATCACCATTGCTCAAGCGGACGATGGCTCGGTATAGGTTTGGGGTTTCTGGATGCCATGGCTTTGCATCTTCAATTTTGAGCCGAAGCGAAATTTCACTCTCGCCAACGGGCAATTTAACGCTTGCATGCGTTTTCAGGTTGCCATCGCCATCTTCAACGAACACATCGCATTGCATGGGCTCTTCGTGGGCTCGTGAAAACTTTATTCGCATTTCGGCGCTCTTTAAGTCACGAAGCGGGGTGACGAATATGTCCTCAACAAAAACGCTTTCCCTGAGTTCAAGCCAGACACTCTGCCAAATGCCGCCAACATTGAGATACCAACTTTGCTTTCCCATTGGTATTTCATCGGCTGGAAACTTGGGGAAACGCAACCTGTCATTTGTTGGGTCAATTACCTGCACCGTGATCTTTAACTCGCCATCACGCAAAAACTCTTTGAGCACCTCTCTTTGCAGCTCAAATTCAAACGGTAAGTAACCGCCCTCGTGTTCGCCGATCATTCGTTCGCCAACGAAGACACACGCGTAATAGTCAACGGCTTCAAAGTGGATGAATAGGCGCATACCGCCGTGTGAAATTGCATCAATCCATTCCTTTGGCAGCGCAACGCTTCTACGATACCAGGCTATGCCGTCGTAGTTAAGCAAGTCATCAAATTGCGCTTCCCAGAAGGATGGCACTTTGATTTTGCGCCACGGTAGCGCATCGCTTAGTTTATCAATTCGCAAATTGCCCATTGTGTCGGTGACAAAATCCCATAGCCCATCAAGCAGCAGCTTATGTCGCATTTCTACAACCCCCGTAACCGTTTCCTGCTCCATTCACCCAACGGACTAATTCCGCCAATTGGACACATTGCCATAAGTGATTGATGCGGCGTGACACAAAAATGATGGCGCAGGTATCACCGACATTTATACAGCCATCACCGATGAGTTATGGCACTGCGCTATTGGCTGTGTTAGGTGTTGTCCTCAACAGTGTTTCCGAAATGGTCACCTACAGGTTGCGGCGCTGCGTGAATGGTATTTTGCCACCATCACTTGTGTGAGATTTTGTGCCGTCGCCGTTTGCTCCCAGACAATATTTTCACAACCATCGTTTGCAACGAGCGACACTGCGGCGGTATAGTTCTTTCCAACAACCATCACCGCATCATTCGCGGTGTTAGGGCTTGCCTCTGGTGGTAATTCGGGCATCGTTACGATGGTGAGCAAACACCAAACGACGCTCAAAGTTCACAGCAAGGCGCAGAGTGAAGCCGTCGTCAGGGGTGCGACATAGCATGTGAGGCATAAAGCAAGTTTGGACGACACTATCGCTTTTCGGCTAACTGCGAGCATCAAATCTTGTCACTGTTGCTTCTGTGCCTCAATCACTTCATTCAGGTAGCGGTGCAGATATTGCGGGGCATCATTGCCGAGCAATCTTATTGCGGTTTCAAATGCCTCCTTAGCATCTTTCCAGCGTTTTAGCCTTGCGTATGCGCATCCCAAGTTGGTTGCAGCCTCTGCCAAATCGGGCTTGAGAGATAGAGCTTCCTTCCAGTGCAAGATGGCTCGCTCGTATTGCCCTCTTTCGGCGCACATCATCCCCCTGTAAAACGAAGCCCACGCATTCTTTGGGTATTTGAGTTCGTCCCTTTCAGCACGCTCAATTAGATGCATCGTCTTGTTTAAAACGCGCACGAATACAGCGCCAGTTATGTCCCTGTATAGCATGTGCCATTTTGTGCTCATCCTGAGCAGCTCATAAAGTGGTGTTGCGACATCAACCAGGGCTGTTTCTACACCATGCTCGTCAAGGAACTCATCCCAACCATGAGAGCCGTTTTCGGCATCATAGTAGCGCCTGAGGAATTGAGCCGAGTAAATGTCAGCGCGCCCGTCAATGAAGACTTTCACACGCCCGTCAAATGCTGCCATTAAAAAGCCACCCCAGCCGTATGGGTTGAAAATTCGTGTTGGCAGTGAGTTTGCTTTCATGAACTCAACAGCATCGTATGGAAAAAGTTCGTTGCGCACAGGGTGATGCAGTGCCGTCAATGCTTGCCTTGATAGGATGGCAACGAGAACAGCGGACATAAGTATGATGGAGTGCCAGTTGAAAGCAGGTGACTTTGACAGGATGCCGGATTGGCATGCGTTGGATAGCATCATCGCTATGAATGGCACTGAGCAGGTTGCAAACAGGCATATGTTGCGCCGAGATATTAAAGCCATCGCTGCCGTCATTGCGCATAAGATTGCAAGCGCAAGTGAATTCCTTCTCGCGTTGGCTTGAGCACTTGAAGATAACGGTATAGCCGTCGGAAGAAGTATGCACAGGCAAAGCAGCATCAGGAAGGCATAGTCGTATGGCAACTTAAAACTCGGTGGCAACCACTCAGTGACAATACTGAGTGCATACCTTGTTTCAGTGAGCCAGTAGGTGAAAGGGTAGGTGAGGGCATGCACCCCGAATGGATTGCATAAGCTCCCAAGGAGCATCACTAACGTAGCAATCATGTATACACTCGGTTTTGGCAATCCGACACAGCCTTGCCGGAGCCGATGAGCTAACTCGCCCGTTTTGATGATTAGTGTTGCAAACGCAAATGTGAGTGAGGCAACGATGCCGATTAGGAAGCCGCCGTGAGTGTTCGCCCAAACGACCGAACAAAAGAATAGCCATAAAAGATTTGTCGTGACCTTACGCCAACTTGCATTTTCACCGATTAAGAGCAGGAGACGAAGGCAGAAGATGAAAAGGAAAACAGTAACAACATACGGGCGTATGTCAAGCGATGGCAAGCTCGCGTAAATGGCTAAGAGCGAAAGCAGAAACGAAATTGTTTGGTTGCCGCATAGCCGGAAGGCGCAATCCATCAAGATGACAAATGCAGCGCCGCATAGTAACCCTTTGGCTATGAGCAAGTTGCGAATGCCCTCGTGCGATGGCAGTGTGCTTGGATGTCCGCTGAGGTGAAACGATAACAAATCAAATAGCCAGCTGTGTGGCTGCCACTTGCGTGTGGCGTTCTGTGAAAATGTGTCTTTGGTCGGTATACGCCCATTGAAGGCAATCCATCTCCCTGTGGCAATATGAAACCAAATATCGTAGCTCTCGGTTGGGCGGGTGACGAGAGTTGCAAGTGCAATGCATGCCGCAATGTAGGCAGCTATGCGCCAAAGCTTCATTTTTCGCTGACCATCCTTTGATGGCATTTCATTTATACCCACACTCTTCACTCAGAATTTTGTTTGTGCTAAATTATCCATGCCACCGGCTTTAGCCAACGGTTGATGGCAAATTTTTTCAGCGCCGAATTTATCCAGCACTCTATACTGCAAACTCTGTTGGTGGCTACTTTCGCCAAACTATGTTACAGCTCTTAAGCACCGATGATTTTTCTTGAGGGTGC